>NZ_CP006571.1:694113-1041170 GCF_000583875.1 Chlamydia avium 10DC88 | reverse complement strand
GCAGCAGCTGGAGTAACAGCAAGTTTGTCTAACGTATTATCTTCAGCAACTTCCACAGGAAGTACCGTAAGCACGCCAAGTCCTGCAACACAAACAGCAGTCTCAGAGTCTGTAGGTGGAACCAGGGGCATGGCATCACCATTATCAAGCGATTCTCCATCAGAACTTCCCCAAGCAGCAGCAGAAGTTACGCAAACCCTGAGTACACTGGCTAACCGACTTACACTAATGCAAGCTGGAGAATCTATGAACAGTGCTATTCGGTCTGCTGAATCATCCTCATCTAGCTTAGGGCTACAGCTAATGCAAGCAGCAAAAGATGTGACAAAACAATTATCTGCGACGTTGAGTAAAGTAACAGAGTAAAAACTTCTAGTAGGACAGGCTCTTTTCTAATCAACACACAAGGAGTAAGCTTTCTCATATAAAATACGGGGAAGCTTTACGCCATATTATGATATACATCATCAACATCATCAATGTTCTCTAACCATGCAACTAAAGCAAGATTAGCTTCCCCATCTTTCTCATCACAATCGACAAGACGTAAGGGAAGATAGATTATCTTCTCTTCAGAACAAGGAATTCCTAAAGCAACAAGATTTTCCTTAATAGTACCGAGCTCTACAGGATCGCAGAGAACAACAAAATATTCTTCATCATCACTTTCTAGATCTTCAGCCCCTATATCAACAACATGAGAGAGAAGAGTAGATTCATCTATAGCATTCTTAGGGACATAGCATGCTCCCTTTCTGGAAAAATTATAAAGAACGCTTCCAGGCTCCACTAAGGAACCTCCACGCTTATTCACTGCGATACGCATATCTGATGCTGTGCGATTCTTATTATCTGTCATAGCTTCGACAACAATACCTACTCCTCCATATCCATAGAGCTCGTAAATAACTGTTTCGAAATTTTTCTGATCTGAACTTGAAGCTTTCTTTAAATTTCTCTCAATATTTTCATTAGGAATATTTTGATCCCGTGCTTTTTGAATCACAGCCCTTAAACGCGCATTTGTTTTTGGATCGGGGCCTCCACTTTTCACAGCAGCCATGAGTTCTTTTATCGTTCGTGAAAAGATCTTACCTTTTTTATGATCTGCACGTTCCTTACGGTATTTTGTATTGGCCCACTTACTGTGCCCTGCCATGTTTCTTACCTATTGTTGATTTTGTTTTTTGTAACAATACATATACATTGGCTTTTTCCCATGCGATGGCTTTCTCATATAAAGGAAAACGCCTTTCATATTCCTTAAATTTTTTCCCATGGAAAATCGTCCTTCCCGATACTGAGTACTCACGAGGAACGATACTATGGACCATTTCATGATAAATAAGATATTCCATAAAAAATAATGGAATATCTTTCCGATCTAAAGAACGATGTATACGAATGGCCTTTTCTCCCTCATGATAGGAACCAAGAACTGCTTTACATACGGACTTTGAACGTTCCCGACCAAACCACCCAATAGTTAGATGCAATTTTCTTTCAAAAAATTGTGCATTTAATCTTTGATAAATTTTGTATAGATCAAAAACCTTACCAGGAGAACAATCTATAGGAAGAGAACGTTGATAAGATGAAATCATAGGATGAAACGATTTCCCCATAGGGATAATTGAAATCAAGAATTGATGATAAAACTTCCTTAAAATGCGACTTGTTTTTACAAATACCATAGAAAATGCCTAGAAAAAGACAGTTCTTACAAATTCTTTTCCATAGTTATCTTCGCGAGATAACCAATCTCATCTTTATAAAATCGCTTTTGTCTACCTACTTCTACAAATCCAAAGCGCTTATATAAGTTAATCGCTCGATTTTCCTCATAGACTTCTAAATAGAGAATTTCCAAATGAAAACGCGTCTTAGCTAAATGACATAGATTATTTAATAATGCCGTACCAATACCCTGATTACGATAAAGTGGCCCTACAATAATTGAAATTAATGCATGATGTGACACTTTGATATAAGGATTTAAAATTAGAGTAGCGACTCCAGCGACTTCTCCCTTATACACGGCTGTTAAGCTACTATGATAACGGTAAAAACCCACCCAAAAATTTACACTATCGCGAATTTCTGTTTCTGTTTTTAAAGGGAACCCGCGCAAAATTTTGGGATCATTCAACCACTTCTGCATGTAAGCTCCATCACTAGGCAATGTATAGCGTATTTCTAGCCCAGGAATTCCTGTATCTTTACCTTCTTCCTTCATGAGACTTCTCCATACTCCACTAAATATGCTTTAATGAAACCATCTAGCAATTCCCCATCCATCATAGCCTGTACGTTCCCTGTCTCATGTCCTGTACGTACATCCTTAACTAGGGTATAGGGCTGGAAAACATAATTACGAATTTGCGAGCCCCAAGCAATTTCTTTTTTATTTTTCCTATCAAGAAGCTGTTTTTCCAAACGTTCCTGGAGAATCTGTTGATACATGCGTGCTCGTAGCATTTTCATACAACTTTCTCGATTCTGAATCTGGCTACGTTCACTTTGACAAGAGACAACAATACCCGTAGGTAAATGAGTAATGCGCACTGCAGAATCTGTCACATTGACATGTTGTCCCCCAGCACCTGAAGAACGATAGGTATCAATACGCAAATCACTCTGACGAATATCTATCTCTATCTGATCATCAATCTCGGGATAGACATCAACAGAAGCAAAACTTGTATGTCGCTTTGCATTGCTATCAAAAGGTGAAATACGTACTAACCGATGTACTCCACGTTCTGCCTTAGCATACCCGTAAGCATACTCCCCAGAAATTTTAATCGTAATATGCTTAATTCCTGCAACGTCCCCATCTAAGCGGTCTACAATTTCCACTTGCCATTGATGACTTGCTGCCCAGCGAGTATACATACGAAAAAGCATCTCTACCCAATCACAAGATTCCGTACCACCCGCGCCTGCATTAATCGTAAGAAAACAAGAGTTTTTATCTGCTTCTCCGGCCAACAGACGTTGTGTTTCCCATTCAGTAAGAATACGCTCACAATATGTAAATTCTTTTTCTAGATCTTTGCGAAACTCAGGATCAGAAATAGCGTCGTCACCTTCATTTAAGAAAAAAGCCAGGTTCTCTATCTTTTGTTTCAATTCATGATAATTTAAGATTTGGCGTCTTAAAAATGCGATGCGTTCAGAAACTTTTCCGGCTTGAGAGGTGTCTTGCCAAAATCCTTCCTGCAAAGTCTTATTTTCGAGTTGTGTTAATTCTTGAGTTTTACCTTCGAGGTCAAAAAAACCTCCCGGTCAAATCTAAACCTAAAAATAAAGCTTCCAACCGTTTATTTAAACTGTCATGCATATGATTATAAAACTCAATATCTCGTAATTGCTAGGATTCTAGAAAAGGGAAAATAATAAAGTCAATGAGTCTATAGAGCATCAATTTCTTCATCATCTTCTCAGTGATCTATCCCCCCCTCCTGATTACATTTCCTAAAAAAATCTAGAAAAACAGTAAACTAAATTTGTTTTGACGATAAACCTTCTTGAAAGATAAAAAAAGTTGTGATGAAGAGCTTAGGTCTCTTCGTTCCACCTTTACTAGGAGTAGTCGATGAGTGAAAAAAATAAAAACTCTGCTTTTATGAACCCTGTCAATATTTCCTCTGAGTTGGCAGCTATTGTTGGCAAGGGACCTATGCCCCGAACTGAAATTGTAAAAAAAGTCTGGGAATATATTAAAAAACACAATCTACAAGACCCAAAGAATAAACGAAACATCCTCCCAGATAGCAATCTGGCTAAAGTTTTTGGTTCGTCAAGCACTATAGATATGTTTCAAATGACAAAAGCTCTCTCTAGGCATATCATAAAATAAAATCGGCATAACAATTCTTTCTCGGTCTCCTCGTCCTAGAGCTAGGACGAGGGAAAAATGTTTATTTATAGTATAATTGTGGGATTTACTGTTTTATCCTCGGCAGCAGCTTCTTTAGCTATTTTTTCTTGGGCAAACTTTATAGAGCCCAATCAATTGAAAATATCGCGCCTCATTTGGAAATTACCTAAGAAGTATGCCTACTTGCATGGTTTGCGCATCGTGCACATTTCTGATTTACATTTTCAAAAAAGCATGCCTAACCGGTTCCTTAAAAAAATTTCCAAAAAAATAGCAAGTCTCTCTCCTGATATCCTTATATTCTCTGGAGACTTCATTTGTCGCTCACAATTAGAACACCGTGGTCGGTTAGAAGCCTTCTTGAACTCTCTTCATGCCCCTTTAGGAATATATGCCTCCCTAGGAAATCATGATTACCAAGAATATGTTTCTAGAAACATTCAAGGAAATATTGATATAATCCCCAGAAGTAAAAGTCAATCTTTACGACGTGCGTATGTTTCTATTACTCAAGGCCTCTTTGGTTCGAATCACTATCGTTTTGCCGAAGGACTACAACAACAAGCTCCACACACAGAGTTAATGCACTTATTGAAAAATACTCCTGTTCGTCTTCTGCACAATGAAAGCTATCAGATCCCTGATATGATCAATATTGTGGGATTAGGAGACCTCTTTACCAAACAATTTCATCCTCAACACGCTTTTACTAATTACAATCCCACATTACCGGGTATCATCCTCTCGCATAACCCAGATACTGCATACTCACTAGAAAACTATCCAGGAGATTTTATTTTTTCAGGACACACTCACGGATCGCAAATCTGGTTCCCCTGGCCAAAAATTGCCAATAAAACGTTAAGCAAAATTTCGGGATTAGAAAATCCTCATTTAGTACGTGGGCTCTTTCTTCTCTCTGAAGGGAAAAAACAATTATACGTAAATCGCGGCTTAGGAGGATTAAAAAGGCTCAGATTTCTTTCTCCTCCAGAAATTTGTTTACTTAGGTGTATCTATGAACACTAACTGCTCGTTAGTTTTACTTAGCGGAGGAAAAGGGAAACGTTTTAAGTCTTTCCTACCCAAACAGTATCTCCCTCTACACGGGAAACCTCTGGTTCTTCATGCTCTGGACGCAGCCTTACGCATCAAAGAAATTTCAGAAATCATCGTCGTCAGTCACCCCGACTATTATGAAATTTTCTCTTCCTATCCGATAAAATTGGCGCCCGCAGGGATCCAAAGACAAGATTCCGTCCTCTCTGGATTAAAAAAAGTTTCTCACCCTTGGGTACTTATCCATGATGGCGTACGCCCATTCCTATATTCTGATGATATCTTTCAACTCCTAGAAGCCGTACAAAAAACAGGCGCTGCAGCTCTAGCTTCCGATATTCCTTATACTATAAAACAACGCGATCCAGTGCAGACAATCAACCGCGATCATCTAGCAATGATTCACACACCACAATGTCTAAAAACCTCCCTTCTCTTAGAAGGTCTTTCTTTTGCTAACAAACACAATCTAACACTTAGCGATGATACACAAGCTGCTGAAATCCTAGGCATTCCTACTTCTTTAGTATTTACTTCACATCCACAAATTAAAATTACTTATCCTGAAGATCTAACCATAGCCCATGCCTTATTATGACTCGCGTTGTTTTACTTATTGCCTATCAAGGGACTACTTATGCTGGATGGCAAAGACAACCTAATGCTCTTTCTATTCAAGAAGTATTAGAAACAGCTGTATCTCAGGTCATCAGGAAGCCTCTAGTCATCACCGCCGCGGGAAGAACAGACGCTGGTGTACATGCGTACGGTCAAGTTGCACATTTTTCTCAACCAGATCATCCAGATTTTTCTCATCCCCAGAAAATAAAAAAAATACTAAATGCTATCCTTCCTAAAGATATTGTTATTCGTGATGTTGTTATCACAGATACACCCTTCCACTCACGCTTCCATGCTTCTGCAAAGGAATATCGTTATTTCCTAACGCGTGCAAATAAACCTCTACCTTGGCAACGTCATTTTTATTACTCCCCTCCTCATATTCTAAGAACTGATCTTATGATTCAGGGAGCTCATTACCTAATAGGAACTCATGATTTTGCTTCTTTTGCTAACCAGGGCAGAGAATATTCCTCTACAATAAGAACATTATTTTCCTTAGATATCCTCGATGAAGATGACACAGTAACCATCATCTGTAAAGGAAACGGCTTTTTATATAAAATGGTAAGAAATATCGTTGGATCTCTTTTAGACATTAGCAAACAAAAATATCCTCCAGAATTCCTGATAGAAATCTTAAATAAAAAAAACCGTCGGCATGGTCCTCCAGCTGCTCCTAGCTATGCCTTATCCCTGTACCATACTTGTTACCCTCAACCCTATGATTGGTTTTGTTCGCCTACATGTGCCATCAAATCACAGAAAGATGAGAAATAATAAAACTCTCTATTATAAAAATCCTGATGACTCTCAGAAGATAATGTACATAAAGCATTAATAGCTACTAAAGCTGCTGGAATTCCTGTAAGGGCTCGCAGCCCTTTCACACTATCCTCAAAGCCAATAACCTTCTCTCCTTCACGAACAAAGTTCTGGTATGCATAGCGATAGCTATCGCTATAAGGCTTAGGACGAACATAATCTTCGCGAGTCACTAAAAACTGAAAATGAGTAAAAACAGGGAAATAATAGGAAAAACGCTCTACCGAAGCACGTGAAGAATTTGTCACCATGCCCAAAGTTTTTTTCTCTTTATTCAAAAAATCTAAAAACTCGATAACTCCCGGCAAAAGTCTAGGGATCTCTGTAGAAATCAACTGTTGATAAATTTTCTCACGCTCATAAAAACACTGCGGGAATAAGGCATGCATCTCCGGGAAAAGAGAGACTATCTCCTTCTGAAAGGTTTCCCTGCCTAACATAGCCAATCTATAGTATGTAGGGAAATCTATCGTAATATCTAAGTCATTCTGATGACATACGGACAAAAAAGCACGATAATATAGAGGTTCTGTATCAACAAGTAGGCCATCCAAATCAAACAAAAATACCTGGTAATCCTGGACATTTATAGCCACAAAAATCCCACCCCTATAAAAAGCCTTCCAAACATAAAAATAATTTAGGAAGACCTGAGAAAATTATGCTATTGTTTTTTACAAGAGGATAATGATTCTTATGGGAAAACATTTTCTCCTTCTACTAGTGTGTGTCTTATGCGGATGTTCATCCTCATCAACAACTCGAAATATTCACTCTGGGAGAATTACATCACAGCAAGGATATTCTGTAATTCTTTACCCTCATGAAAAAGATGTTCCACTCCCTAACTATCTTTGGCCTACCCCACGGAAACCCATTATCACTCAATATTCCTTCTATTGTCGAGGAGCCTCCCTATCCCTAGAAACAGAAACTGATGTTCTCTATGATTGTGACGGATTTTCTCATAGCTTACATAAAAAATTCCCTAGCTACCAACGACTTGTGGACATTATACGTATTTTAAATAAACACTATACTTTAGTTATTCGTGAAGGATTTTGCTGTCGAAAGCATTTTCATTTTCTTCAAGCTTTAGGAAAAACCTTATCTACTAAACACCTTCAGGGAACCGCGGTTCTTATCTGGATGTACGAAACACCTTCTTTAAACACATTAAATAAGTTGTTACGCTCTTTATATAAAAAAAACCAAACCTATCCTATCGTTACAGAGTTCTCTACTACAGACACAACATTAAGTAATGAAGAATTTCTTATTACAATAACTACAGAAACTCTAGGCACCTGCTTATCTATCGAACTCCTGTATGATCTAGAAACATCACAAAAAATCATGACCCCACCACCTAATTTAAATTAATTCCCTTGCGATTATTAGAAATGAACCCTTAAATTATATCCCAACTAGTCACTATGCCGGCGTGGCGGAATGGTAGACGCGGTAGACTCAAAATCTACTCTTAGCAATAAGGTGTTGGTTCGAGTCCAATCGCCGGCATGGTTTTTCCTTATTGCCAATAAATGCCTAAGTAGTTTTTCTAGAGAAAAGTTACTTACTCCCCCATTTCTCATGAAAGAACAAGTTCTTCTCCCACTATTAAAAAAAAAAGGATTTTTCCGAGCCATCCTTGATCTCACCAAAACAGAGTCCTCGTTACCTGCAACAGAATTAGAAAAAGTATTGAAGCAGAAAAAAATCCTTTTATCTTGTATAGAAAAGGTGGACATCAAAATTAAAGAACTTCGGTACTGCTTCACCTCTGTTATCCCTAGAGATATTCAACAAGAACTTATGGAAATTCAAAAAATCATTACTCAAATTCTCGACACAGACAAAATCAATTATCTACAGAGAAAAAAGGAGTTAGGAATTTATGAAAAACAACGATACACATAATTCCTGTTCTTCAACTCATGAACTAATAGAAATCAAAGCCCGCATTACTCAATCATATAAACAAGCAGATGCTATTCTAACCTCAATCCCTGATGGAATTATTTTATTATCAGAATTAGGTAACATCCTTATCTTTAATTCTCAAGCAAGAGAAATTTTAGGGATCCCCGAAAACTTACATATTCTTGAAAAACCTTTCACAGATTTCTTTCCTGATACCTTTTTTGGATTTTCTATCTCAGATGCCCTAAACTCTTTATCTTTACCGAAAACCTTACGGGTGACTCTATCGAAAAATAATCAAGATTACGATACAGAAATTTTTGTAAGAAGAAACTCTTCCAATGGTTACTTATTTATTTTAATTCGAGATCGTTCAGAATATAAACAATTAGAAAACGCTATAGAACGGTATAGAAATATTGCAGAACTAGGGAAAATGACAGCTACCCTAGCTCATGAAATCCGCAATCCCTTGAGTGGAATTGCCGGATTCGCAGCTTTATTAAAGGAAGAATTAACCTCTTCTAGGCACCAACGCATGCTCTCTTCTATCATTGAAGGGACTCGCTCTCTCAGTACCCTTGTTTCCTCTATGCTCGAGTACACAAAGTCTCAGCCATTAAATTTAAAAATTATTGACCTTCAAGATTTTTTCTCCTCTCTAATTCCTTTATTATCTATTACCTTCCCTACTTGCCAATATGAACGAGAAACAACCATACCCTTAATACGTTCGATAGATCCAGATCGAATTAATAGTGTCGTATGGAATTTAGTAAAAAATGCTTCAGAAGCGACAGAGTTGCCCATGACACTAACATTACATGCATCCGGAGATATTTCTGTAACGAATCCTGGTCAACTATCTCCCTCAGTTATGGATAAACTTTTCACTCCCTTCTTTACAACAAAGCCAAGGGGGAACGGTTTAGGATTAGCCGAAGCTCTCAAAATTATGCGATTACACGGAGGCGATATCCACGTAAAAAATAGCCAAAAAAACGTCCGCTTTACTTTGAAAATTCCTTGTTTGTAAAAACTACATATCCTTTGGCGCACTCCACTTCGACGAAGAAAACCTTTGAGATAGCATCGCTGTGTATGCTTTTAACGATGTTGTTCTCAATACTGCCTCACTTACACTACCTACATCCAAAACCAATGGCCCACTTAAAAAGCTACGAATATGAAGCAGCTGCTGCACAGCCTTCTCCACACGACCCCAACTAGCATTTCCAAAAGTAGTATAAGTCAAATTTAGTAAAGGACGACTAGACTCCGGTAGAGTTCCATCTCCACAACCAATACTACCTAAAACCAAAGGAAGAGAACCCGCAAAATGGGATAATACTTCGAAATAATTACGTTCTTGAGGCAAAAGGGAACCAAAAGCTCCCTGTGGTCCCTCATACATTTCCTGTAACAGTTCAAATAACAAGGCTTTCCACCGTTCAGGAGAATTAAAAATAGGAAGGGCAGAGATATAAGGATAGCATTGTAATATCCAGTCATTGAGAGTCTTTTCAGCTAAACCCAATAGTGGGAACTCTTTTTCCAACTCAATAAATAAGCTACTCTTATCCTCTACCGGAGATTCTTGAACGAATTCCCTAGCTCTTTTCACTAATAATTGCAGGTCACTAAAAACACAATGCCCCAATAAAGCAAATAGCCATTCACGAAAACAACGTCTTCTTACGATACTCTGTTTATCCTCTTCTGAACTTGCCCAGCCTTCTTCTTCTAAGTACACTCCAGGACGTAATGTATCACAAGAAATCTTTGAACCCAAATATCCGAAAAATCTAGGAGAGGCAAATGCTAGTACTCTATCACATGAAGAATTAATAATTTCCTTCTTACAACCGTCTTTAACATAAGGAGACAAAGTAATTAATTGTGACGCCAGCATTTGCAAAGCACCATCTTCACTATGTTCAGCTAATGTACGCGCCTCTTTAAGTTGAATTTCCATCTGACGATTCACACTTTGCAAATGCGAGACTTCTCGAGTATAAGAGAAATGTCTCTGCAACATTTCTTCTTCTAACTTAGCTTTATCCTTATTTAAATCCTCAACTTCCCGAGTATAACGTTGACGTAATGCTTGGATCTCTTGTACAAGTCGAACCTTTTCTTCTCCTGATTCACGAGCAGATTCTGTTGCAGCAAGATTCTGCTCCACGACATTCCTCATTTTCTCCTCAAGCACTATGCGATCACTTTCTAACTGAGATACCAAACTTTGTAACGATTGATAAGAAGATAATAAGTTCTCCTTATTTAACACAGCATCCCTTAAAGCAATTGCCTCCTCCTCAGAAGTAGCAAGAAGATCTTGTAATTTTGTTATTTCACCCTTGCTTCGTAATAACTCCTCGTCTTTTGACGTCACTTCCTTTATCAACTTTTCGATCTTCTCTTGTGTATTCTCTATGCTCATCCTGGATAAATGTAAGCTATCTGCAAGTTCGCTTTTCTCATCTTGGAGGACCTGCATTTGTTTTTGCGTTTTAGCTAATGACTCCATGAGACCGCGTACTTGCCCACTCTCCCAAGAAAACATCGTGTCTCTTAGCTGTTCATTTTCTTCCTTTAAAGAATGTATTTGTTGAACTTTACGATCTAGCTGTTCCCTTTGTTCGTTGACCTTTGCTTCAAGTATGTTCTGTTGCTGTTCTAAAGAACCTATTAATAGTTGGTCCTTCTCATGCTGCTGTATTCTGTCGGAAAGATGTGTATTAATGTCAGTAAACTCTTTAATAAGACTCTTATTAATCGTAATTTGTTCTTGCATGTCAGAAATAACCTCCTTTTTAGAGGAAACCTCTTGCCGCAAAGCATGGAGTTCTTCTATAATAGCAGCATTTAAAGGAGACGATTCTTTCAACTGTTCTATCGTTTCATTAAGCAAGTCAACATCATGACTTAAGGAAAATACTTTAGATTCCTTATTACGTAACTGTTCTCTCAAGCATTGAATAGTAATTTTAGCTTGCAAATATCTTTCTTTATAATCGCGTTTCAATAAGACATCAAGATTTTCAGAATTTAAAATATCTTGAATTGCCATGTCCAAATTTAAACGTTGCTGCATTAATCTTTCTTGATGCATAGAAGATGAAATTAACTCATTATATCCTTCTGCCAATTTGTTTAATAAATTATTACGTTCTTGTAATAAGTTCTGAAAAACGCAGAAGGTCTTAGATTTCGACTCACTTAATTCAGAAGATTCTTCCTCTACTATTTGTAGTTCTACCTGATGAACCTCTTGAGAAAGAGTTTTCAACTTCTCTCTGTGCTCCTCAATGAATTTCATCGTACTACTTTTCGAAGCTTCTAAATCCATAATCTGTTGTATCAATAAATTTCTTTCACTTTCCAACTGTAATAAGCGAAAATCATTTGTACTACCAACACTATGACCACCATAATAACTATACAAACTTCCTAACTCACTACTTACACGTTCTTGAAGTTCACGAAACTCTGATAAATCTAGTAATATCTGGTGCCTGTTTTCAGTCTCTTGAGATAATAAGGAATAAAAAAATCTCTCTTGCTTACGTAATTCCCTATCAAAGGTTGCTAACATCTCTTCTTTTTTCTGAATTGTCGCTAATAAATCTTCTCTTCTAACCTCACCACAAGGAGAATGTGCTGTCAACATAGCACGTAGTTGATTCTGCAAATCACGAACACTTACACGAGGTGGAATAGATCTTTTAGGAAGACGTATAGACAAATACAAAGAAATACTAGTAATTAAAAGAACGGTTCCTATAGCTACAAATGCCACTCCTATAAATGTTAGAGTCGTTGCAGGTAATAATGTTAAAACTAATAAACCTACAGAAATAGCAAAAATACTTAACACCAGACCCACGATACACGACACTAATGGACATCGTGACTTCCACAATGAAGTAACTTCTCCACGTTCTTCAGGAGTTAAATCAGAAAACAAAGATAACGAAAATTTATTCTCTAAACCCGAAGTCCCCAAAGGCTCAGCAATCAAATTCGCTGTCATACCCAACCCAAAAAACCACAATGAATCAGAAGATTTTATAGCCGAAAATAGTTGAAAATCAAATTAAAAAAGATATCTAAGTAGAAACACCTAGAAAATAAAAATTACATAGATTAATTAAAAATGAAAAGATGTTGTTAAAATAATATAATGACAATCAAAAATATATTAATAATAGATGATGAACCCTTACTAAGAGATTTTCTTTCAGAACTTCTTCTATCTAGAGGATACATCCCAAGCTGTGCTGATAATGTTAAGCATGGCTGCCATAAAATCAAGACAGAACAATTTGACTTAATCATTTCTGATATGAATATGCCCGATGGAACAGGGCTTGAAATTATTACAACAGTAAAAAAATACTCCCCACATCTTCCTGTATTAGTCATTACTGCCTATGGAACAATAGAAAATGCTGTACAAGCTATGCGCTACGGAGCATTTAACTATCTGACCAAACCATTTTCTTCTGAGGCTCTATTTGCCTTTATTAACAAAGCCGAACAACTCCAAGATCTTGTCCATGAAAATTTACTTCTCAAATCACAAATCCCTACGGAATCTCATCCTTTAATTGCTGAAAGCCCCTCAATGCAAAAAGTACTTTCTAAAGCTAAAAAAGCAGCAAGTAGTTCTGCAAACATTTTTATTCATGGTGAATCTGGATGCGGTAAAGAACTCCTAGCATTTTTTATTCATAACCATTCTTTACGATCCCTACGCCCCTATATCAAAGTCAATTGTGCTGCCATCCCAGAAACTCTCTTAGAATCAGAGTTTTTTGGTCACGAAAAAGGAGCATTCACAGGAGCTTCAGCGAAAAAAGCAGGAAGATTCGAACTTGCACATACAGGGACTCTTCTACTAGATGAAATTACTGAGGTCCCCATTCACCTACAGGCAAAGCTCCTACGTGCTATCCAAGAAAAAGAATTTGAACATCTAGGAGGTACAAAAACCCTATCTGTAGATGTGCGGATTCTAGCCACATCAAATAGAAACCTAAAAGAAGCCGTTGAAGAAAAAATCTTCCGACAAGATCTATTCTATCGTCTCAATGTCATTCCTCTTCATCTTCCCCCTTTAAGAGAACGTAAAGAAGATATTCTTCCCCTAACACAATACTTTTTAGAAAAATTTTGCCATTTAAATAACCGACCTTTGAAAACCCTTTCAGAAAAGGCAAAATCCGCACTAATGCACTATCCTTGGCCAGGGAATATCCGTGAATTATCTAATGTCATCGAACGAGTGGTCATCCTAGAAAGTTCTAGTCACCTCACCGAAGACATGCTAGCACTATATTAAAAGACAACGCACGAATCCGAACCGGGAGTTTTTCTTGAATTCCTGAAAAAATTGTGATAAACTCCCCTGCAGTCCTTTCTCAAATCAAGGCATTCAAGCACCGATAGCTCAACCGGATAGAGTACCTGGCTTCGGACCAGGTGGTTGGAGGTTCGAATCCTCTTCGGTGCGTTAAACATTTTTCTAAATAAAGGGTTCCCCTTTATAATGATTCTTAAGAAAAGTTTCTTTTTCTTTTCCCAATTTTTCTCTAAGTTACACGCCTTTATTACTAAAGGAGAAGGTATGCGCCATCCTCGCAAACAATCACCGAAGAAATCATCCCCTCAGAAAGATAACAATGTTAACGTAACAATCACTGGGAGATCCTTTCATATTTCCTACCCGCTCCGCCAATTAATCATGGAAAAAAGTCGTCAGCTTCCTGTTACAGCTATCCATGTCGTTCTAACTTCACATAAAGAAAAACAAGGAACAGAAGTACATATTCTTGCTTCCAAAGGAAAAGAATCCTTTCAAGTAAAAACACATAACAATAATCCCTACAGTGCGGTCATTTCTGCATTTAAAAAAATACGAACATTAACTCATAAGTATCAAGAAATACGCCTTGATAAAAAGAAACATGACCTAGGGTTATCAAAAAAAGAAGAGCATGTCCTTCAATTAGAAGAAGCTGACCATCAATACGATGATGTCCTGCCCATAGCAGCTCTAGATGCCTGGGATTCATTAAAATGCTACGGTTATATCCCCAACGCAATGAAAAAACACCTATCCAAAAAGAAAGTCCCTCTTCCTATTCTCTCTGAAGAAGAGGCAATACGGAAATTTGCTTCCTCTCAGGATAAAGTCCTGGTGTTCCTAAATGAAAAAGAGCATAAAATTCAACTCATCCATAAACAAAACAACGACAATTATGTCATCATCGAACCAATTATCGCCCCAGGATTCCACATCACATAGAGAAAAGCCTTCCCCCACGTTGAAAATCTTTGATCCCTTACGGCATAAAATCTTAGTTTCTACGCCCGAAGAAGAGGTACGACAAAAACTCATTGCCTTCCTCATTAAAGATCTTCATTACCCCCCGAACTCATTCATCATAGAAAAAGGACTGGCTACTCTCTCTCCTCTCCTACAGAAGAAGCACACTTTTTACTCTAAAAAGCGTCGTCTGGATCTTCTTGTTACCACCCCCATAACCTATACGAATGCTGAGGGAAAAATCTATAACCTAGGGAAACCACATCCTCTACTTCTTATAGAATGTAAAGCACACGCTATCAATCAACGCACCCTAAATCAACTATTAAGCTACAATTATATTATTGGGGCTCCCTGCCTTTCTATCGTGTGTTACAATAAGCAAAAAACAGGATTCCTCAATCCACAAACACATTTGTTTGATTTTTATCCAGGATTACCTAGTTATTCACAGCTCCTTACTTATTACTTACACCTCAAACATACGGTATAATATGCATACTCGCCTACCCGGAATCGTATTGCAAAATCTTCCTTCAGAAAAAACACATTGTATAACGACTATCTTTTCTCCTCTAGGTCTGCTTACATTCTTCGTAAAGCAAGGGCAAACTTTACATTGTCCTTTTCGTGAAGCCTTGATTCCCCTATCTTTGGGTGCCTACACTCTAGATTATGCCCCACCAAAAATGCACCGATTAGTTTCAGCAGAATTATATAATGTTTTTACCGAGATTAAAACTACTTATTCCTACCTTCAAGCTGCAGGGAAAATTTCTCAAAGTCTCTTAGTATCCCAATGGCAAGAAAAACCCTCCCCTAAACTATTTTCCCTATTATTCAACTTCCTTCATCGCTTACCAGAAAGCAAAAATCCCAATATGTTTGCTGCGACTTTTCTATTAAAACTCTTACAATATGAAGGATGTCTAGACCTATCTCCGAACTGTTCCCAATGTAAACAAATAATCCATTCCTCAAATTGCTACCGATACCAAGGCCTCAAGTTCTGCAATCAGCATAAACCACCACTAGCAATACCTATAGAATATGAAGAAGAACAAATCCTCCATGCTCTGGTACATGCTAAACACTTCCAGGAATTACTCCATCTATCGAACTTCCCCTTAGAATTTTCAGAGAAAATCGTCCGTATGTTTGAAAGCACGTTACCAAAAAAACAAACAAATAACTAACGTAAAATAATCGCACCTCCAGATCGGCTATGGACATTAAAAACTAAGGTCACTGGAGACAAATCAATAAGAGAATTACAGTAGGTTTTTTTCCAAATACCTCGACCTCGCTTAACAAGATCCCCTTCTACTATTACCTTCCCTTTCGTAGATACTGTAGTATGAACAATGACTCCTACATCCCTAGGAAGGACTAGTGTCACAGGTTCTGATTCGTTATTAATAGTAATAAAAGTATTTTTATACCATGTGCCACGAAAATCTAAATCCATTTTACATGAAGAACAAGAAAACTCTAATGTAGTCAACTCAGGATAATTCCCTGTTAATTTCCCACGTAAAAATCCAAAAGAACCATGATACGCAATTGACACTAATCTAGGAAAATCCCCAGAAACATCGAAATGCACACGCTTTTTACGTTGTGCATAAATCTCCATCGTTTCCATATCAGGGAAAGAACTAGAAAAATTAAAACGATCTATATGAAATTGTTCGTCCTCAGAAATGTAGTGCTCAGAAAATAAAGAACAATTAAATGGCACTAAAGAACAACAAAAAAATACAATAAGAAAAAAAACCTCAAGGCCTACACCTCAAACTTCAAATCAAATTTAATATGAAAATTCAAAACAAAGAAATCAAGCAGAAGAGGTGCGGTACCCACATTGCGAAAGAGGGGACTCGAACCCCTAAGGAAAGCTCCACTACCACCTCAAGATAGCGCGTATACCAATTCCGCCACTCTCGCAAAAAAACTAGCTTACTGAGAGCCTCCCCTTTAGCTCAAGAAAAAAAATGTTTCCGACTGAGTAAAAATTCAGTAAATTAAAACTATACACCACATTATTTAGGAACCATGCGTTGTACAGCCCATTGCACAGCTTCATCATATAATTTACATGTGCTCTCTCATCTACTGAAAACCCATTACCCCACTATTCTCTCTAGAGAATACGTACTCATTTCTTCGGAAACTCCTGAAAAATGTGATAAGATTGCTGTTTTCTTCCCATTTGGTGTTACTGTATTTTGGGGATGGCAAGAGTCCGAAGAAATCAAAATCCTCCAATCCATCGTGACAGCCTCTCCAGAAATCCTCCCACTGCCCGAAATTGATAGATACACCTTCCACTACGGAGATAAACTCCAAATTCGTAGAGATAGACTCATCCTCGCGGACTCACACTTAAATACCAAGCTAGCAATCTCCTTCGGGCTTGCACAATCTGTCAAACTCACAATATTTGAAGCTACAATCTATAAAACAATTGAAGATTCCAAACGCCTTCCTCAGGATCTAGCAACTAAAGGCAAAATCTCTATGTCACGCAGAGCAATTGCTAAAAAAATTGGTAAGCTATTTTTAGATAAGGCGTCCGTGAATCTCCACTCAGATATCCTCGATGAACCAGACTTTTTCTGGGAACATCCCAAAACACAACCTATTTATATCGATGTTTTAAATTGTCTAGATATCAACGCGAGGATTAATGTTCTTAACCACCGACTAACTATTCTCGGTGATGTTTTAGAAATTCTAAATGATCAGCTTAACCACCAACACTCTTCTGCTCTAGAATGGACAATCATTTGGTTAATCATGCTTGAAGTTTCTGTAGCCCTACTTAAAGATGTTTTCAATGTTATTTAATTTTTGTAAAAATCTTCCTATATATCTCTTCTGCGGATGTATTCATCTCTATAGATGGACGATTTCTCCTTTACTAGGTTATCCTTGTCGATTTTTCCCCACATGTTCACAATACGCTTTACAAGCACTAAAACATCACGGAATTCGCGGACTACTACTAATCATAAAAAGAGTAGGGAAATGTGGGCCTTGGCATCCCGGAGGCATCGATCTAGTTCCTACGATGACTTTAGAGGAAGCTTTAGGCGCGTCCCTGGCATCAACCGATGATGATTCATATGATTCTCACGCATAATCTCTTCTACAGTAATGCCAAAACGCCGTGCAATTAACCACAAAGACTCTCCTTCTTTCACTACATACTCTTCATATTTGATTGGAGAGTCCTTATCAATGACCGCTTCATGATGTTGGTAAATATGACAACGCGGAGAAGATAACAATCGGGAAATAAACTTTTTACTATAAGGAGATTCCTTAGGAAGCAAAAAAACAAACGACTGCAAAACCTCATCAGTAAACTCATGAATTACCCAATCTTCATCATGTACTAACAAGAGTAGAGCAGCTAGAGGCTCACCTAAATCTACATAGGTACACAAGACCTTCCTTCGCTGTTGATCTGATATCGCCGTTGATCGATTATGTTTATCACATAAAGAAAAAAATACTTTTTCCCCATTACGTATAACCATATGCGCTAAAGCAGCTATCGTAGACACCTGCTCCTCAGCACCACAAAGTAATGTCCTGAGATAAAGAAATTCTTCCGTAAGGCAAAAATGATACAAGCATTCCTCATCCACCAAACCATGGTCTATATTCTTAGCAAGAGTTAAAAATAATCCTTGGGAAGTAAAAGGATACCGTTGACAAGACAAGTATTGCCGGATACTACAATAATCTTTTTCATCCAGATTCGGAAGTAACCAAGTTTTTCCTCCGCTACGTAGTTCAGTAAATACTAAAGGATGAGAAAGCGCACTGGCTACGTCTATATTATACGTATGCATAGCAACACTTAAAGCCCATAATTTAATGGGACGCCCATAAAACAAACGATTTTCATCCAATAAACAATACAAATCCTCTAAGGAAGATTCAGATAAATAATCTAAAAAATCTTCAGGAATTTTCTGTACGCGACAACTCCTAGCAACTAAAGGACCAGAAAATAACTGTAACTTATAAAGATCTTTACGAAAAATTGTGGTGTAAAACAAAAGCAAAAAAACAATATTTAACCCCGCACTTAAAATGAGTGCTTGCCACAACCAGCGTGTATTTTTTTGCACAGACATGCTAAAAGACAACTCCTAAAGCAAAGATTTCTCCCAAGTACAAAATACTTGCCACTATACACTTCTCCTCGTAAAATGTGTCACAAAAACGTTAATATTCCATGCGAGTTTCTTTATCTTTACTGCAAAAGTTTTTTTCCTCTCCCTTGCCTTTAAAACAAATCATAGAAGCTTGCGATCGTATAGGAATAGAAGCCGAAGTAGAAACAACTACTCATTCCTCTGTTGTTACAGCGAAAATACTCACAACTACTCCCCATCCTAATGCTAATAACCTAGTTATCGCCACACTATCTGACGGGAGTACACAGTATCAAATTATTTGCGGAGCACCCAACTGCCAACCAGGAATTATTGTCCCTCTAGCACTTCCAGGAGCTCAAGTATACGATAAAAACGGACACTTATATACAATAAAAAAATCGAAATTACGAGGTGAAGAATCCCAAGGTATGTGCTGCGGAGCTGATGAACTTGGCTTCCCACATTTACAAACACAAGAAAAAGGTTTATTCGTATTTCCTAAAACTACTCCCCTAGGAGAAGATGTCTATAACCTTTTATCGGATACCTCTATCGAATTTTCTCTAACACCTAATCTAGGCCATTGCGCCTCACTTTTAGGACTCGCTAGAGAAATTGCCCACGTTTCTCCTACAGCAACACTCTCAATTCCTGAAAATTTTTCCTTTGCTCCCCTACCAGTACAAGTACAACAAAACACTCAACATGATCTAACAATCTGTCCCTTCTTTTGTTATGTAAAAATTTCTGGAGTTTCTTCGCAACCCTCTTCTCAAGAAATCCAAGATGCACTCAAAGCTTGTAAATACAAGCCTATAAATGCCGTCGTAGACATCACTAATTATATCATGCTTTCTTTAGGGCAACCCCTACACGCATATAACGCACAGGCTGTTGATTGCGAATCTCTTAGAGTGCAAGCTGCTAGCTCTCCCCATATTCTTAAGCTATTGAATAACGAAGAAATCTTCATCCCTGAAGGCATCCCTGTTATCTGTGATAAAAATAATCACTTAGCCCTGGCAGGAGTCATGGGAAGCCTAGAATCTTCATTTCAAGATACCACGACAGAAATTATTTTAGAGTCTGCTTACTTCTGCCCTAAGGCTATCCGTAAGTCACAAACCCAACTTCCTATACATTCCGAAGCAGCTTATCGTTTTTCACGAGGCACAGACTCTCACAATGTACTCCCCGCATTATATGCAGCTATCCACTATATTAAGAAGTTTTTCCCTAATGTCCAGGTCTCACCTATTCGCACCCTTGGGAAAGAATCTCCTAGAGAAATACTGTCATTACGAAAAGAAACCGTTCAAAGAACCTTAGGCACTCAACACTCTGAAGAAGATCTAACAAACAAACTTAACGCATTGGGATTTACCGCTACAACACAACAAACAACCATTACCGTAGAAGTCCCCTCTTACCGCCACGATATTCACCAAGAAATTGATTTAGTTGAGGAAATATGCCGAACAGAACCTTGGGACATAAAAAAGAGTGAACCCGTCCCCGTATACACTCCCATCTATTCCCTAAAAAGAAAAATTGTCGACTTCCTTGCACATTCCGGTTTACAACAATTTTTTACTTGCGACCTTTTAGATACCGAAACAGCATCTCTAGATAGACAACAGGAAGATTCTCATACTATTAATCTGCAAGGATCTAAATACGCAACAGTATTGCGTACCTCCCTACTACCTGGATTACTAAAGAGCACAGCTATAAATCTTAATAGACAAGCTCCTTATGTTCATGCCTTTGAATTAGGAACCGTATATACGAAAGTAAAAACACAATACAAAGAAACCCAAAACTTGGGTATTATCCTAGCAGGACAAGCAGAAAATATCTCCTGGATTCCCCGCAACCATGTACTGTCCTTCTTTTCTATAAAAGGGTGGCTGGAAAAATTATTCTATCATCTCCGTATTCCTTCATCCTCCTATACAATTCAAGAAAGCCATCACGAGAATTTTCATCCATATCAACAAGCAGAAATCTACTTACATAAGCACATGCTAGGACGATTTGGAACGTTACATCCACAGTTATGTAWAAAAACACGAATTAAGGATCCTGTATTTTTTGCTGAGATTTCTGTAGATATCCTATTATTAACACAAAAGAAATCACAAAAAGTCTATCAGCCCTATCCTATTTATCCTTCATCGTTCAGAGATACAACGCTCACTGTCCCTGAATCCTTACCAGCGGATTACCTACGCAGGAAACTTTTAAGTTTCCCATCTAAATGGCTTGAAAGTGTTTCCATTATCAGTATATATCAAAATAGGGGCTCTTTACTAAACAAGAACGTCTCCTTACGCCTTGTATTTCAAAACAAAGAACGCACATTATCTAATCAGGAGATTGAAGAAGAACATGAGCGTTTACTTGCTAGGCTTCAGCAGGAATTAAACGACACAATAGGAACTATCGAGTCATGAAACAGCTGCTTTTTTCATTTACGCGCTTACTTTCCCGTGTTTTATTTATGGATCTATTCTAAAGCAAGATGCCTCCGTCATGAAGGAAACATTCCGGAATAACTATGGAATCATTGTCTCGGGGAAAGATTGGGTAAAACGTGGTTGTGATGGAACAATTACCAAAATACTAAAAGACGGATCGATACTCTATGAAACCTATACTCATGGTCTCCTCCATGGGAAGGTAACACAAACCTTTCCACACTCCACAACTCTTGCTGTAATCAAAACTTATGATCAAGGGCAGTTAATTTCTTGTAAGACTTTCTTTTCCAACGGCCTACCATCTCAAGAAGAAATTTTCCAAGAAGATGGAGCACTCAGCATCACACGGTGGCCTGATAATAACAATAACGATACTATTGCTGAGCCTTATTTCAAAGAAACAACACATAATGGTCGTGTAATTGAAGGAAATTATTCCTCGTTCAATGGGAAATATTCTTCTTCTATTCACAATGGAGAAGGCATTCGCTCTACATTTTCTGTAAATAATGTCCTCCTTTCTGAAGAGACGTTTACCGATGGTGTTATGGTAAAAAAAACTACTTTCTATCCAACACGAGATCCTGAAACCATCACACATTATACCAACGGTCAACCCCATGGACTTCGCCTTACCTATCTCCCTGGAGGGATCCCAAACACTATCGAAGAATGGCGATATGGCTATCAAGATGGGACAACAACAGTATTTAAAAATGGCTGTAAAGTAGCAGAAATCCCCTTTATTAAAGGTATTAAAGAAGGATTCGAGCTCCGCTATAATGAAAATGAAATCATAGCTGAAGAGGTTTCCTGGAAAAATAATTGCCTACATGGAATGCGAAAAATTTATGCTGCAGGTGTCTACAAATGTGAATGGTACCATCGTGGTCGCCTAGTTTCGAAATCAAAATTCGAAAGACTCAATAACGCGGGATAAATTGAGTTTCCTGTATGCATAAAGACTTTCTTCTTATCCCCGAAGAGTCTAAACTTTCTCTATCGCAAGCCTGTTCTCAAGGATTGCAGGTAGGGAAATACCCACCTATACAGGTAATCGTTCATTTTCAAAATAACTCAGTGGTTAAAACCCGCCTTTCCGTGGCTCCTGTATTCTCCTGTTTATTTCTTAGTGCGGGTTCACACAAAGCTATGCAAGAAATCCTCCTATTATGCACAAAATATGCTCAAAAAACAACCCTTCCTATCTCTTCTTATATCAATACTTCTATACTGTCTGAAAAACAACAACGCATTTTAAATTGCATAGCTGATGTCCCTTTCGGGGAAACGTGCACCTATCAAGATATTGCCAAAGAAACACACACTCATCCACGTACTGTAGGCATGGCGTGTAAGCATAATCCCTTTCTGTTATTTTTCCCTTGTCATCGAATTCTTAGCAGCAACGGGGAACGTCATTATTGTGCAGGAGAACAAATCCAAAATATTCTTCTTCGGTTTGAAGGATCTTTACGCTAATTCTGGAGCCTAGGATCTAAGGCATCACGAACACCATCGCCTATTAAAGCTATGGCCATAAGTAATGTTGTAAGTAAAATAGCAGGCGGCCAAAGAATCGCGCTTTCTGAAGGAAAAGCAGTGACTCCTTCTCTCATAATACTTCCCCAAGACGCTGAACTTTCTTCTCCCAAACCTAAAAAAGTTAAACCTGCTTCACAACTAATCATGGCCATTACAGAAAATGGCAATAAAGCAATCGTCGGGACAATAGCATTGGGAAGAATTTGATGTACCATAATATGATAGTGGCTAAAACACATATTCGTAGCAGCCATAACGTAAGGCATATTCCGTTGCCTTAAAGTCTCGATCCTAATATAGCGGCTAAATCCTGTCCAACCAAAACACCCCAGCAATACTGTATCTAAAATTAAAGATTTTATCTGAGTAATTGAAACAACTAGCATTAAAATAAACAGCATGGGCATAGTTTCCCAAATCTCTGTAAATCTAGAAAGAATGATATCCGTAGTACCCCCAAAGTATCCTGAAATCAAACCAATAATTGTCCCTATCAGTAAAGCAATAGCCACAGAAATTCCTCCTACAACTAGTGCAATACGAATACCAAAAATTAAAGAAGCCAGAAGATCTTTGCGATTAATACGAGTGAGTTCCCACCACCGTACATACTTATTCATATCTCTGGAGCCACCTGCATCATCTTCCCAATGAAACAAGCTCAATAGAGGACGAATAATAATACGTAGCTCTTTAGATTCCTCATTAATCCATGCACGTTTGTCTTGAATAAAATTAATAGCGCCATGAACCTTGTTATACTCTTCTAATACCCGACTAATACGGACAAGTTGTGAACGAATAGGCTCTGATTCTGCTTCCACAGAAGCACGAGCGAGATGCAAGCGGTCGTAATGGCTGTGATTATATAAAGCTAGATTTAAATCATGCTCAATACGAACTAAAGCCATAAGAAACGGGCGGTAATCATCAATCGTCTTATGCCAATCCCGCAGTGCAACTTCATAAGGGCCCTGTAATTTTTGTAACCTTTGTCTGAGTCTCTCTAAACAAATTTTTTCATTTTTCTCTTGTAAATAGTGCAGGGTTGGCATCTGGGATCCTTTGTACCCCTCATATGCCACACAATACTTCTGTAATTTTTCATGTTGCAACTGACGACATTTTGCCTTAATTAAGATACCTAATTGTTCATACGTACTCATATAATGCTTTTCCAATTCCCAAGTACGCTTATCCTGAGGGAGAAGCATTAAAGATTCTGGATGCGTATTTGTCATTTGAGAAAGAATTTTTTCCGCACGGAGTTTCTTTAGGATTTCATCTCCTGCAGGATCAGGAACATATCCAGCATAAACAAAAATAAACCCTACGACTTGCACGCATAACAAGACACAAAGAATAACCTTACGCAAGCAACCTTTAAAGCACTTACACCCTATAAAAAAAAAGGGCAAAGTCACCATCAATACATTGAAAAACAAATCTATAGGTTTAGTGAAAAATCCGGGGAACCATAAATACCGAAATAATGGAGAAAAAAAAGTCCCATGCCATTTAACTAGTAATGGCTTACTGCTTGCAAATATAGGGGCATAGACCCCAATAATGGATAAAATGACGACAAATTTCCACGCAAGAGAAGCTAAAAAATTCTTATGATAAGCTTGTACAAACCTAAGATAAAAAGAATGAGATGTCTGCATAAGCTCTTAAGTCCTCCTACTCCCCAAGTGCACCCTAGGGTCTAATAATACACAACAAATATCCCCAATGAGATATCCCACTAAAGATAATGTCGAACCCACGAGAACAGAAAATAATACAACATTATGATCACGATTTAAAATTGCCTGATAAAAAAACCTTCCGAACCCATCAATATCAAACAAAGTTTCAACAACTAAAGCCCCTCCTAATATAGCCCCTAACGAAGAAGTTAATGAAGTTACTAATGAAGAAGCAGCATTTTTCCCTACATGCTTCACAAGAATATTTGAACGGGAGACTCCCCGTGCACGCGCTGCACAAATATAATCTTCTCCAAGGATTTCTAAAAATATAGATCTACTTAACCTTGATTGAGCAGCAAATGCTCCATAACTAACAGCACAAAAAGGAAGTATACAATGGGTAATAATATCTAACAGTTTCCCTGAAGAACTGAGTTGGTCAAAAATCTCAGACGGAGAACACAAACCACTATAGGGCATTGGAATCGATGTAAACGGTATAGTCTTGTTAATAACAAAATGATCGATAATCCAGGGGACAGCAACAAATACAGGAATAGAAAAAAGAATAAGAAAAATAAAATTCAAAACATGATCCAACCAACGATTTCTATTTAAAGCCATAATCATGCCGAATACTTGGCATAAAACAAAGACAACGATTAATGGCAATACCGATAGAACTATAGAAGCAGGCAAACGTTTGACTACCTCAGAAATTACTGTTTTATGAGGATCATTACGTAAAGTCCCAAAATCTAAACAAAGAATGCGGGACATATAACGAGCAAATCGTGTTTCTAGAAAAAATGTCTTCCATGAGATTCTCTGAGCATAAGGGAAAGCATCCATTCCTCCCTCTTCTTGGAACCATTTCTTCAGTGCTTTTACTTTTACATCAATATCTTCTTCAGAAAGCAACTTTACTAAAAACGCATTACTCTTAGACACTTTGTCATTGTATGCATATTGATCTGAGGATAAATTCGGGCCAACAATCCCCTGGCGGATTCCTCCTCGAATAAATAAATCTGCAGCTATATGACGGTAAGCAGTGCTCTGCGTAGAATCACTAGCTTCAAATAAAAGTATCGGCAAAATAAACTTCGCACGATCACCCCAATAAATTTTCAACGCAGACAAAGATTTTCCTTTCGCATTGCGTTGGGCACTCTCAATAATCTCTTGAATCCCTGATTTCACTTTTGCATGTGAAATTGTCTGTCGTGTATTGAAAAAGATCGGTAAAGTTAGCCCATAGTGCTCACGAAACTGTAAATAACGATCAGGGCCTTTATAAGAACGAATTTTATCTGATTTTCCTGCTTCTCCATGAGAATCTGTTGATAACTCTTCTATAACATCTCCAGGAGCTGCATTTAATATGACAAAATTAATAGCAACAATGGAAAACAGCGTTAAAGGGATCAGTAGTAAACGTTTTAAAATATACTTAAGCATCTTCTTCCACCTGCTTATCGAGCCAGACCGTTTGAAGATTTACCATTTCGTCTTGAGCGTCTGGAATCAAATCTGTTCTATTCTTAGGAATGAAGATATTTTTTACATAATCCTTATAAAGCAATGAGTAGTTACGAGAGAACAGGAAGGCATATGGCGATTCTTCATGAATAATTTCATGGAACCGGTGGTACAAATCTAGGCGTTTACGTGCATCATACTCATAACTAAGTTGATCGATAATTTTATCCGCTTCTGCATTATGAAATCCTACTACATTTGCTGATCCTCGTTCCATAGCTCCCTCAGAATGCCAAAGAGCTCGGGGATCTTCAGGTGGGGAGCCCAGGCACCACCCAGTCAGAATAGCATCAAAATTTTTCTCATCAAAAGCTTGAGAAAGATCAGCTGTATCTAATCCCAACAAACTGCATTCTATGCCGATCTCTTTGCACACAGTAGCTACATAATCTGCAATTGTTCGACCTGTGACACTTTTTACATAATAACATAGTCGAAAACGAAAAGGGATGACTACCCCATCAATAATTTTCTCACGAATCCCATCACCATCAGTATCTATCCATCCCTCTTCATCTAGTATGCGTGCCGCTTCTTCTGGAGAATAATGCCATCCCTCTATATTTTGATTGTAAGCAGGCGAATAGGGTGAAAACGGCCCGCTAATTATATTAGCGCGTCCATCCAAACACTCTTCTATAATCCTATCACGATCAATAAGCATGTTCATTGCGCGGCGAACTTGACGATTTTCAAAAAACAATGAATAGCAGTTCCAACCAATATAAGCATAAGAACGATCTGGATAAACAATTTCTCGAATTGCCTCTCCCTTGGTCACTTGATTTTTATAGGCAGCAGTCTTCATAAAACTTGCCAAATTATCTGCCTGATTTGGAGGCAAGTAGGTAATATCGAGTTTCCCAGACTTAAAATCTTGAAATAACGCGTCTGTACTTTCTTTAATGTAAACATAACGTTTCTCTACCAAGGCTTCGCTAGGATCATAGTGATTAGGATTACGAGTAAAAATAATTTTCTCGTCATCCATTCCAGAAAAATAGAAAGCTCCGCAGCTAACAATATAATTACTTGCCCAATGTGATGCAAAATTCTGAGCCCATACGGAATCTTTACGATAAATATCGGGGTCAGAGTCATCCTTCACAATTTTTTCTCCATTAGAGAAATACTGATAGACAAAACATGGTAGGGGCTCTATACCTAGGGTATTAAAAAAGGCAGAATATAGAACTTTCTTTTCTTCCTGTCCCTCTTCGTTAAGAATTGTATGTGCCTTCCAGCGCACAACAAATTTCAAATCATTCTCTACTGTGAAAGACACAATATCCTCAAAATACGACCGTGAAGCTACAGCTCGCATTTCCGACATATAGGGATTCATCACAGCATCATAATAAAATTTAAAGTCATAAGCTGTAACAGGGTGAGGACGAAGAAAATCTTCAGAAAGTTGTACTTGTTTAGGGAACCGGGATGGATCTATAGATGCCCAAAATACATTAGGGCGTAAATATACGTGAAATTCCTTATCCCCAGAGCCGTCAAGAACTGCTCGTTCTTCAATTTTTAGTGCTAGCCCTGGAGCAAATTGCTCGTATTTCCCCACATGACAACTTGCTAGTCCTGGGACACATAAATCATACATTTTACGCACATAATCATAGCCATTGAAGGGACTAAGATTATTGGGCTTTCCAACATGGGCCGTACGTAATATACCTTTGGGAATAAAATTCTCCCCTAACAAACTTCCTAAAGTTTTTTCTTTATAGAGATCAGGACAAAGAAGATTAGGATAACGGGGATCTCCTACTTCAACATTTTGCGTCTGAGAAGAAACATGGGGTGCGGGGGCTAAAGATAATTGTGAAGCCTTATTTTGTCTGATAATACCGAGGACTTCCTGGATATCTTCCCGCACATCTCGTACATCTCTTTTGATAGACTTGACATCTTTTTCCAGCAGGTCGGATGACCAGTATAACAAAACTAAAGAGAGAACAACTATACATTTTAAAATCTTGTCAATCACATACCGTTTATTCATGTAAACAGATCCTCTGCCAAAGAAACTATCACTTCAACAGTTCTAGAAAAACATGTCCTTTAATCTTCGAGCTTTTCACAATCTCGTCAATTGCACAATTATAACATAACCTAACAAAAGCAGCTAAAAATTTTATTAAACAATAAAATTGTTTATACTAAATGAAAAACATTACAACCCGCTTCCATTAAAGAAGGCCTAATAACGCTAATAGCAAGTGTAATCTCTCTAGAATGGCACAAATGCCATAATGTGGCCTTCTCCCTGTCTATAGAGCCAAATTTAAAACAAGAACTAGCCACTGAAATGGGATTTCATCCAATCTAAGTACAATAAACGGCCTTATTTTGAGCCATTTTAAATAATTTCTTTTATTGAAAGAAATGATTTTAGCCAACTAAAATCTATTCTGAATAGGCCTAGAACGGATTTTGCATTGAAATCATTACAAAATATTAATTTAAAAAAACAATATAAACACACCTCAAGAAGCATCAACAAATTTTTTAAAAAAATTAAGAAAAACACCACGAAACACAACATTCAATGCGTAGAGAAAAAGAAATCGTTAGTAAAGAGGGAAATATTGTTTAGAATAGTTTCCTAAAACAGGGGGCCCCCCTGTTTTAGGTTAATAAAAGAGATTAGTGATTAACCTTGATTTTCGGAAGTTTGGGATTCGGTTTCATCCTCTCCACATTGTTCCTTTTCTGGACTAGCACTGTCGTCTTCTCCAAATACAGAGTGACTCGCCCCTAGAGCGCAAAAAGAAGCTAAAAGAAGTGTTAGGATCAATTTTTTCATTTCTATTCTCCTTGTTACATATGCTAGCGAACCGAATATAACAACTTAATTTGTGTTCATAGAAATATCAAGAATCTCACCAGCATACAGGTTTCTAGACATCTTATGAGAAAAGAAGAATAATCTGCAATTAAAAACCTATGAATACAAAATACCTGCTCTTTAGAAATTCAATTTAGATTTAGGCAAAGAATTCCCCGTAGCCTTTAAACATCCACTGAACTATCCCTGGATGGGTTTTTCTTTCTACTAACTAATTAATGCCACTAACAATTTAGCAATAAAAAATCCCCTGAAATAAACAAAAACACACGGTCATTTCACAAAAAACGAGTTCCTGATGTTTCCTCAGTTTGATTCATACTGAAAATACTAGAATATTTCTCTAGAAAATAAGAAATAAACTTATCCAAAAGTGGGGAGGAAAAAATCTTCTCTCTGCTGTGGTAAAAGGTAAATCCCATAAAGAAGAATGACTATGCCAAGGATTAAAGAAAGTATTGCTACAGGAATCGGCACTAAACCCAAAGAAATACATCCCTGAATAAATAAATCAGAAATGATACATGATGTAAAAACAGCGTAAACTGCAGCAGATCCACATAACGATAAAATTAAGCCAAACACCGCTACAGCACTAGCAATTTCATACCGTGTTCTAACTGAAAAGCGCGTGCGCCATGAAACACTCATTCTATCACACAGGCTTATTTGTATTGTTGAACAGCTTGGATCAGTCTTTACCATAAGAACATTCAATTAACGAATACAGTATAGTAATAAATCATCGGAATTAATAACTATTATAATCAATTCCATAAAATTTAATTAACTTTCTTGATTTTTTATAATCTCTTTTTTTTAATTCTTCGTATATCCTTAAACCCTTAGCATTCATCCCCTGTTGAAAATACAGGATCCCTAGCTTTGTCATAATCTCCACATCTGTGGGTTTTACTTTCAAAATCATTTCATATTCTTGAATCTCTTCTAGAGGCATTTGTAAATCATGATAACTATAAGCTAATTGTGCGTGGACCCAAGCATTTCCTGGAGCATATTCATTTAAAATTTTAAATTCTTCAATAGCTCGTTTTGCTGTTGCAAAAAACTTCTCCTGTACATCGTCTCCATATCTTCCAGGAGGCACCCAATAATTGGAATCAAATTCAGGATACTTCCGGGGATCAGCATACAGTCCTGATAAAGCTACATAGGCATCAGCCAAAGAAACATGAGCTCCTAAATCTATAGGAATAGACTGTACGACCTTAATATAAGCTTCCACGGCCTTCTGTAATAAACATTCACGGAAAAGAAAATAGTCTTTCCAAAAACAAAAACAACTAAATTTTCTTAAAAAATCATGTTGAGGAAGAAAAGTGAATACATGAGATACCAGTGTGTACTCCTGATTTTGCAAATCTATGGCCAACTTAGTTGCTGAAGAAGCTCGATATGTTTGTTCTTCAACAATATTTGGTTGTCCTTTAAACAATCCCTGAGCCTTGTCTAAATACTCATTTGCTAATGTCTCAAAAAAATCTGGTTTCCCTGACAACAAATAAAGACGGATAACCAAACAAATAAATAAAGTTAAAAAGAAACAGGCTAAGCAAAATGCGGGGATTAAAGTTTTCCCTGAAAAAAGGAAAAAATACAGAAATACTCCTAATTCTATAGCCATCAATACTAAACAACTAAAGATAAGCAGGCTATGGCGAATAAGATAGTTACGTAATTTGTGATGAGTATTTTTACATAGAGTTTCTAAAGTAGATAAGGCGTCGTATGCTTTCATGCATTTAAAAAGAGACTATGTTATTTTAATCAAATCGCTTGGATATATCGTTTCTCAATACTACAATATATTTTATGATTTCTGCCTATTTGTTAGCTAATTTTGGTGGGCCTCGCAATACACAAGATTGTCAAGCTTTCCTAACTTCACTACTTACAGATCCTGATGTAACTGGCGGAATGCTCCCCTCAGCTATTCACAAGTACTTATTTACATTTATCGCTAAAAAACGCACTAAAAAAGTCATTCCTTTTTACGAGGCTATTGGAGGGCGTTCTCCTATATATCAAGATACGGAATCTCTGGCAAAAATATTATCTTCATATTTACATGCTCCTGTTATTCCATTTCATCGTTACCTGGAGGACACACATACGGCTACAATTCGCAAACTCGAGGCCTTTAAAAACTTACGTGTTTTAGGCGTCCCCTTATTTCCTCACTTCACTTATGCTGTTACAGGAAGTATTGTACGATGCATTCATAAGTATCTTCCCGAAGCAAACATCTCCTGGATAGCTCACTTTGGGAATCATCCTGCATTTCTTTCTTGTATCATCGACCATATTCGTAAATTTTTACAATCACACGATATTCCTGAAGACAACTGCTGTCTATTATTTTCTGCTCATGGACTCCCTGTAAAATATATCCGTAAAGGAGATCCTTATAGCCAACAATGTGAGCACTCGTTTCTTGCTATTTCTCAACAGCTGCACCCTATAGAAACTCATCTTTGCTACCAATCAAAATTTGGCTTTGGGAAATGGCTATCTCCGGCAACACAAACAATATGTGCAACACTAGCGACTAGTAAAAAATATGTCCTTATTGTCCCTTTTGGGTTTACTTCAGAACATATAGAAACTTTATATGAAATAGAAAAAGAATACTTGCCTATCCTTAGGCAGAGGGGATATGTTGCTTTACGTATCCCGACAATTTACAACTCTGTGCATTGGGGGGAAACACTAGCAACTATTATTCAAAATTCCCCGCATACAGCATATCCAGAACTTATAAAATCGTCATAGTTTACGGGAGATAATTTTGTTGTTTAATTGCTTGATATTTTCCCGAGCGCATGCTCCTAACTAAACCCATATTAAATCCTTCGAGTAAGTTACCTTTTGCATCTCTAGGAACAACAAGACGTAAACCTTCTTGATTTAAAGGTTGTGAAATAATTCTTAAACGATCTTTATAAGCCGTTTCTATTAATGCCGTCACTTCAATAACAGGAGCAAGCAAAGCATCATAACAACTCGAAGATAAGGCTTCTAAAGCTATAGGTACATGTTGATAAGGAACAAGAACAGCATCAGGAATATCCTGCCCCACTAAAACTGAAGAATCAAACTTATATACTCCAATTAATTTCCCTTTTAAATCTTCTATGGATCTATAGGGAGAACCCTCGGCAACTACAAGAACAGGTCCGGTCAATAAAATAGGATCCGAAAATTGATAATAATCCAACATCTCTACTGTAGGGGATATGGAAGTGAATACCCCAGACGTTTTATGATCATCAAGATTTTCAAAAAGATGGATCCAATCTTGATTTACAATATTGATATTTAAATTTTCACGATAATTAATTTCGGCAACAAGATCATTCAGAAAAGCATTGATATTTGCAGTATAAATCCCAAATTGCTTAGGGAACCAAGTAGTATCTCGGCCGACTAATACTACTTTTTTTTCTCTAGAACATCCTAGAAAAACTAAGGGAATACAGAGAAGGACCAAAGGCATTAGCCTCAATACGTTCTTGATTTTCACACTAACTTCCACATTAGAGACTCATTTCTGCATCATATTCTACAAAAGAAATTTTATCTAGTATGCTAACTAGAAGAAACTCCAAATAAAAACATTTCCCAAAAATAGGTCAATAACCCTAGTCGTAATCTTTTCTTGTTCTTCTGTCTGTATCTTGCTTAAAATCAAAACGTGATGTCGAAAATCCTATCAAGAATCAATAGAATCTTTAACATATTCTGATAAAAATGTTCCACCTAGTTTCCTTCTACGATTCAAAATAAGACCATCAATAAGAATCGGTGATGTAGAAGCATTTTCCAAAAATATTAATCCTTTTTTAGCCAAAAGATGCCCTTCAAGAATAGCACGAAGAATATTCATTAAATACTTATTTGAAATATCATATGGAGGATCAATGTATATAATATCAAACACTTCTCCTTTCTTCAGTAGCTTTTGAATTGCTGCACACGCCTCTTGTTTCACAATAGTTATAGGTAGTTTAGGATCAACCAATTGACAATTTGCACGGATTAATTGTACAGCATAAGAAGATACATCGACAAAAGTAACCGAAGATGCTCCTCGACTCAAAGCTTCTAAACCAATGGCCCCTGCTCCTGCAAAAAGATCTAAAAACTTGGCATTTTCAATACAAGCAGCGCAAATATTAAAAACGGCTTCTTTAACCAATCCACAAGTAGGGCGTATGGAAGACGTCGAAATAGACTTTAGAGATTTTCCTTTGTATTTTCCTGATAAAATTTTCACAAAATCCTTTGGGGAACAAAATCTATGTAATCAGCAGCTACTAAACTATATTGTATACCACGAATTTGACCAAACCCCTCTAAAGGCACTCGAACTTTATGCATATGTCCAAATATACAGTGGGAAATCCTTTTATCTGCTTCTAGCATACTTGCTATAGGTCCCGAGCTCCCATCACTACTAATAGGAGGATAGTGCGTCATAACAATAATACGATCCACGTCTCTAGGGACACTATCTAAGGCTCTGCGTAATCTTCCTTGTTCCCTTAAAAAAATTTTCTCATCAGATTCTCTATACTCACGATGTGGTTGATTCCCATCACCTTGAAAACACTGAGGTGCTATACATATAGAAGAACTATCCCATAGTCGTACGCCAACTACAGCAAGTTTAGGATGAATCACACACATTCCTTGAGAAAGATAGTGTAGACTATGAGGAAGAGCTTGATTTATTTTTTTTGCTGAAGCAGAACTCCAATAATCATGGTTCCCCCGAATCATATATTTTGTCCCCGGCAAGGCATCTATAAAAGCAAAATCTTTCTTTGCCTCTTCAAGATGCATTGCCCAAGAAATATCTCCAGGCAACAGAACAATATCTTGATGAGAAATAGTCTCTATCCAACGAGTACGGATCTTTTCATGATAAGCAATCCAGGGTTCTCCGAAAACTTCCATAGTTTTTTCAGGAGCTCCAATAGCCAAATGAAGATCTGCTATTCCATAAATCCGCATAGAATATCCACTGCTAACTTAAAAGAAATCGTGGAGTGAAAATAAAAGACGTAGTTTTTTAATTAAAACACATAATTATCAGGAATTTTCGTCCCTCTAGGAACAATGATAATACCGTCTCTGACAACTAATTTGCCATCTGGTGAATCATAATCCTTATATCCTTGATGATTTGTGAGTTTCACACCATTACCAATTCTACAGTTTTCATCAATAATAGTTTTATAAATTTCACAACCATGTCCAATCCCTAACACCTGAGGAGAAAAACTACCATAACTATCATTTCCCATAACAATAGAATGATCAAGAGTAGAATTTTTACCAATTATACCACGAATTCCTACTACGCTATGAGATACGCTACTAGAATCAATAACGGCTCCTTCGCAAAGCAAAGAATTGGAAATCATAGAATCTGTAATTATAGTTCCCGGGAGGTGGTGATTTTTACTATAAATCATTCCTTTATCATCATAACAATTTAACCCACGAACTTCAGGATGAGGTCTTTGTGTTAAAGCTATATTAGCTTCATAATAAGATTCTATTGTTCCAATATCTGTCCAATATCCATCATAAAGAAAAATCTTTACAGATCCTCTTTGCTTTTGCTTTTGGATGAGATCTTTCCCGAAATCATCACCTATTTCTTCTAAAAGTAATTGGAATAAGCTCTCCTTACGGAAAAGATAAATGCCCATATTTCCGAGAAAATTCCCGTGTTCAGGATTCAATTTATGGAGACAACAATTCTTGCGAGACAATCGAAAACGATTGAGAATACTCTCTTCTTGGGGTTTTTCATAAAAATCGAGCAGATTGGCAGTTGCGTCAATTTGTAGTACTCCCATGCGGTAAGCATCCTTCTCGTGAATCAATTGTGATGCAATCACCATATCTGCTTTAGTCATACGAGCATAATCTACGATCTGACGAAAATTCATGTTATAGAGTTGATCTCCTGATAATATTAAGAAATACTCTATAATCGGATCGTCTAAATATACTAAATTTTGGCGTATGGCATCTGCTGTACCTTTATACCATATCTGACTGCCATCACGACTCTCAGGAGCTAAAAGATGTATTTGATCCTGTAACACTCCGTGATAAAAATACGTCTTCAACAAATGTTGTTGCAGTGTATACGTAAGGTATTGTCCAATAACAAAAATCTTAGAGAATCCTGAAGCTATCGCGTGAGAAATAGGAACATCTATTAACTTATATCGGCCTCCAAATGACACCGTGGGCTTACAACGCCAACACGTTAGAGGAGATAATCGTTTACCTTCCCCACCACATAAAACAATCACTCCAATTCTATCTGTATGAAAGCGAGTATTTTCCCAATGTGAAGCATACTCATGAAAATCATTTTCTATCATTTGCCTGCCTTCTATACTTTCAATTTTAAAATAGAAACAAATAAAAAGGCTACACAAACAAAAATAAAAAAATAAATTAATTTAAGTAACGTTTTATTACTAATGAAATAAAAAGAATAAATTTATAAATTATCTAAAAACTTAGAAATAATCACCGAATCCGATTCTTTTAATCGACATTTCTCTAGCAAAGCTTTAGCAAAAGTCTCCAGAGTAAATACTGATCGTAATTGAATCCCTCCTTCTTCTAAAGCCTCTTTTCCCTCCATCTGTCGATCCAAAAACACCAAAGACTCACGAACATACAGACCTTCGTCTCCTAAAGCCTGTGCTGTTTCTAGAATTGATTTCCCTGAAGCAATAACATCATTAATGACTAAACAAGTTTGTCCTGGAGAATATACTCCTTCGACTTTAATCTTATCTTCTTGACTAGGATTCTTTAATTCCTTTCTCCTTAAGACCATAGAGATATTATACTTCAAAGATATACAAGTAGCTAAAGTAAGAGCTGTATAGGGAACACCGCATAGTAGACTGCTATTATATGCTGGACGTAAACGCCAAATTAATGACGCTATTGATTGTAACACTTCAGGGAAAGAAATCACTAGCCCCATATCTACATATATAGGTGTTGTTCCTCCGTGCAGGGGGAGATTTCCACATTGTATGGCTCCTATATAATATAGATTTTCAATAACACGATCACGAAGTTCTTCTTCTTCAAGGCTCATCATTTTTGTACTCTGGGTTTTTTTGACAAAATATACATTCTCCCTATAAGGAGAAAAATATGTTAATCCGTTTATTTTTTGGTATTCCCTTGACTAAGGAGTTAGCGAAGACATTTGCTTTTCCTTTAACTCTAACAACTTTTAAAAACAAAGAGTACATAGGGATCTACAGTCCTGCCGTTTCCTCTTTACTGACTCACGAGTTTACTACACACTTCCACTTTGCTAAACAACAATTAGAGAAAGTACTTTGTGAATACTACTTCGTTGATAGAGAAGATACATTAATCGTGTTCCCTGAAATTCTCATAGGGTAACTGAAAACAACTAAATCCTGCATATTCTTATGCAATAAAAAATTCTTTCTAACAGGCTATCCTATCGTAATGTTATAACCACGTATAAAAACCCAACGACAATGAAGATTGCGTGCTACAATATAAGTATATAATTGCACGTTTCACTCCCTATCATTAGGAAAGCTAACAGCTAACTATAAATACTTATAGAAAATAGCGGAAAGAAACTTTTTAGCTTATTCTTTTAGAGAAAGTAAAAATTCTGCATTACTATTTGTCTTTTTCAGCCTACCTAATAATAAATGCATGGCATCAATAGCAGTGAGATCGGCTATTGCTTGGCGGAACAAATATACTTTTTCTAATTCTGAAGGATGGTAAAGCAGTTCTTCTTTTCTTGTACCACTCTTAATGAGATCAATAGCAGGATAGGTTCTTCTATCTGAAAGACGACGATCCAACACCAGCTCCATATTTCCTGTACCTTTGAATTCTTCAAAAATCACTTCATCCATACGTGATCCGGTATCAATTAAAGCCGTTGCTAAAATAGTTAGAGATCCCCCGCCTTCAATATTACGTGCGGCCCCGAAGAAACGCTTAGGCTTATGTAATGCACTAGCGTCAACTCCACCTGTTAAAATTTTCCCTGAATGTGGTTGAACTGTGTTATAAGCACGTGCTAAACGAGTAATGGAATCAAGAAGAATAACAACATCCTTGCCATGTTCTACTAAGCGTCGTGCCTTTTCAATGACCATTTCAGCAACCTGAATATGTCTTTCGGGTTGTTCATCAAAAGTTGAGGCAACAACTTCACCACGCACTTGGCGGATCATATCAGTCACCTCTTCAGGACGCTCATCAATAAGTAAAACAATCAACACAATATCAGGATTATTAACAGCAATTGCATGAGCTATACTTTGTAAAATTACTGTTTTCCCAGAACGTGGAGGAGCGACAATTAGTCCTCTTTGCCCTTTCCCAATCGGAGCCGTAAGATCTAAAACTCTCTCTGCAAGATTCTCTCGCCCCATTTCCATAACAATGCGTTCATTTGGGTATAATGGAGTGAGATTTTCAAACAACACTCGTTCTTTTGCTTTGTCAGGAGTTGACCCATTAATTTTATCCACCTTTAATAAAGCAAAGTACTTCTCTTTTTCTTTTGGTGAACGTATTGTGCCAATGATTGTGTCTCCCTTCTTCAAATCGAACCGACGAATTTGAGCAGGAGAGACATAAATATCTTCAGCAGAGGGGAGATAATTGTAGGTGGGCGACCTTAAAAATCCAAATCCATCGGGAAGAACTTCTAAAACTCCCTCTCCAATGAGTAATTCATCAGAACGTTCCGACTTTGATTTTACAATCTCAAATACAACCTGAGATTTAGTTAGTGACCCAATATTCTTTACTCCATACTGTCGAGCTAATACATTAAGCTCTTCTATCCCCATCCTTTGTAACTTAGCAATTTTAGTAATTGTAACAGGCTGTGCCTCATCAGCTGAACTCGTGACTACCGCACATTCTCCTGCAAAAGATTTCTCTTGTAGCAAAGGACCTGCATGTTTTTTATTCTCCTTCACCTTTGGCAAGACCTCTGAAGCACGCTCTTCTTTCATAATGCTCCCTTTAAAGCGTAAAAATATTCTTCAACTTTACGACGTAACTCTTCTTTAGTACCGTTATTTTCTATAATAATATCTGCATGACGCATCTTCTCTTCTTGTGAAGAAAAACGCGAACACCTCTGATAAAAATGCAAATCAGAACAATTAGTTTTCTTAGCAAACCTTTCTCTACGAATATCTCTATCTGCTATAATGAGAATCACGCGATCAAACCATTCCGCATATTGTATTTCGTATAATAAAGGCACCTCAGCAATGAATAGGGGATATTTCCCCTCCCGAGATACGCGATTATATTGCTCCTCAATAATTCGACAAACTTCTGGATGTAGAATAGCTTCCAAAGCTTTTAAAAGAGCAATATCACTAAAAACCTTTTCTGCTATAGCTTTTCTATCAAAAGCATTAGCAACAACAATCTCCGGCCCCAGAAGAGCTATAACGCGACGACCTATGTGCGAATGAGGAATAAGGAAACTATGCGAAACTTTATCGGCACTAATTACATAGGCCCCTAACTCCCGGAAAATCTGACATGCTTCGGTCTTCCCTGAAGAGAGATCCCCTGTAATAGAAATCTTTAATAATTTTAACATTCTGCCCAATTTTTTCCAATTAAGATATTCACAACTAATGGGACGGATAAAATCATTGCAGATTCCATGATATCACGCACTAAAGTTAGCATCTCTTCTTTTTCTTCTTCAGGAACTTCAAAAATCAATTCGTCATGTACCTGCAAAAGCATTTGGCTTTTCAACCGGCGTTTTTTTAAAGCATCTGCAAGTTGTAACATAGCTAATTTAATTAATTCGGCCGCACTTCCTTGTATCCGAGTATTTACCGCAAGACGACCTGAAGATGCTCGAGAGGAAGAAAATTCTGTCCAATTATTTATAACTCTTTCTCTACCTAATAAAGTCGTTACCTTCAAATTTTCTGAAGCTGAATTCACAGTTTCGTGAATAAACTGTGCGACTTTAGGATACCGATCAAAATACGCATCAATTAACTTTTGAGATTCGGCAAGAGAAATTTTTAATGTCTTAGATAATCCATAAGCTTGTTGGCCATAAATAATACCAAAATTTACAGTTTTTGCTTGCATACGTTGCTGTTCTGTAACCTCTTCCAGAGGGACATGAAATACTTGTGAAGCCGTAAATGTGTGAATATCTTCTTGAGAATCAAAAGCTAATTTTAATGATTCATCCTGACTTAAATGAGCTAGAAATCTTAGCTCAATCTGAGAATAATCAGCTGATAAAAAATAGGAATCCTCTTTATTCGTGCAAAATGCTCGTCTTAATAATTTCCCTCTCTCTGACCGTATAGGAATATTCTGTAAGTTGGGATCCTGACATGCTAATCTCCCGGTTACCGTCCCCATTTGATTAAATGTTGGATGGATTCTCTGTGTAAAAGGATCAACTTGCCTAGGAAGAGCTTTGACATAAGTAGAAAGCAATTTTTCTACTGCACGAAAAGCAAGGATTTTATCAACAATTTCATGTTCACCAGACAATCCTTCTAAAACTTCTGCTTTTGTTGATAATGCTTTGTCTAAGGGCTTTAAACCCAGCTTATTATATAATACATCTGATAATTGCTTAGGAGATTTAATATTAAAACACTCCCCTGCGGCAATATAAATCTCATCTGTAAGAATCAAAAGCTCTTCAGATAACATCTCCTCAAGCTTTTGAAGTACTTTGGTATCTATAGGCACACCATTGCGTTCCATGACAAACAGAACTTTTTCTAGAGGCATTTCTATTTTCAAAAAAAGATCTAGCAATCCCTTTTGCTGCAACTCATCTAATAAAGTCTTTTTAATCAAAGGTAAACAAGAAACAAATTCTCCGAAATATTGTGGAGGATTGGACGGAGACTTAGCAATGGGAAGACTCAACTGCCCCCATTCCTTCCCAAATTTACATGCTATATCTGTTAATCCATGATTCACAAGCAGAGATTGAAAAGAATTTTTCGCGCCACCATGAATTAAATGTTCTGCTAAAGCTAAATCTAAAGCTATGTTGTGTACTTCAATACCCGAATTTTTCAATGCATGGTTGTCTCTTTTAATGTTATACCCATAAAACTCTGTATCTTTTCTACCAAAAAAACTTTTTAATGGAGTGATAAGATTATCCGAAGACCCATCTATATCAATGTAATAAACTTCTCCATCACACGCTAAGGCTATCCCTAATAGGGAAAGTGATGGAAGAAAACTTCCCAAGTAGCCTACAGAAAAAGCAACACTTTTCCCATATAGCGAAGGAAGTAAATCGATTAAATCGTGGCTATTGCTAATAATTTTAACATTAACTTGAGTTGCTTGTTTCTCAAAATTTTGAACTAAAGTTTTAAATCCATGCTGCATATAAAAAGTATTGATCTTCTCTTGAGATACCTCCTGACAAGGAAATACAAAAGTCTCAATAGACGAGGGAACCTCTATCGTATCATTTAACAACACTAAATCTTTACTCAATAGTAATACTTCTTTTTGCTTAGAAAATATCTTCTGCGCTGATGTTGTTAATTGATTAAAATTCTCTAAAATCCCCTCAACAGATACGTATTTTTCTAAAAGTGTCTTTGCTGTCTTTGGTCCACAACCAACTACTCCAGGAATATTATCAGAAGGATCTCCAACTAAGGCTAAGTAATCAGGAATATTTTTTGGGGGAACCCCGTATATTTTCTTAACATCCTCCTCAGTGATTTCCTGAGGATTTTTCCAAGGATTAATAATAATAACGTCGGGACCTACAAGTTGTAGTAAATCTTTATCTACTGTGCATATACAAACCTGATAACCATTTCCCACAGCAGTTTTTGTGATACTAGCAATAACATCATCGGCCTCTACTCCCCTAGCCTCTATATGAGATAAACCGAGTAAGGTACAATATTCTTTAACTAAAGGAATCTGTTGATAAAGATCGTGAGCATGTTGCTCACGATTACTTTTATAATCTGCATAAATTTGTTTGCGACTTTCTTTATTATTGGGGCTATCAAATACAGCCACCATATAATTAGGAGAAAACTCTTTAATTAATTTATTTATAGAACGAATAAATCCAAAAATTGCTTGTGTACTCTGGCCAGAAGAATTTTTCATTTCTGGAAGAGCAAAGTACGCCCTAAAAATAAATCCTGATGCATCTAATACAAAAATTGTTTTCGTCACCCCGTTCTCTCCTATAATTATCTCAGATATTACGTATCCAAATAATAAAATGTATAGGCCGTGTTACTATCTACATCAGGGAAAATATGTTGAATTTTCCCAGTAACCAGAGGACTATTTGCTACTGATGACATAACCTTTTTCCACCACCCATTACTTCCTAAGCCGATAACACGATAATTATCCTCAATTTGACAAGCTGTTACGATATCCTGCAAAACTTGTTGTTTTGTTACATTCATAACATCAATAAAACCTTCTTCCATAGCTTGTGAAGGAGAATATAAACGAGCGCCTAAAACATTTATTAACTTCTCTTTAGTTATTAGAGGACGATTTTCAACTACAACATCCACAAATTGGCCATAAAGATAATTAATCACTTCTTGGCGTACCTTACGATCCTGAGGTGTCCAAGGAGTATAGGGATTCATTGGGGCTTTATCTTTTCCTGCAATGAGTAAATCACTTTCAATACCATAGCGATTCAATCCTTCCTTTACATTAAAATATGGCCCGGATAAAACCCCTACAGAACCAATGAGAGAACACGAAGTGGAATAAATTTTATCAGAAGCACAAGCAATGAAATATCCCCCCGAAGCACATAGGCCATTCACAAAAACATAAATGGGGCATTTTGTCTGCTCCTTCCAAAATTGGAAAGTTGAGTAAATACGAGCAATTTCAAAGACTTCGCCTCCAGGGCAATCCATATCAATGATGATCCCCTTCACTCGATTTTTATAAGCATCTGAACTTAGTGCGTTAATCGCATCCTGTATGTTCTTTGCAGTGCATTTATTTGAAGAAATGACGTCCTTCATTTCTATAACGGCAATAATGGGAGCTTCTTTACCCAAATCTTTAACTGTTCCTGTGGCATCTGCCATATTCACAAATTGCACATCATTCATCCCACAAGTAGAAACAATTAAAAGTAAAATAAGGAAGAAAGCGAGAACCACTCCTGTAGATAATCCAAGAATCGATAGGAACCCCCTAGATAAAAAACGCCAAAAAGTTTTCATACACACCATAAAATCAAAAAGTTTATAAAATAGATAAAACAAAATAATCGAGAAAAAGCTAACAGATCAACAAATAGATGAAAAAGAGTTATGAAAGCACTTTAAAATGATTATAATGCAATAAGGATCTCCCTCACTTAGATTTTTTGCTACTCTCTTGATTATTACAGATATCCAAACCTTGAGCATTACAATCTCACACTGCTCTTTGCAAGATTTTACTTAAAAAACGACGTCTTTCATTACCGTAACTGTAATAAAAAGCCCTACTCAAATCCTCAATATTGATTAAATTCTTATTATACGTCTCTTAAACAGAGAAAATTAATCTAAGGCAAGAAATCAAGAAAAAATTGCTCAGGCAACCAGATCAACAGGGATCTTTTAAGCAGGAAACGCCAAAATGCTTGCATACTCACCATAAAATTAAAAAATTTAAAAAATAGATAAAACAAAATAATCGAGAAAAAGCTAACAGATCAACAAATAGATGAAAAAGGGCTAAAGCCCTTTAAAAACTACAGTACAGCGACTTCTTCTTTATCAGGAGGTGTTCCTTCCAGAGATTCACCACTGGCAACTCTAGTAAGCGGTGAAGATGCGGTATCTTCAGTAAGGGAACTAGCTGCTCTTATGTTGTATTCCCTCCCTATTAAAGCTACAACAGTAATCCACAAAACCATAATAGTAAGGAGTACTACGGCAATCACATTAATGCTTGCTGCTACAGAAGTAAAAATCATTAACAGCCCTTGGTAAATTAATGATCCTCCTGATTTACCAATACGGGAGACAACACCATCTATGGCAGCCTTACCAAAAATCTTTTCATCATTAGGAAGAGGAATAAATGCCATTTCTTTTGTTTGATCGAAAAAAGTGAACTTGGCTGAACGAGAGAGAACATTTTGTATCCCCCCGATCCAGGCCACTATGACCATAGGAGCCATATTGAATAGCCCTCCAAAAATCATAATATCCCTTTTCACAGCAAAAATGGCTCCAAAAAATAGGATCCCGCTAACTAGCATAACAATTGGGGTGGTCAAAGCTCCAACTCTCCATCCCCACCTACGGATACTTTGTCCTGTAAGGAAAAGTGCAGCTAAAACAGAAATAATACCGATCAAAGTCGTTATTCTACTCATATAGCTATTAAATTCTACTCGGGAACTATAAATTTGGCTGACCTGATCTTTCCATACGACTTCGAATAGGTGAATGACTAAATTATAGGAAAGTACGATAACAGCCAAACCTAAAAGGTAACGCGAGCGCATGAGGTAAAGGAAAAGACTTTTTGCTTTTGTCTTTGTTTTTTTCTTTGCTTTGGCGCTTGCCACACTTTCTTCTGCAACGTGGATGTCTTCTATAGAAATAGAATTATATTGATCTTTCGTAAGAAGATGCACTCGACGGTATAACCAAATCATACTTAATCCGGAGAGCATAATCAGAATTGTCAAGTTTAGCATGACCTCGTGCCATCTATCCTTAACAAATGGAAAAACAAAAAGAGTATGTTTCCCCATCCAATAAGAAATCTCCCCTGCAAATATAGAAGAAAGGTTCAAACCCGTGTTTATTAGAGCATAAAACCTTCCAGCTTCTTTCACGCTGGTTACCTCATTAGCCAGCCCCCAAAACAAAGTAGAAAGAATAACAGAGCTCCAGAGCTCGGACATCACATAATATAGACTATAGCTCCAATAGCGAATCATCACAATGAATCCGCGCAACCCCTGAGGAAGCCATTGCTGTAATTTATTAGCTAGGGAGTGAAGATGCAAACTATCGCCTAAAGGATAGATCACCGCTGCAAATAGAAAGAAGAAGCCTAGGAAACTCCCGATAAAACAATAAAAAACGGTGTCTCTAGGACACCGACTACTTAACCATCCATAAATCATAGTCACTATAACAGCTCCGGGAACAATTCCCCAGACCTTCAAGAACGGTATAACCTCCGCGCCTGCATCAGAACCCACGACAACTAAGGCGTCCTTCATACTTTTAAGCAGGCAATAATTAAACCCTACAAAAAAGGCGAGACAAAAAAGAGGAATAAATTTTGGAAATTCTGATCGATATATGGGGCAGAGGTAGGCCCGCAGTCTTGAAAAAGGTTTTACTTCTAACGACTGCATATCCTTCCCCAAATTATAGAGCATAAAGACTTGTGAACAAACACATCGTACTTGAGAAACACGGAACTGCCAAACCAATCCCTGAAGTACTTATAGAAGAAACAAAACAACATGTTTTAAAAGATCACAGTGTGCGTAAAGGACCATTCTAAAGTACTGCAGCCTAAAATACAAGCTGTTCCTTTAATATCCTTAACTATTTTTAATTAAAAAAAATTTTTAATACAGTCAATCAAGACATTGCTTTTTATAATCAATAACACGCTCAATAAAGTAAAGACATCCTAAGACAATTAACGGGGTTAGGCCTATAACAGGGATCTTTACTCCAGCAGTAACTCCTAACAAAATAATAAACTGAGCAATTGTGAAAATCTTCCCAAAAAATAGGGCACGATAATCGTATCCCCGCCATCCACGAACAGCAGAGAGATAGATAGCAAATAAAACTAAAAAAATGTCGCGAGCAAAAATTAATAATAAATGAGAAGGAGATAGCGATCTTTCCCAGTATAGAATTGCGACACAGACAAATACGAAAAACTTATCTGTTAAGGGGTCTAGCATTGAACCAAAACGACTTGTGGCTTTATAACGACGAGCAAGATAACCATCCAAAACATCGCTTGCCATAGCCCCTAATATTACTAATAAACGAAGATGCCCTCTTTCCTGGCAAAAAAGCAAGGCTAGCCATATACGCGATAGAGAAAGTAAATTACAGAGTCGTCTCATGATATTGGCTAATGTAATCTTTGCGAAGGAATCTTAACATCATTCTAAAACAGCTCATTATACGGTAAGCCTCGTTTTACAAGCAAGAACAGAGTTCCCCCTCTTCAAGGAAACTTATCAATCATACTTTCTTTTATAAGAAGCCCAGATATGAATAAAAACGAATATTTTAAAATCGGAAAGAGTGGGATTCGAACCCACGGTACCCTTTAGGGGTACGCGTCCTTAGCAGGGACGTACTTTCGACCACTCAGTCATCTTTCCTTAAAACATAGGTGGGCTTCGCTTTCTAGCGATTGTAGATCCAACCAATAAAATAAGTAGAATAATAGCTGCTCTCAATGAAAGCAAGTGAACTTTTCAAATAGAAGAGTTGAAACCTATACTCTTTATAACTTGAGCATATATATGCGATATCCTAACCTAAACTTCATATTACAGATCCCGACTTCATATAGAACTTACGACAATGCAAGTAGATAAAGCACCCCAACTCAAATTGCCTGGTCTTCCAAATTCTAAAGAATCAGAAATGATTGTTCTCGGAGCTATGCTTACTGGTGTAAATTACCTAAATCTTGCAGCCAATCAATTGAATGAAGAAGATTTTTATTATCTTGAGCATAAAATCATCTTCCGAGTTCTTCAAGATGCTTTTAAACAAGATAAACCCGTAGATGTTCTCCTTGCTGGAGAAGAACTTAAGCGAAGGAATAACCTCAATGTGATTGGGGGCCCTAGTTATTTAATTTCCTTAGCAGACTTTGCAGGAACTACAGCCTATATCGAAGAGTATATTCAAATCATTCTTTCCAAATCTATTTTAAGAAAGATGATTCAAACAGCAAAAGAAATAGAAAAAAAGGCGATAGAAGAACCTAAAGATGTTGCTGTTGCTCTAGATGAAGCTCAAGCAGCCTTATTCAAGATTAGTCAAACGACCTCTCCTACACCTTATGTCCTTGTTGCAGAAAAACTCCAGGGGTTAACTTCAGTACAAGACAAACCCTTCCTTGTTCAATTACAGGAAAAACAAGAGTTTTTTCAACAACATGCTCATGATAGCAATGCTCTACCCATTTCAGGTTTATCTACTCACTTCATCGATTTAGATAAATTAGTTAACGGTTTTTCACCCTCTAATCTTATGATTCTTGCTGCACGTCCTGCCATGGGGAAGACTGCTCTTGCTTTAAATATCGCAGAAAATATGTGTTTCCATAACCATATTCCAATTGGGATTTTTTCTTTAGAAATGACTGTAGATCAACTTATCCACAGGATAATTTGTTCACGTTCCGAGGTAGAATCTAGGAAAATTAATGTAGGAGATCTATCTGGCCAAGATTTCCAACGTATTGTCTCTGTTGTTAATGAAATGCAACAACATACTTTGTTAATAGACGATCAACCAGGATTGAAAGTCACAGACCTTAGAGCAAGAGCTCGAAGGATGAAAGAAAGTTACGACATTCAATTTTTAATTATTGATTATTTGCAGTTGCTTTCTGGCTCAGGGACTTTACGTTCTATAGAGAGCCGTCAAACAGAAATCTCAGAAATTTCCCGAATGCTAAAAACTTTAGCTAGAGAATTAAATATCCCTATTCTTTGTTTATCTCAGCTATCTAGAAAAGTGGAAGATAGAGCTAATCATCGTCCCATGATGAGTGACTTGAGAGAAAGTGGAAGCATTGAGCAAGATTCGGATCTGGTTATGTTTCTTTTACGTCGAGAATACTACGATCCTAATGATAAACCTGGAACAGCAGAATTGATCATTGCAAAAAACCGTCACGGATCTATTGGCTCTGTACCCTTAGTTTTTGAAAAAGAATTAGCCCGTTTTAGAAACTACTCATACCTTGAATTTCCTGGATAATTTTATATCTACTTCTAATCTTTAAGCTTAAGTTAAGTCGCTTCCCTTCCCCTTAGTTAAAATCGCTAGTAGACCACAAAATATCTTTATAGTAACATGGCTCCAATTGTTTCCTAAAAAGATGCTCTTTGGGTCAAAGGCACTATTCACTTGGTTTGTTGAGTATTTTTTACAAAAATAGGTAACATAATTTGCTTAGTTAAAGCATCCAGAAAAAAGCTTAGGTATTTCTAATCTTTTTTCAGATTTTTTTCTTTTTAAGAAAAGATCAAACCATGCAATATCATATGCTAACAATAAATAAAGACTATGTCATCTGTTAAGAAAAAACGAAGACTTAAAATCGCTAAACATAAGCGTAAGAAAAGACGTCGAAGAGATCGTCATAAAAATAAATAATAGCTAGTTTATGTGGACTCACCCTATTTACTATGATGTTATTGTAGTTGGTGCTGGGCATGCAGGTTGTGAAGCTGCATTTTGTTCTGCAAAAATGGGTGTTACAACGCTGCTGTTAACTTCTAATTTGGATACGATAGCTAAGTTAAGTTGTAATCCTGCTATTGGTGGTATTGGGAAAGGTCATATCGTACGGGAAATTGATGCCCTTGGTGGCGTTATGGCCGAGGTAGCCGATTTATCTGGGATACAATTTCGTATCTTAAATCAAACTAAGGGTCCGGCTGTACGAGCACCAAGAGCTCAAGTTGATAAGCAAATGTATCATATTCATATGAAACGCTTATTAGAAGGGCTCTCTGGGTTGCATATTATGCAAGGTACTGTAGAATCTTTACTAGATCAAGATGGTCGTATCCAAGGAGTAACAACTAAGGAAGGTATTACGTATCTAGGAAAGACAGTAGTCTTGTCTTCTGGAACGTTTATGCGTGGCCTCATTCATATTGGCGATAAGAATTTTTCTGGAGGTCGTCTTGGAGATCCCGGGTCTACGGGTTTGTCCTTAGCTCTAAAAGAACGGGGCTTCCCTTTAAGTAGATTAAAAACAGGTACTCCTCCTCGCTTATTAGCATCTTCTATTGATTTTTCTGTAACAGAAGAGCAAAAGGGAGATGTAGGTGTTGGGTTCGTTCATAGAGAAACACCATTTGTCCCTCCTCTTCCTCAAGTTTCATGCCACATTACGCATACTACGGAAAAAACAAAAGATATTATCGCGGAAAATATTCACCGATCTGCTTTATATGGAGGTCATATCGAAGGTGTAGGTCCTCGCTACTGTCCATCAATTGAAGATAAAATCGTAAAATTTTCTGACAAGGATCGTCATCTCATCTTTTTAGAGCCTGAGGGTCTGAACACTCAAGAAGTCTACGTTAACGGATTATCTACATCTATGCCCTTTGATGTTCAATACCGTATGATTCGTTCTGTCCATGGGCTAGAAAATGCTATTATTACTCGTCCTGCTTATGCGATAGAATATGATTACGTGCACGGGAATGTAATCCACCCCACTTTAGAAACTAAAATTATAGAAGGACTTTTCCTTTGTGGACAAATTAACGGAACCACAGGTTATGAAGAGGCTGCGGCTCAAGGTTTAATTGCAGGAATCAATGCTGCAAATAAAGTACTTGCCAACCCTCCGTTTATCCCCACACGTCAAGAATCTTATATTGGTGTCTTGCTTGATGATCTCACTACACAGGTATTAGATGAACCCTATCGTATGTTTACAAGTAGAGCAGAACATCGCCTACTTTTAAGACAAGACAATGCTTATCTACGTCTCTCTCACTATGGGAGAGATTTAGGATTATTAAGTGAAGAACGTTATAAAGTATTTGAAAATCATAAGCGTATTTTAGAAGAAGAAAAAGTCCATCTAAGTAAAACATTTAGAAAATATGGAAATTCTATTGTTACTCTAACTAAAGTGTTATGTCGTCCCGAAATATCTTATGCAATTTTAAAAGAAACTTTTCCTGAGGATGTGCATGATTTAGGTCCTATATTAAATGCCTCCTTGGAAATGGATATTAAATATTCAGGATATATAGATCGTCAAAAAGCTTTGATTCAAAGCCTATCTAAATCAGAAAACATGTCAATCCCTCAAGACATTGACTATCATAGTATTTCTGCTCTAAGTTTAGAAGCTAGAGAAAAATTATCAAAATTTACACCAAGAACCATAGGTTCTGCATCAAGAATATCTGGAATCGCAAATGCCGATATCCAAGTACTGATGATTGCTATAAAAAAACATGCTCACCAATAAAAATTGTTATTTCCTTCATCTATCCGAAGTTCCCATCTTTACACAATTACAACTAGAAGAAGCACTTCTACGTAACTGCACAGAGAATGTATGTCTAATTAATATGAACGCTCCTGAAGCTGTTGTTCTGGGCATATCAAGATCTGTTAAAGAAGATCTGTATCTATCCGCACTACGATCTGATAATATTCCTATCATTAGGCGCTATAGTGGTGGAGGTACTGTTTTTATTGATAAAAATAGCTTATTAGTAACTTGGATCATCAACTCCTCAGAACCCATGATGAGTTCTCAAGAACTCATGTCTTGGACCTATACAATCTATGCTCCTATCTTCCCAACAACATTTGCTATCAATGAAAATGACTATACCTTAGGAAACAAAAAAGTTGCAGGAAATGCTCAATATATTCAACGATTCCGTTGGGTACACCACTCCTCATTTCTTTGGGATATGGACATTGAGAAGATAGCTCGCTATCTACCCATACCCCAAAAACAACCATCCTATAGGAAACAACGAAAGCATCAAGACTTCCTGACAACAATTCGTCCATACTTTCCTACTAAAAAACACTTTATTGATAAATTAAAGATGTCGGCCAGTAGTTTATTCTCTTGGGAAGATCTTTCGGAACACGAGATTAAATATTTTATAGAACAACCTCACAGGAAGTCTACTAGGCTACTGTAAGCCTTCCTCTATAGTATCGTAGAAGAGTTTACAATATCAATTTCACTAAAAAAGTAACGGATCTCTATTGTTGCGTTTTCTAAACTATCAGAGCCATGTACTGCATTGATTCCTATAGATTCACCAAATCGTGCACGAAGAGTCCCTTGTGCTGCTTCCTGAGGATTTGTTGCTCCCATAATCTCACGGTTACGTATTACAGCATTTTCTCCTTCAAGTACCATAACAACAACAGGTCCGGAAATCATAAAATCCACAAGTTCCTGAAAAAATGGACGAGACTTATGAACAGCGTAGAAACCTTCTGCTTCTTTTACAGATAAATGCAACATTTTCATTGCAGCTATGCGGAATCCCAATTTCTCAAAAGTCGCGATAATTTCTCCAATGTGACCTTTACCTACTGAATCAGGCTTGATGATTGATAGCGTTCGTTCCATATGTATTATTAATTGCTCCTTAAACAGTAAATTTGCAGGAAATTATATCATGATTTCTAGGAAAGTCTAGATCTTGTTTAAGTCCTTGAGGTTCTTTTTTAATGCAATGGGCAATATTTCTGCTAACGAAGCATTCTCTGGGAGATCACGCATAGCCTCTATAATCATTTTTTCGGCTATAGACTTAGAATATCCTAATGCAGCTAATGCTTGGATTCCCTCATCTATATGAGAAAGTTTGGTTGGTTCCCAAGAAGAGGTATGTGTGTCTAGGGGAAGCAAGTCAGTAAGTTTTTGTTTTAAATCTACCATTAATTTTTCAGCTGTCTTTTTACCAATACCAGGTACAGAAGCTATAGCTTTAACATCTTCTGTACGTGCAATAGTGCATAACTGACTTAGAGAAAAGGTATTTAAAATTGCTAAACCTGTTTTTGGTCCTATTCCAGAAAACGAAAGCAGCATACGGAAACACTCACGTTCTCCTCGAGAACGAAACCCATATAATACAGGCTCTGTCTCTCGAACTACTGTGAAGGTATATACCATAAGCTCACAGTGTAATTGACTAGATAATTCTATAATCCAGCAATCAGCCACACAAATACCAAATCCTAAACCTCGACATTCAATAGATATATATCCTGGGCCTATATAAGTAAGAATTCCACGAAGATAATCATACATTATTCTACCCCCTAGGAATAAGAAGACGTGTGTGCATGACAAATAGCCAAAGCAAAAGCATCGGCTATGTCTTCACAATCAGGCTGTAAAATATTTGGGATATGAAGCATTTTACTAACCATAAGCTGAATCTGATACTTGCTAGCATTACCCTTACCGATAACCGCTCTCTTAGCAACATTAGGGGCATATTCAAATATAGGAATTTTTCTTAAAGCAGCAGCAAGTAATAACACACCTCGTGCCATGCCAAGTTTTATAGTACTTTGGGGGTTCTTGTGTACGTACTGAGTTTCAAGCACTACAACATCGGGTCGTACAGTATCTACGATTTCTGATATTGTACTAAAAAGCTTCTCATACCTTTGTGATAGTGTCTGCTTTTGGGATAAACGAATAACCCCATAACTATGGGCACGAATTTGATGACGTTTCTCTTTTACAATAACTGCGTATCCAGAAGCAAGTGTTCCTGGATCGATTCCCATAATTAGTTGTTCCATACATCAATCTACATACTCTTAAGAATTTGTTCTAGGGCAAATCCGCCTTCATTCCATTATGAGAAATGGATAATTATGACTCGAAATTACAACCTAGATACATCAAAAAACACTTATTCTTGAACTTGTATAATTTTTTGTGTTTTTTGCCTTGATTGTCCATAGCATTGCAGATCTAAGTGAAATTTATCGACATCTTTTGAACAAAGTATTTCTTTATTGACTTGATTTTTCCAAAAACTCAATGTGAAATGTGTGTCTGCCATTTTCTGTTGCTTAAATGAAGTCTCTGCTTGAGTTTCAAACATATTCTCTCGAGTTTGAGACATAGCTAGTCTATCTATTTGTTCTTCAAGCATCTTAATTTTATGTTCATAACACAAACGTCTTCCTTCACTAATCTCCGTTTGTTGTACACTTTCTATTAAATCACGTTTTAATCCTTCGATAACGTCATTTTGATGACGTGTCTGTTGCAGTTTTTCAGCAAGACGATTCTGTAACCAGATATTTTCACTTTTGAGTTTTTCAATTTCCAAAGTCTGTGTCTCTTCTCGAGATAAAAAATCCTGTTCCAAAACTAAACACTTTTGTTTCCATTCAGCAATCTTCTGCTCTTCTCCAAGTACAGGGCCTGCATCTAGTAATTTGGAAGTACGTGAAGACAATTCTGTCCCCATTTTGTTACAAACTTCTAATAAAAGATTACAAGCAGATTGCCATTCCTTAATATCGGCATCTTTCCATCGACAAAGCAAAAGAAGAGTAAATCGCGAATAGATATTATACTGATGAAGGAAAAAGAAGTTGCTAAGCCATGAGGTTAGATGCAGCCTAATTACTGATAAAAAACGCTGCAAAGGATACCTCTACATTAATTCGACTTACTTTTTCTATATCATACGGAAGAGTTCTTGTCTCACTTCCATAAGAAGAAGCTATGAAGTAAAACTTCTAGAAAAGCTAAGTATCTATTTTCTATTAGAATAAAAATCTAGAATTTTTATAAGAGTCCCCAAACAAACAAAAGTGTGTATATAAATTGAATAAAGAATAGGGCAAATACAAAGATATGCTCAGAACAAGACTCGAACTTGCACGGGCCAATGCCCAAGGGATTTTAAGTCCCTAGTGTCTACCATTCCACCATCTGAGCAATGAAAAATCCTTAGATTTCCAACAGATGCCTAAGTACTTGGTACTAGTGAAGAAACCACGAAAGATGAACCAGAATGCTATCAGAAGTCTGTTTCGAAATCAATAGTTTTCACTCTATTAATGCAATCTACTCATCTTCAATAGAAAAGGAAGAAGGAGACGGTTGCTCACATATCGCCTCTTCTACATCTCCCAACACTCTATTCAAATCCTCTTCGGATAGAGCAAGAGATCCTTCATCCGAAAGTAAAGAGTCAATCACTTCAGAGCTTTCGCTAACTAAGGCTTGTAAGGACTCATCTAAATCAGCCGTTACAACTTCAGGATCTACAGTAGATTGAGACATAATTTCAGAGATTAACTTTGTAGGAGGAGGCAGTAAAGAAAACTTCTTTTGTTCTCCTACTTTTCGTTCTCCTGCTGAATTTTCTTGAGGATCTTCTGGAGAAACTCCTTCATGAGAAACTTCAGCAACTTCGGAAGAGGAAGCAGAAGGAGATTCTTTACTACTCTTACGACGACATTGCTTTTTCTTTTCTTTCCACTTATCTCCTTTACGCTCTTTCTTTTCCTTATGTGGATTGCTATGAGATGGAGAAGAAGATGGTTCGACGGTAGTTTCTTCAACTACCTCTACAGAGTTCTCATCGACAGTCACTACTGGAGCAGACTTAGGTAATTTAATTAAAGCTTCACGCCCTCCAGCAATTTTAATACCTCGATCTAATCCTACCGCTTTAAGATTAATCTTAGTATCACGAATTTCCATAACTTCATAATCTGCTGCAGGGACAATAAATGGCTTGCTGTGATCACAATTACGGAAAAAACACGTATTTCCTAAAGAAATAACTTCAACTGCTTCAACAATAAAAGGATCTTGTGAAAGATGCTTTGTATTACGAACAGATAATTTATATCCCTCTCTAGAGGTAATTACAGTCTCAATAACTGGATCTCTTGTAAAATACACAAATTATAACCTTATTATTCAGAGTTTTTTGCTATGTACTCTAATAAATCAACAATACGAGTAGAATATCCTATTTCATTATCGTACCAAGCTATTAGCTTGAAAAAACGATCATTTAAAGCAATTCCTGCACGAGCATCAAATATGGAAGAATATTCAGAACCTATGAAATCAGAAGAAACAACCTCTTCATCTGTGTAACCTAGAATTCCACGTAAATTAGTTTCCGCAGCATGTTTAATTACTTTACATATTTCTTCATAGGTAGTTGATTTCTGTAATTTTACAGTAAGATCAACTACAGAAACATCGGCCACAGGGACTCGAAAAGCCATACCAGTTAATTTGCCTTTCAATTCTGGCAAACATAGAGCTACAGCTTTAGCAGCTCCGGTAGAGGCAGGAACAATATTTTGAAATGCCCCTCTTCCACCACGCCAATCTTTTTTCGATGGTCCATCTACCACACTCTGAGTAGCTGTAGCAGCATGAACTGTTGTCATTAACCCTTCTTCTATACCAAAGTTAGTTAAAAGAACTTTAGCTAAGGGAGCAAGACAATTTGTAGTACAAGAAGCATTTGAAACAATTAAATCTTCTTTGGGATTAAATTTTTCTTCATTAACTCCCAATACAAATGTGGGGACATCCCCTTTTGCAGGGGCTGTAATTACTACTCGTTTTGCACCTGAATCAAGATGCTTTTGAGCATCTTCTTGTTTAGTAAATAATCCTGTACTTTCGACAACAATATCTACATTTAGGTCTTTCCAAGGAAGATTTCGAACATCTCGCTCAGCAAGTAATTGGATTTTACGTTTACCAACTACTAAACAACCTTCTTGATAAGCAACATCAGCATTAACACGCCCATGGGTAGAATCATATTTAAATAAATATGTCAGAGCGTCGCCGGGAACAAGATCATTAACAGCTACGACTTCAAGAGAAGAATTTTTACGTAAAATTTGCCTTAGAACCAATCTTCCAATTCGACCAAAACCGTTAATTACAACTCTCATCCTCAATTCCTAATAGTGTAGTCAGTATCTGAAAAAACAGCTTAATCAGCTAAAAACTCTATAATACACTTTTGAGCATTATCACCAACTCTATTTTGCAATTTCAAAATACGAGTGTATCCACCATTCCTAGAAACAAAACGAGGAGTCAATTCATCAAATAATTTATTAATCACCGTACGATCTACATTATAAGAAGATAAATTTCCTGCCTTAACTTGACGAGCTTCTTTACTCGTAAGCTTATTATATCGGATCATCAATCTAGAAATAGCTAAGCGCCTTGCTGCTAGAGTCCTTTTTTTGGCTAATGTAATCATTTTTTCTGCATGACGACGCAGTTCTTTTGCTTTAGGCAAAGTCGTTTCTATTCTTTCCTTATGAATTAGAGACTTCAACATATTAGCTAACATACAACGATTATGTGCAGAAGTACGGCCTACTCTAAATTTCTTTCTAGCATGTTGCATATCTAATTATCCCTTAACATTTTTCGACCGAATTTTTTCGGCATACCACTTCATTTTCTCTTTAACATTGTCTAGACCAACACCAAACTGGCTAAGATCCATACCCAACTCAAGCTTCATTTCTTTCAGCTTATTCTTAATTTCACAAAGAGATTTCTTACCGAAATTTCTGAACTGCAAAAGACGAGGCTCTGGCATAATTACTAATTCACCAATGGTCTCAATATTTGCGTTGGACAAACAATTCGTAGATCTGACAGAAAGTTCTATCTCATTGATTCCTAAAATCAACTTATGAAGAATATCATCTTTATTCTCTTTTTCTATAGAAATTGCCTCTTCGAAAACGATCTTCTTTTCATCCATTTTTTCAAAAATAGAAAAATGTTTAGCTAGAATTTGAGTAGAAAAAGCTAAAGCTTCTTTAGGAGACACTCTACCATCAGTTTCCACTTGTAAAATCAAACGATCAAAATCAGTATCTTGACCAACACGAGTGTCTTCAACAAAATAATTTACTAACACCACAGGAGAAAAAGCAGCGTCCAAGACGATCTCGTTCATCCCTTTATCTTCAAGAATGATTCTTTCTGAAGCTGTATAACCTCTACCAAAAGCTACCCTTAAAGCAACTTCAAGTTGCATTGGCTTTGTTACAGTGAAAATCACATGATTAGGATTAACTGCTTCAAATCCTCCTTCTTGCAATAAATCGGCTAAAGTTACTACCTTTTGCCCTCCGGCTGCGGCCAAATCTGAAGCATCAATAGAAATAGTAGATCGTATTATTTGTGCGCTACGTCCATTACTACCATCCTGAAAAGGATACTTCTTTAATAAAGCTCCCTTCAAATTCAAAACTATATTTGTTACGTCCTCTATAACCCCTTCAAGAGCCATATATTCATGCAGAACACCGGTCATAGAAAAAGCAATAATCGCAGGAGCTTCCAAACCAATTAGCAATGCTCGTCTTAAAGCATTACCTAATGTATGCCCCATTCCTCTTTCCAAAGGCTCAGCGACAAAACGTGCTTGCTTATCAATAGCACCGCCACAACCCTCTACGGCAACGATCTTAACCGACTCAGGAAGTTCAAATTTGTCATAAAGTAAATTTCTTGAATTATCCGACATCCTTTTCCTCTCTTATCCCTAAAATACTACACTCTTCGTCTCTTTCTTGGACGACAACCATTATGAGGAACAGGAGTTTCATCACGGATGACAGAAACCACTAGACCAGCAGCTATGAGAGCACGAACCGCTGATTCTCTTCCAGCTCCAGTACCCTTTAAACTTACTTCAACTTCTTTAAGACCAGAATTCATAGCAATTTTCGCAGCATCTTGAGCTGCTACTGTTGCAGCAAAAGCAGATGACTTACGAGATCCAGAATACCCCACTTTCCCAGCAGAAGCCCAGGAAATCACATTCCCAGCAGGATCTGTTATAGACACAATCGTGTTATTGAAGGTGGCTTTAACGTGAACAACGCCTGATGGGATATTCTTTAGTTGTTTTCTTTTCACGCCTTTCTTTTGCGTTTGATGCTTAACCAAGACACACTCTCCTAAAAAAATTATTTCTTCTTACCAGCAACCGTTTTACGCTTACCTTTACGCGTGCGAGAGTTAGTTTTCGTTCTTTGACCTCGCACAGGCAACGAAAGCCGATGTCTTTGCCCACGATAAGCATGTATAGTAATCAATCTTTTAATATCTGACTGGACACGACGCCTTAGGTCTCCTTCGACTACATACTCTGTTTGTAGGAGAGCGTTAAGACGACCGATTTCTTCTTCAGTCAACTCTGCAGCTCTAGCTTCAGGATCTAATTGCAATCTTGCAATAATCTCATCAGAAAGAGCTGGCCCTATTCCATAAATATATCTAAGACTTATTTTTAATTTTTTTTTCGCAGGAATATCAATTCCAATGATGCGTGGCATACGTAGGGCCTCCCTTAAAGTAGTATAAGCATCTTAGGTCAAAAATTGTTATTTTTCAATGCCTTCCTTTAGAACGATCTGCTTTCAAAAAACTATCGTATCGACGCATAAGTAAAAAGGCATCTATTTGTTTCATTGTATCTAAAATTACACCCACAATGATTAGGATTGCTGTACCACCTAAAAAATAACTTACATTGGCATCTACACTAAGAACGCGCCCTAAAATAGATGGCAAAATAGCAATTACAGCTAGAAAAACCGCTCCTAACAATGTGATCCGATTCATTGTATATTCTAGATATGTTTGCGTAGGCTTCCCTTGTCGAATCCCGGGAATAAAAGCATTATTTTTCTTCATTTCCGAAGCAATTTGTTCGGGATGAAACTGCGTTGCAGTCCAAAAATAGGTAAAAAATATTATAAGCAAAACATAGCATAGGGAATATACCCAGTTTCCTGGAGATAGCATCATAGCTACGCGTTTTAACCAGGAGGTATCAGAAGTTATAAATTGCCCTATAGTTGCGGGGAACATTAGCAGAGAGGAAGCAAAAATAACAGGAATAACTCCGGCATAGTTCACTTTCAGAGGTAAATAAGAAGATCCTCCGGGAGATTCTCTTCTACCAATTACTCTTCGAGCATATTGCACTGGGATCTTTCTAACTCCCTCAATAATCAAAATAGTCGTAATCAGAACAAATACGAAAATACAACATAATAATAATAAAGAAACCAAACCCAATTGAGAAGGATCCTGCGAACCTAAATTCAGCTTATTCACTATAGATCCCAATACAGATGGGAATGACGCCAAAATACCTAAGCTAATAATTAAGCTTACGCCATTACCAATTCCCCTATCTGAGATTTGTTCTCCAATCCACATGAGTAACAAAGTCCCTGTTGTCATAACGATGACTGTGGTTAAATAAAATATCCAGGGGGATCCAAATAATTTTGACGATAATAAAACTGGAAGAACAATTCCTGGTATTGAGAGGTTCATTTTCAAAGCAAATTTGGCAAAAAGCGAAGATTGAATCACTGCCAAACCTACTGTAAATAAACGGGTTAACCTACCTATTTTTCTTTTCCCCCGATCAGGGCTTTCTCTCATTTCCCTTTGTATAGAGGGCATAAATACTAGAAGTAACTGTACTATAATAGACGCTGAAATATAGGGAACAACACCAAGAGCAATTACTGTCATCTGAGCAAAAGCTCCTCCAGAAAAAATATCAGCTAGCTGAAATAAATTCTGACTAGAGCCAAGTAATTGTTTGAAATAGGCTAGGGCACGCTCACCATCAATCCCAGGAACAGGGACAAATACACCAACTCTACAAACCGCCAATAAAGCGAATGTAAAAAATAACTTCTTTCTTAATTCAGTAATCGAAAATATTTGTCTTAAAGTAGTCATAAGCCAGCCTAATTCGTAATCCCTAAGCAACTCCTATAAGATTCGCTACACCCTGAGACAAGACTACTTTAGAATCGTTCCAAATAAAGGTTTTGTCTAACTCGCCTTTAAAAATCACTTTAACTTTAACAGCATGCTTACTTACAGCTTTCTTATTTTTCAAAGCTTCCAATGTGATAGCATCTCCATCACTAAATAAAGAATTCAAACGTTGGGTAGTGATTTCATCTATGCACTTATCAAAACGTAGATGGGAAAAACCTCTAGTAGGCATTCTTCTATAAAGAGGAATTCCTCCTCCTTCATATCCAAAGCGGCGTTTATAACCAGAGCGGCTTCCATCTCCTTTATGCCCTCGACAACTAGTTTTCCCATGTCCTGAAGAAGGCCCACGTCCTAATAGCTTAGTTCTACGTTTACGAGGTGAAGGATCTTGTAACTCTTCCAATTTAATCATGTGCTACCGATCTCCTTTTTAGAACTTCTTTTCTCGCAGAAAGCTGAAGAAGAGCTTTAAATGCAGCTTTTACTTGATTCATAGGATTATTTGATCCTAGACTTTTGGCAACAATGTTTTTCACTCCAGCCATTTCTAAGATTAAACGGATACGAGAACCTGCTACTATCCCCGTACCTGGTTTTGCAGGCTTTAAAAGCAGCTGAGCGCCATCTTGATCAACAAGAATTTCGTGAGGGATTGAACCATTCTCTAGAGATTCAATAGTAATTAGATTCTTCCTTGCAATTCCTCCCCCTTTACGGATGGCATCAGTTAATTCGTTTGCTTTAGCAAAACCATAACCTAAACGTCCTTTCCCATCCCCAACTAGAATAAGCGCAGAAAAACTAAATTTTCGACCGCCCTTGACTACTTTTGAACAGCGATTAACAACTAAAACCTTCTCTTCTAGCTGTTCTTCTTTTTCTTTATGAGAATTCTTTGATACCGTCATCCTAAACCTTCATTAAAACTCTAATCCACCCTCTCTAGCACCATCGGCTACCATAGCAACAACTCCGTGATATTTGAAAGGACCACGATCAAAAACTACCCGATCTACTTGAAGATTCTTTCCTAACTCGGCAATCTTTATCCCTAACATTTTTGCTACATCTTGATTCTTTTTCGTTAATCCAGAAGCTTTACTTGATTTCGCTATAGTAGAAACAGAGGCCAAAGTTTTGCCAATCGAGTCATCTATTAATTGCACATAAATATGCTTATTTGTCTTCACAACAGATAGACGAGGCTTTAAAGAAGAGCCCTTTAAAGATTTACGCACTCTTAAAGCCCTATGCTTTTTCTTTTCAGACTTCTTGAACAACGAACTTTCCATGACTTAACTCTGTCTTAATACCTTACTAATTATTTTTTACCTGTTTTTGCGGCTTTCCCAGCTTTACGACGTACGTATTCATTTTCATAACGAATTCCCTTACCTTTGTAGGGTTCAGGAGGACGCTTTGTTCGAATACCTGCAGCAAATTCCCCGACTAATTGTTTATCAATACCCTTAATTGAAATTAAGGTATTTTTCTCTACACTAACTTCTAAACCTTTAGGAATAGGGATTTTTGTAGGATGAGAAACCCCGATAGACAAATCTAATACGCTTCCTTGTATAGCAGCCTTAAAACCGACTCCGATCATTTCTAAACGTTTTTCAAACCCTGTATGGACTCCACGAACCATGTTAGAAATCAATGCCCAAAATAGCCCTTGCATACGACTAGGTCTATCAACGACATGAGGAGCTGCACGAACAAAAACCTCGTTGCCATTAATATCTATAACGACTTCTGAAGTCAATTTCTGAGTTAAAGAACCCTTTGGGCCTTTAACTATAATTTCATTATTTTGAATGGAAACCTCCACTCCTTGGGGGAGCACAATAGGTTCTCGAGCTTTACGAGACATTCCTTACCATCCTATATATTATTTTATTCCGTCACCAAACTAGACAGAGTAATTCGCCACCAATATTTTTAGACCTTGCTATTGACCCCTCTAGAACCCCCTGAGAAGTAGAGAGAACAGAAATACCCATATTACCAAAAACATAGGGAATTTTATCTGCAGAAACATAAACCCTTCTAGAAGGTTTAGAAACCCGCTTTAATTGTCGAATCGCAGGCCTACGATCATCACCATATTGTAAAAAAATACGCATCGTTCTTTTACGATTTTCTTCCTTTACTAAATAATGAGCTACAAACCCGTGATGTTTTAAAATCCTGACAATTGATTCGCGCATTTTACTATGTTCTAAATCCACATAAATATGCTCTGCTTTTAAAGCATTACGGATCCGCGTTAACAAATCAGCTATAGTATCACTCGTCATGCCCATACTAATCCTTTCTCTCCCTTCTCCCTTAAATTATGTCTTCTTAAAACGTAAACCCATCAACTCTAAAAGAGTAGTGCATTCATCATTTGTTTTCGCCGTAGTCACCCAAGTGATATTCATTCCTTGAGTTCTCTTAACGCGATCTAAATCTATTTCAGGGAAAATTTGCTGATCCTCTAATCCTAACGAATAACATCCATGTCCATCTCCTGTACGTGAAAATCCACGAAAATCTCGAATCCTAGGAGAGACTATGTTACAAAATCTATCCATAAAATCGTACATGCGCGCGCCACGCAATGTCACTTTAGCTCCAATACCCTGTCCTGCACGAAGTTTGAAACCAGCAATAGAATTCCTCGCCTTAGTTACTAAAGGTTTTTGCCCAGAAATCATAGAAAGTTCTTCTAAATGAGACTGAAAAATATTTTTATCCTTAGCAGCCTCGGCCAATCCCATGCTAATTACTATTTTTTTAAGAACAGGAATCTGCATAGTATTCTTATAATTAAACTTTTCTTGGAGAACCTTTCGGATCTCTTCAGTATAGAGTTTCTTTAATCGGCCCATATTAACCTTTTTTATCCTTTACTAAACGATATAGCGAGGAAGTGCCATCAGGAGCTGTATTCCATAACTCACGTCCATTTTCAGCACTCTTAACGGAAAGTTTTGCTCGCGATCCATTTATACTTAAACAAACATTAGAAATATGTATTGGAGCCTCAATACTAATCCTTTTCCCTTTAGGATTGTCTTGACTGCGTTTGATATTTTTTGTACGAACGTTAATTCCTTCAACGACTACTTTATCCTTTCCCTTAAGACAAGATAAAACTTTCCCCAGTTTCCCCTTGTCATTTCCAGCCGTTATATATACAGTATCGCCAACACAAATACGTCTTTTCATATCTTTATTTTATCCTTAAATCACTTCAGGAGCTAAAGAGCTAATCTTGATAAAACCACGATCACGAATTTCTCGAGCTATCGGACCAAAAATTCGCGTTCCTTTAGGATTTCCTTTTTCATCGATAATCACGCAACTATTGGTATCGAATCTTAAAGTAGAACCATCTTTTCTACGAATGTCTCGACGAGTTCTAACAATAACAGCCTTCACCACATCGCCTTTTTTTATAGAGCTATCGGGTTCTACGTCTCTGACGGAGCACACTATAATATCGCCTACTGTAGCATAACGTCTACGAGATCCGCCCAATACTTTAAAACACTTTACCTTTTTAGCCCCAGTATTATCAGCAACTTTTAATTGACTTTCCTGTTGAATCATAACGTTAACCCACTCAACTAACTTATACACTCAATAACACGCCATCTTTTCAACTTAGATAAAGGACGCGTTTCTTGAATTTTAACTTTATCACCCTCAGAAAGCTCTAAATCATTATGCGCATAGTACTTTTTAGAATCTCTAACAACCTTAGCATATTGAGGATGAGAGTATACTCTTTCCACCCTAACAACTACAGTCTTGTCCATTTTTGATGAGACAACAGTACCAACCTTAACTTTTCTATAACCCCTTTCTTCCCTAGGCATGAGCTCTTCCCTCTTTTTCACGCTTGACTGTCAGAGATCGCGCAATATTTTTCTTATATTCAGAGAATAAATGTGGTTTTACAGCTTTGTTTTGCAAAGCAACCTCTGCTCGCAATTCAAAAAGAGCCTTTTTATTTTCGTGAACAAATACGTCCAACTCTTTTATGCTTTTTTCTCTAAGTTCAGCCAATAACTTCTTATTTTTTGCCATAATTTATACCCTTTCGACTCGCTTAACAAAACGCGTCCTTATACCTAATTTTGCCGCAGCTCTTCTTAAAGCATCTTGAGCATCTTCTTTAGATACATTAGCCACTTCAAAAAGAATGCGCCCTGGACGTACTACTGCCACCCAATGATCAGGGGCTCCTTTACCTTTACCCATACGAGTCTCTGCAGGCTTCTTACTTACACTTTTATCAGGGAAAACACGAATCCATACTTTCCCTTTACGTTTTAAATATCTATTAATCGCAATTCGGCAAGCCTCTATTTGCCGACTGGTCACCCATCCTCTATCTAAAGCTTGCATTCCAAAGTCGCCAAAATCAACAAAAGTAGCGCCCTTACTTAGACCAGCGAATTGACCCTTTTGTTGCTTGCGAAATTTCATTCGTTTAGGCATCAACATAGCAATTCATACATCCTTGATTTATACCATTATTGCGCAACTGGAGCTGGGGCGCCATTACCGTTATTAGCCATAGATGACTTCTCTCCAAGGTTAATCCAAACCTTCACTCCGATAATTCCATAAGTAGTTTCTGCAGAAGCAGTAGCATAATCAATATCAGCTCTTAGTGTATGCAAGGGAACTCGGCCATTTTTATACCACTCTGAACGAGCTATTTCCGCTCCAGCTAATCTCCCAGAAACTTGTATTTTAACGCCTACGGCTCCACCATCCATAACAGATTGCATAGCCTTTTTCATAGCGCGTCGAAAAGAAACGCGGCGTTCAATTTGCTTGGCAATATTGTCAGCAACTAATTTAGCATTCAATTCGGGACGCTTAATTTCTGCGATTTCAACCCAAACTTCTTTACCGGTAAGCTTCCTGAGCTCGTCTTTTAGAAGATCAACTTCGGCGCCTTTTTTACCAATTACTAATCCTGGACGAGCTGTCTGGATAGTAACTTCAATCTTTCCGCTCATTCGCCTTACGACAAAACCTGCAGCTCCCTGACAAGAAGGCTTTTTTCTTAAGAAATCTCGAATTTTTACATCTTCAATAAGAAACTTGCTAAACTCTTGATTGTTTCCGTACCACAATGAACGCCATTTTTTAGTAACACCTGTACGAAAACCAATTGGACATCCTTTCTGACCCATAGCTTCTCCTACCGCTTCTTCTCGCCAACAATCACAGTTAAATGGCTAGTGCGCTTTAAAATTGGAGATCTCCCTCCCCGACTTTTAGATTTAGCCCGTTTATATGCAGGCCCCGCATCGACTCTAACCTCAATAACGCTTAATTGCTCACGCTTTACATTCTCATTAAGCTCAGCGTTAGCCACAGCGCTGTCTAAAACTTTTTTCAAACATCTTCCAGCCTTTAAAGAAGAAAAACTTAATTGTTGTTGTGCTTCCACTACACTTAAATTTCTCATAAGTCCAGCAGCTAATCGCGCTTTACGAGGCTGAACCCGTATGTAACGAGCGGTTGCTTTAAACATAACTCGTCTCCTTTACCCTTTTTTCACTGGATGACTTTTAAACATTCTCGTTGGAGAAAACTCCCCTAGCTTGTGTCCCACCATTGTTTCTGAAACAAAAACTGTTAAAAACTTTCTCCCGTTATGCACTTCAAAGGTATGACCAATCATTTCAGGAGTAATCATAGAACGACGAGACCATGTTTTGATCGGAGATTTTTTCTCTCCTAAATTCATTGCACGCACCTTTTTTATCAGATGGTGATCAACAAAAGGACCTTTTCTTAGTGATCTACTCATAAACTCCTATTTCCTACGATCTTTAACTATCCATTTATTACTTTTACGCTTGTCACGAGTTTTTAATCCTTTCGTGACCTTACCCCAAGGAGTACGAGGAATATAACCGTTATGCCGACCTTCACCTCCTCCATGAGGATGGTCTACGGGGTTCATTGCAGTACCACGAACCGTAGGTCGAATTCCTTTCCAACGCTTCCTTCCTGCTTTACCATCTACACACAAATTATGATCTGCGTTAGAAACCTCGCCTATAGTTGCTCGACAACACTCGTTTAGCATACGAAATTCGCCTGAAGGCATTTTTAAAGTTACGTATCCCGAACTTTTTGCTATAATTTGAGCTGCCAAGCCTGCTGATCTAACCAGCTTTCCTCCCGAAAAAGGACGCATTTCAATATTATGCACGGACAACCCAAGAGGCATATTCTTTAATGACATACAGCAACCCACTTTAAAAGGACTGCCCTCGCCAGAAACAATACGATCTCCTCTTTTAATACCCTTTGGAGCTAATATATAACGCTTTTCCCCATCAACATAATTAAGAAGCGCAATATAGGCTGATCGATTGGGATCATATTCAATAGACACGACCTTAGCTTCAATTCCATCCTTATTACGTTTGAAATCAATAACCCTATATAAACGTCGAGCTCCCCCGCCTCGATGACGGCAAGAAATATGACCTAAATTATCACGCCCCCCTGAACTTTTTTTGAAAAAGGAAAGCCTCTTATTGGGCCGAAGACTCTGTCTAGATCGCTTTTCGGAAGAATCTTTCTCGCCACTTCCAACTGATCTCCTCCGCTTTTTTTCCTGCAAGTCTCCCTTAGTAGTCAACTCATCAAAAGCCGGAAGAACCAACTGTCTAGTCCCTGGAGTTATCGGCTTAAACTTTTTAAACATGTCTTTCTTCCTCAATCAATATAGATTATGCGATAGAATGGCCTTCATAGAAGGTTACAATAGCCTTTTTAAATCCCGCAGTTTTTCCTCTTCGCTTACCACGGAACATTCGGGACGGCTGAGGTTTCACGCACACTGTGTTTACACTCTTAACTTTTACTTTTTTATCTGCATAGATCGATTCTAAAGCTTGAGCAATCAAAGGTTTGGTAGCATCGCTTGCAACAACAAACGTATACTTTGGATGCCTACAGAAACTTCCCTTTTTCCTGCCTTCACCACCACCAAGACTTAAACTTTCTAAAGTCTTTGCCTTTTCAGTTACATAATGCCGTTTGATTACATCATAAGGATCTTTCATGCCCAATCTTCCTCTTAATCTTTCATTCCAGAAACAAGATGTTCGGTAAGACTGCTCAAAGCCTTCTCAGAAATCACTACACTATGAGCAGAAACTAAATCATAACCATTAACATTCATGCCGTATGTGAACCCACGAATAGCAGGCAAGTTACGCACGCTCATTCGCAGATTTATGTTACTTCCCGAATGACTAAGATCATCAATAAAAAGCACTCCACGACACTCAACATTGCAATTCTTCAAAAATCGTAAAGCCTCTTTAGTTTTTGGCGAAGACAAGCTACTGGTAAATACACTATCATCAGCAACCACTAAACGATGCGATTGGATTTTTTGAGCCAACAACAAACGAATCGCTGCTTTTCTTTCTTTACGATTAATACGAACATGTTGATCAAATTTTGGCCTAGGACCAAAGACAACCCCCCCACCACGAAACTGAGGAGCTGCCAAGCAACCTTGCCGAGCATTTCCAGTTCCTTTTTGACGAAAAGGCTTCTTCGTAGAATGACTAACTTCAGAACGATTTTTTGTACACGCAGACCACTGGCGCTTATTTTTTTGAATTGCTACCAAATAATCCTTTACCAACTGCAATTTTGCGTCTTCTTGAACAAAAAGGGCGTCAGATAATTCAACATCTCCTACCTTATTCCCCAAAAAATCAAACTTTGATAACAAAACCATTAAAACCCTCTTCTATTTACGCCTTTGAGGAACGCCTTACGACAACAATGGAACCCTTAGAACCGGGAATTGCCCCTTTTACCAGAAGCACCTTCTTCTCTGAGTCTATTTTAACTATTTCTAAATTCTTTACTGTCACATTCACAGCGCCCATGTGGCTAGGCCGCTTGCTCCCCGGAAAACATCTTCCTGGAGTCGACCTCATCCCTATCGAACCAGCATGGCGATGAAACCCAGAACCATGACTTCCTGGACCTCCACGAAATCCATACTTCTTCATTACTCCCTGGAACCCTTTACCCTTAGAGACACCACTGACATCTACAGAAGAAATATTTTCGAAGACTTCCAATCCAAATTCATTTCCTAAAGAAATCTCTTGAACATCCTCGGAAGAAACACGAACTTCTTTTAACGCACGAAAAACCCGCGAACCTGACTTCTTACAATGACCCACTTCAGCTTTACTTATGCGTCGCAATAAAGTTTTTTCCTGAACATTAAGCTCATCCACCCCCAACTGAATAGCGTTATAGCCATCTATCGCATCTAACTTTACCTGAGTAACAACATTAGGGCTTATGCTAATTACTGAACATGCTACTAGATTTCCTTCTTTATCAAAGACATGAACCATGCCTTCTTTTTTCCCCATTAAGCTAAGCTGAGATCGCATACAGTACCCATTAACAAACAACGACTGGAAACACCGAAGTGAACACAGTCAGAAAAACATTTTAGCATTTTGCTTGCAGATTTCCTAAAAAGAAAAGGAACCTTTTCATTAAGAAAATAAAGGGGTAGGTTATCAGAGGAGGAAGATTTTTACAATAAGAAAAAATGGAACTCTTGCATAAAAATAAGATATGACCATTTTTATAAATCTTTTATTTTACTAACAAACAAAAAAACGCTCCTAGAAAATCCAGAAGCGCTTACCCTAATTACTATAAATCAAGAATTCTCTCTTATGAACTTGCCCAGAGAGCATAGCATCCAATAGCACTAGATATTGTTGTAAACCCAGAAATTACAGCCAAACGCAAGCTGCTATAATGAGGCATAGGAATAAACTTCACAATATCTGCAAGAAGTTCGAAAGCCTTCTCCAATAGAGTAAGAATTATTCTCTTGCAAGCTTGGTAATGCGATTCTTTTAAAGCGTCCGACATCTGCATATAAGCTTCATTGTCTAGAGCGGCGTCGCTCATAGCTTCATCTAAACCTCGATTTGCCCGATCATAGGCACGAACTTCATAAGCCAAAGCTGCGGCACTACCAATGACTTTTGCAGCATGATTAGCAGTCATCATGCAATCAACGCTAAAACCAAGAGCTTGTTTTACATCTGAAGAGAGGAAAGGCGTATGCACGAGTTTATTAGCCAAGAGTACAGGACGAACAGCACCAAATGTTGCAACATAGGTCGATGCTCCTACCGCTGAACCTAACGCATCGATAGCTGCCAATGCATGATCTCCCTTGGTGAGATAACATGCATTATAAGGAATTTCTCGAGTTTCACCAGAATTGCCCTCAGGAGAAACACATTGTTTCACATGCTTGTAGCAACTCTTAACAGCCGATACACATCCGGGAATAGCTCCGTTATATGCATTAAATAGCGATATAAAAGATCGTGTTGTGCTTAAAGCGCCAACAGTATTTTTCAATGTAGATGAAACCCCTTCTGCATGTCCGGTAATATCTAGTATATGGCTACCTAGCTCTGCCGATGACTTAGCTAGCTTTAAAACCTTATCTACGTTTTTAGTTCCGCCAACGAAACGAGACAGATGATTACCTTTATGCGTTAAAAACTGAGACAAGCAATTTCCTGTCGATGACGGACGTATTTTACTAGTGTTTAAAGAAAGGATTTTCCCAGATAGATTAAGGGTGGGTACTGCACGTGATGATACTGCAGAAGCCATATCCACCTCCTCGACTTAAAAATTAACAAACTTTTCTAATTGATTAAAATTAAAATATTCTATAAGAGCGTAAATATACCATAAATAACATTAAATTACGAAACAATTAATAAAAAGAATTAAAAAACGCTTGATTAAAAAATTTTTTAATATGACTGCAGCCTAGATCAATTCCTAGCCAACAACCAAAAGATGTGAATGATCCCCCGACACGGATCCTTAAATTAAAAATCCGCTAGATTCAGAAACTTTGATTAACTTATGAGATGAAAATCAATCCATACTTCGGTATCGCATCTTAATGAACTTATAGAAGATGAAAGTTGAGTGTCCACTTATAGAGCACCCTATTTACATTCCCAAAGAAAATCTATAGATTTTAAGACTCAACAAAGACTTCTTCTTTATCCAAAAGTTCGTCTTGGAAAGCGTCTTTATCCGCACCTCGTTCGATACCACGCTTACTCGGATTCTGACAGAAATGAACAAAATTTTGCACTTCAGGAACATGGCTATATTCTTCTTTAACTTCTAATAAAGCTTGAGAAAAACTTCCTGTATTACGATATACCTTTTTAAATACTTTAATTAGAATTAGACGTGTTTCAAATGGCACTTGTCTTCTTTGTAGGCCTACTTTATTGATCCCCCCTAATTGATATGGATTCCCTGCGCCTATGGTATAAGGAGGAATATCACGACGGACACCACTTAAAGCACCAACCATGGCATGCGCTCCTATGCGCACAAATTGATGGACTCCTACCATCCCCCCCAATAATAGCGTGATCTCCTACAAAAACATGACCAGCTAACTGTGCATGATTACTTAAAATTACATGATTCCCAATCGTACAGTTATGAGCTACATGAGCCCAAGGCATAATTAGGCAATTATTCCCTATAGAAACTGTTGTACCTTCAAACGTGGAAGAAGTAATAATAACAAATTCTCGAATCTCACAATTTTCACCAATAGTAACGTAGGTTTTCTCTCCCCGATATTTTAGATCCTGGGGTTTATTCCCTATCATTGCCGATGGCCAAATTGTTGTTCCTTTACCTATAGTGGTATGCCCATCAATATAAGCATAAGATTTCACCACTACATTATCACAAAGGGTCACCGTTGACTTAATCACTACATACGGCTCAATAACAACATTCTTACCGATTTTAGCCCCAGATTCAATAATTGCTGTTGGGTGAATGTTCGTCATAGGTCTCCGTTAATCTAAAGATTCTTTATCTACTAGAGCAAAACTGAGTTCGCCTTCAGCAACAGCTCGGGAATCTACGCAAGCTTGTGCTGTAGCCTTCCCACCTTTTGAGGAAATTAGAGAAAACTCAGCATTAAGAGTAAGAACATCGCCTGGACGTACTGCCTGACGAAACTTTGCCTTTTGTATTCCTAAAAACAAAGCTAGCCTCTTATGCCGATCATTTTCTAATATTAATCCCAACAATACTCCAGCTGCTTGCGCCAAAGATTCTAATATCAACACCCCAGGCATAATGGGGGCTTCAGGAAAATGTCCTACAAAAAAAGGTTCATTTATCGTTACATTTTTCTGCGCAACAATAGATCTTTTTTCCAAATCATAAGACAGCACGCGATCCACAAGTAAAAATGGATAACGATGCGGAAGTAAGTTTAATAATTCTCGTAATTTAATTACAGGAGCCTCTTTCATTCACCACTCATTTCTTAAAATTGCAATACTTCTAGAATTTTTCTTCCCAAAGCAATATTCGAAGAATGCCCTGATCCAATAGCTATAATATGTGCTTTAAAAGGTTTTCCAACCAAAGATAGATCCCCTATTAAATCTAAAATTTTATGCCTTACGGGCTCATCTGGGAAACGCAATGGTCCCCTGCTAATGACACCATCATCCTTAAAAACAACAGCATTTTCCAAGCAGCCACCACCTATTAATCCCCTGTCCATTAAAAAACACAACTCATTGTATAAAGCAAATGTTCTACATGGAGCAATATCTTTACGGAAAGACCCCTCTGTAATTACAAAAGAACGATACTGGGTTCCTATAGTAGGACTTTGAGGATAATGTAAAGTATACGAAATTTTTAGTTCATCACAGGGAAATGCTGCGAGAAAAGTATCTTGGGCTTGATAGTACACAGGCCGAGATAGTTGTGCAATAGAGACTTTATCATTTTGCACGCAAACACCCGCATCATCAATGAGTTGCATAAATACCTGTGAACTACCATCTCCTATGGGGATTTCTTCTTCACTACAATGGACAATCACATTATCGATATTACTGGACCGCAAAGCAGCCATAAGGTGCTCCACGGTTGCAACAACAGAGTCCCCTGAAGATAATGTGGTACTGCGTCCTGTACTACACACATGAGAAAGCAATGCTGGAATATAGTTCCCCTCAATATCTGAGCGGTAAAAAACTATTCCTGTATTTTCTTTAGCAGGCTCTAAAGTTAAAGTTGCTGACTTCCCAAAGTGGATCCCCACTCCGGAATAACACACTTCACGCTTTAACGTCCTTTGAGCTCGTTCTAACATGCAAAAACCTGAAAAAGAGTGTTCGTATATTATCCTTTTTCTTTTTTAGCAAGCAAGTGATAAGCAAAATAACATCCCATACAACTGGTAGAGAGTAAAGCTAAAAAAATCATGGGTACATCTCCCCACCAAGAATATAAAGTAAAATAATTTTGCAAAGGAAGATTGATTTGCAATACTCCTGGGGGTGCTTTTCTAGAACAAGTTTCGTAGGGGAGCATGTGTAAAACTCTTCCTAAAGCATCTGCCGCTACAGTAACACCTGTATGGCAAGCACGCACACATGGCATACCTAACTCTTGATTACGTAGAATACCATGAGAAAAATGCACTTGGGGGAGATTAGAAGAGGGATACCATCCATCATTTGTTAAATTTACAAGAAATTTCGCGCCATTTTTTTTATAATGCCTAAGTAAATGTCCAAAAGTTTCTTCATAACAAATTGATATCCCCATTGCAGGTAAGTCTTGTATTTTTATTACTCCTGAGCGGATACCTGGTAAGCGTCGACATGTAAGTGCGTATTCAGGAAAATATTTCTTGCAGAAGAACCAGCCTAATCTACCACAAGGAATATACTCTCCTCCGGGGACAAGTATGCGCTTATCATAGCCGTATAGTTTCCCCTCGCGAGATAGACACGTTGCAGAATTATAGACATACATCTGGGATCCTATTTCCTCAAAACGTTCCAATCCCATTAGGACTGGACATTCGAAATAATCTACAAGAGCCTGAATCCAATCAATATTTGTTAAAAATTCTTGCTGTTGTTTTAAATCCACTAGAGGTTCAAGTATTAAGCGACTATCATCATAAGGATAAACTCTTTTATCTTGAGCAAAGGGGAGTGCGACCTCAGGGAAAATCACAAGATCTACGGGTTTCTCCACCATAGATGCAAGATGAATTAACTTCTGCCAGATGCAGAAGGCACTTACTGACGAACATCCTGTATAAAGTGGACCTGCAGGTTGAATCACAGCAAGACGTAAACTATCTCGGCTAGAAAATCTTAATTTCAGGTATTCATAGTGCAATCCGCCTAAAACATAAGGGAACAAAATACACGCTAGCCATAATTTGAAAGCGTGACGTTTTTTTAGTAAAACGAGATAAAAGCTGATTCCCATCATTACTATCACGACACTTTCTCCTGCCCAACCGAAAAACCCTCCGAATTGTCTTCCATAGGCTGTAGCTGTAATTGGCCACCCTAGATAATCTAGAGACATTCCGGAGAGGAGAAAGTAAAATCTTAACATCTCTATGCTTACCCAAAATCCTGGGAAAAACCAGAGAATTTTAAACATTTTTTTCGAATTACATAAATAAGAAAGAGAGAAAATATGGTGAATAGGCATGCCAGCACACTACAGAGTATCGCCCATACAAGGTAAATAAACTTCCCTACATAAAAGTCGGATAGCATCCATGAGAAATGCCAACTATAGAGGGTTACGCTCCAGAAAAATAATATGAGGAATAACTTTTTCCAAGAGATAGTCTGGGGTTTGCAGGGTTCTAAACTATACCAAAGAAGACCATATCCACATACGCTTCCCAAACAAGAGAATATCGTACTACTATCGGGTTGAGCAAAGGCTATAAGAATCCAGGAACAAAAAAAACTAACAATCCTAAACAAAACGTTCCTATTTATTCATATTCAGTCGCACCTGTCGACGTTGATCAGCCTCATTATACCGTCGCTTTTCTTCAAGAGTCTCCGGTACAATCTGATGAACAGGCGTGGGTATATTCTGTTCATCTACAGCAACAAAAGTAAAATATGCCGAAGTAATATGTCTTCTTTCTTGTTTATAGATATTTTCTGCCCAAACTTTAACACCTACTTCTAAAGAAGTTTTCCATGTACGATTTACAGCTGCTTTGCATATTAGATTTTCTCCCATGTAAGCGGGAGCATAAAAACACAATGCATCAACAAACGCTGTGACACAAATACGTTCTGCATGTCTTTCTGCAACTACAAGAGCTAAGCGATCTAATAAACTCATTAATAAACCGCCAAACACTGTATTATTTGCATTTAAATCATTAGGAAAAATCTTATAAATATGGCCATCTATACAACTAAAAGATACAGGCTTTTTCTTCAGCATATGCTATTTCTCTTTGTGACGAAGCTGCCTTTCTACTACATCTTGTTGGATAGTAGCCTCCGCATTAAAGAAAATCAAGAGATTACTTGAAAATAAAAAGCACACATTACAAGCCAATAAATGGGTTATTTACCTGTGTAAATCCTGTCCCTTTTTGGCGATGTTTAATTTCATGGCGAATAGAAAAACGTAAATCGGGATCAAAATCCATTTTGGCCGCCCATTGTAAATAAGACAAAGGAATTTCTGAAAAAGAACGTCCCTTATGTTTCCCTAAGGGCATATATTTCATTTTAATAGGTTTTGATAAAACCTGCTGTAACTGTTCAATTGTACGGAAACGTCTACAAAAATGTTTGAAAATGCTGATGTTGATCTCAACATCTTTCATAGCACGATGGTTCCCATCATAAGGGACATTAAAATGCATAGCTAACGCTTCTAAAGAATTATTTGGACTATCGCCATATTCTTTTGCTAATCGCAATGTATCAATGATATGATATTTAGAAAGAAAAGAGTCTCCGATTCTTTCTGCTTCTTGAGACAAAACTTGTATATCAAATCCCACGCTGTGACCGACTATGTAATCTCCTTCTTTTAAAAAAGCTTTGATCTTGGGGAATACAGTAGACATTAGTGGTTGATTTTTTAACATGGCATTAGAAATCCCATGTATTTTCTGTGATTCGGCAGAAACAACACGCTCGGGATTAATCAAACATTCTATTGAATCGATTACCTTATCAAAAGTAAAACGTACTGCAGCAAATTCAATAATACGATCTTTTTTTATATCTAATCCCGTCATTTCACAATCTAGACACACAAAAATCGTATCTTTAAGTAACGCCATGTTTATTCCTTTAACAAAATTAACAAGAAGGGTGAGGCATATACACTCACCTCTCTTTGAACATTAGTTAATGCTTTTATGTAAACCCGTATGGTCTCTCGAAAACGTGGTAAAGTTATTTTATCTGGCCATTCCACACATATCACGTCATCTTCCGTAGTATCTTGGAATAATTCCTGATAAATACCTTTATTATCTACCAACCTATAAAAATCATAGTGACAAATTCTTCGAGGTTCGCTACCGTACACATGCAGAAGAGCAAAAGAAGGGCTTGCAACATCATAAGCCGAAGTATCTCCTAGGTAGCCCTGTACTATACCCCGTACAAACTCCGTCTTCCCAACTCCGTAATCACCGAATAATAATACCACACTTCCTGCGGAAAGGCATTTACCAAGTGCCTTACCTATATTTAAAGTTTCCTGATAAGAACTTGTTACTCGTCTGTATCTATCCATTGACTAATATACACATGAAAGGCGGTATCGTCTGCTAAGCTTTCTACAAACTCAGCTATTTTGTCTTCCACAAGGGCATCTTGTAACAATGATAAAAAGGAATTTTCTAATTGAAATTTATTTTGATTTTGTACTTCTTCCAAAGTCATTGGTCGTAGATAATTTGAAGTAAATTCCTCTATGAGAGCTGGCAAACTATGGAATAACTTGCCTGTAATCACAGAAGAAAAGACAGTTTTTACAATAGGCTCTTTCGGAGGTACAATATATTCTTGAATCATTTTGGGATCATCAGAAACAAGAAAACGCTTTACACGGACACCACTCTGACGTTCCGCATTTTGTGGGCACGAAGATAACCAATCATAGATAGCGTCCTGAGGATTAGCATAGACATTATCAGCAAAAACTTTTCCGGTAAAAGGACAAATATAGATCCTTTTTGTATGTTCATTTACCTCTGGTTTACCAGAACAAATTTGTATTTCTGTTTCTCTCCAAATTTTTTTATCTTCTTCTAAAATTCGTACAGCATCTTCTGGGGTTTTAAAAATTATTTTATCTCGAACAAAAACTACAGGGCGCAAACCCAAAGCTTGTTCTAAATAAAAAAGATACGTGGCTAACAATTCTGGTTCTTTTTGTTTTTCCAAAAACTGAAGAAGTTTTTTCTTGATGCTTCCAGAAATATCCATGCTCATCCTTTTTTCAGTTAACGAAGCAACAGAACCGTTCCTTAAATTTATTGTGAGAAATGGACAAACAATAAACTCAAGAATCTTTTCGCACTATTGCGCATTAAATCAATCATACTAACACAAGCAGAGAATTATATTGAACATAAAGCTCCAATCAATTCTATAAAGAATTTGCTATCTCGTTTAAAAGCTAAGGGTTTAAATACTAGCCTTTTAAATTATTATTACTTGCATAAGTTTCTCATTTTCCTAGGTAATTTTTTTAAAAAACTGCTATCGCAAAAATCTTAACAATTATTTTTCCTTTTATTGAAGAACCCATTCAAGGTATTTCTATTAAAAAGTGCTACTATTGAAATAGCAATCTCGGATTCGAATTGAAGTAATCTGTTCTTTTACTTCGAAAAAGTTTCTGAATTGTGTTTTTTTTACCCTATGTCTACAATCTGCCATTCATGCAGCTATGGCGGAACCGGTAGACGCGCTAGATTCAGGTTCTAGTGAGCTTATGCTCATGGAAGTTCAAGTCTTCTTAGCTGCAGTGAAATAACTCCCAAAGTAAATTAGGAATATTATGGTCAAAGTTGTAACTGCTGAAAACTTCAATTCTTTTATAGCCTCCGGTCTTGTGCTAATAGATTTCTTCGCTGAGTGGTGTGGTCCCTGTAAGATGCTATCTCCTATACTGGATGCTTTAGCTTTAGAATTATCTAATGTATCTATTGGTAAAGTCGATATTGATACTTCTCCTGCTCCGGCAGAAAAGTATGGGGTTTCCTCTATTCCCACATTAATTTTATTTAAAAATGGCGAGGAAGTCGATCGCGTAGTTGGATTAAAAGATAAAGATGCCCTAGTAAATCTCATTACTAAGCATTTTTAACTTCCTTCTCGAATTAAAGTACTATAATTATTTTGCCGTACTGCTTCAAATAAAACTACACCCACAGTTGTTGCTAAGTTTAATGACCTAACTTGAGGTTTCATTGGCAAATAATAACAGTGGTTGTAGTATTTTTTTAATACTTCTTCAGGAAGACCTTTCGATTCGGAACCAAAAATATACACTCCAGTAGTGGATAGGGAGGCATCTCCATAATATTGTGAACCTTTAGTTGATAAAAAAAACATCTCATCTGGGCTAACTCCAGCCAAAGCTTCGTCCAAAGAGTCCACTACAGATACGTCTACTTGATTCCAATAATCCATACCTGCGCGTTTAACAAATTTATCAAGCAAAGAAAAGCCTAGAGGTCTCACTAAAATCAATGAGGCCCCTAAAGCTAAACAAGTCCTACCTATATTTCCTGTATTTTGTGGAATATCCGGGTTATAAAGGACTACTTTCATGCAGGATTCTTTGTCTCCGCTGTATCTGTTGTTGCTACGGGCTCATCAACAGTTTCAATTAATTGGATCTCAAAGATTAATAAAGAATTTGGAGGTAACTGTCCTGCAGTACCATAAGCTAGTTCGGGGTGAATATAAAGAATACGAGTTTCTCCTTCTCTCATTCCTTGCATACCCAAAGCAAATCCTGGGATAGTTTGTCCAAGAGGAAGAAGGATAGGTTCTTTATTTACATCTGAACTACTGAAGACCTGACCATCTATAAAACTGCCCTTATAATGTAACAAAGCTGAAGGTTTCCCCATTAAGGTCTTACCATCTCCTTCTTTTATAATACGATATTGCAATTTATTAGCTTGGACTTCAACAACATCGGCATTTTTCTTATTTTCTCTTAAGAATTTTTCTGCTAGAGATAGATTTTCCTTTGCTTTCTTTTCAAAAATCTTCTGCTGCATTTCTGCTACTTTTTCCTCATATTCTGATTCTGTTAGAGGTGCACTTTTACATGCCAACTCTGCTTGCAAACCTTTAGCTACCTCTGTAATATCCATCATAATGTCTTCAGACTTACGTAACTGCCTTGCAAGCAAATGTCCAAAGGTACGTGATATCTGTTGATACTCGGAAAGCTGTAGATTTTCATCTGTACTTCTCTCACTCACTTGTGGTGGCTGAGTCTTATTTTTTTGACTCGAATCACAAGAAGCAATGAAAAAAGACATCACCATTGTTATTATAACTACGTGCCACCATTTTTTCATATTTCCTCTCCTATAGTTGTTGCTTCGAACTCAACGAGCCCTAGCTCCAAAACAGTATAATGTTTAAGAAGTTACCTTAATATTTAGTTCTTTTAATTGGGAAGTCATAATTTCTGCAGGTGCATCCATCATTAAATCTGCAGCCTTTTGAGTTTTAGGGAAAGCAATCACTTCACGAATGCTCTCAGCATGGGTCAATACCATCATAATACGGTCTAAACCTAAAGCAATTCCTAAATGAGGAGGCGTACCGAAACTCAATGCATCAACAAAAAAACCAAACTTTTCTTCAACGTTTTTAGGAGTTAACTCTAAAATAGAAAATATTTTATTTTGCAAATCAGCATCATAAATCCGTTGGGATCCCGAAGCTATTTCATACCCATTTAATACTAGATCATAACTTGAAGAACGTACTGCTAGCGGATCTGTATCAAGCAAAGGAATGTCTTCTTCCAAAGGAGAGGTGAATGGATGGTGTTCAGAACATATTTTACCCTCTTCTTCAGCAAACAAAGGAAAATCTGTTATCCAAACAAAATTATATTGCGATTCATCGTATAACTTACGTTCCTTAGCAATCAACCTACGCAGATGATCCAAAGACTGATTAGCTATTACCTCTGGGGCAGCTACCAACAATAAGATATCATTATCTTGTGCCTCAAAATCAGAAAATATTGCTTGAAACACAGGCTCTGAGGCAAACTTTGCCACATTAGAAGCAATGCTATTGCCTTGCTTTTTAATCCAAACAAGTCCCATAGCTCCATAGCGTTTTACAAATTCTGTATATCCATCCAATTGCTTACGAGAAATATCTGCTCCTCCAGGAACACAAAAGCCTTTAACTACCCCACCCTGAGCTAATTGATCTAGAAATATTGAGAATGTAAACTTTTTGGCATGCTCACAACAATCGCGCAACTGCAATCCAAAACGAAGATCGGGCTTATCTGTTCCATAAAGGTCCTTGGCATCCTTATAAGTCATCCTTGGTAGAGGCAATTGAATAGAAATTCCTTGTATTGCGAATATCTCTACAATCAATTGCTCAACAATGGGGAATAAATCCTCAGGAGAAGCGAAACTCATTTCAATATCAATTTGAGAAAATTCCGGCTGACGATCAGCACGCAGATCTTCATCTCGGAAGCATGTGGCTATTTGAAAATAGCGGTCCAAACCCCCTATCATGAGAATTTGTTTAAACAACTGAGGAGATTGAGGCAAAGCATAGAAACTTCCCGGATAAATTCTTGAAGGGACTAAATAATCTCGTGCTCCTTCAGGCGTGGATTTGCCCAACACTGGAGTAACGACCTCTGTAAATCCTTGAGAATCCATATATTGACGGCATGCTAGCATGACTTTATGCCGACAAATTAATCTATCTAAAATACCTCCGCGACGCATGTCTAAGTAACGGTATTCTAATCGCAATTCTTCATTAACATTAATGTGTTCATCTGCAATAGAAAAAGGAGTATTTCTTGCTTTCGATAGAACGGTGACTTGTTCCACTTCCACTTCGATATCTCCAGTAACTAGATGGGGATTCCTCATCCCCTCTAAGCGTTGGCAAACACGTCCTTCCACAGATAAAACCCACTCAGAACGCAAGGAATCAACTAATTGATGCAATGCAGGATTTTCGCTTTCACGACAGACGATTTGCGTAATACCAAAACGATCACGCAAATCTATGAAAACAACTCCTCCATGGTTGCGATATCGATGCACCCAACCAGATAAGCGTACAACCTCTCCAACATTACTTAAAGAAAGTTCATTACAACGATGTGTTCTGTATTTCATATAGCAACCTTTGCTCCACCTCCTGCTTCGAACCAGAGAACTCCTGACGTAAAAACATATTTTTCATGATCAATCGTTCTGAATGCAACTCCCTTTCCCCTATAGGGCAAGCAAAAGTTACTTGTTCTGCATCTGCTACTTTTAAAGCTATTTTCAATTTTTTATGTGTCCAATCAACTTCAGTGGGAATCCCTAAACTACGTAGATGCTGCGCCCACAAAAAACAAAATGTATCTGCCTGAGGCTCTAAAGAAATTAATCGAATCTTGTGAGAGCGAGGAAGCTTTAAGCTACCTTGAGCCAACAAAGTCTGAATTACCCTTTCTAACCCTACACCAAATCCACAAGCAGGAGTTGAAGGACCTCCTGAGGCTCCTATCAAGCTATCATACCGTCCCCCACCTCCCAAGGCATAGGAATGCCCTCCACAAGTAGTCACTGCTTCGAAAACCATATCTGTATAGTAATCGAGACCACGAACTAACCGCGGATGAACTGTATGGGGAATATGTAAGTCTGCTAATGTAGATAAAATTTTATCAAAATATTTCCTGTCTTCTTCGGAAATATAATCAAGAATTATAGGTGCTGAAGCAATTATATCTTGGTCTTCAGGTTCCTTAGAGTCTAAAATTCTTAATAAATTTGTATGATACCTCTCTTGACTAAGAACAGACAGAGAAGATAAATGCTCAGAAAAATATTCGCGCAAAACGTCATTGTAGCGCTTACGCGTTATCTCTCCTCCTAAGAAATTTAATTGCAACAGCATATTTTGAAGACCAACAGAAGTATAAAACTGCCAAAGCAAACTTAGAACTTCTGCATCACGTAAAGGATGTTTCATTCCTATAGCTTCAAGACCAAACTGATGATGCTGTCGGTATCTCCCTGACTGTTGTCGTTCATAACGAAACATGGGGAGGATATAGTAAAACTTATTTTCACTACGCTGATTGGCAAGGTGATCTATAAATGCTCGCACAATAGGAGCTGTGCCTTCAGGGCGCAATGTTAATGATCTCCCTTTCTTATCAGCAAAAGTGTACATTTCCTTTTTAACGATATCACTTTGCTCTCCAGCATGTAGAAATAGGGAGGTGCTTTCGAAAACAGGAGTACGTATCTCCGAAAATCCGTACAATGCACAGACTTCATGAATTCTGTCTTCTACTTTATGCCATAGTGAAGTGTTCCTCCACATATGCTTACCATCAGCAATGTAAGGAAATATATCAAAAACCCCTTTGGGCAAAGCTACTTTCACTACGTGCCTGTTATTTAACTTAATTCGAAAACAGAATACCAAAATCTAGATAAAGAGCAAAATTAAACCCTCCCTAGGGAATCCCGGAGATCCAGAATAGGATCAATAATTTCTTGAAAGGAAAACTCAACTTCCTGGCCATATATTTGCAATATTTTCTTCTCATTCTTTGCATCGAGGGAAAAAGACTCTTTATTTTCTTCAATTGCCAAAGGAAGCAAGAACATACCTGCAAACACAAAAATTATTTTTCTCATAATATTGCTTGCTATTAAGATATGATTAACTAAAAAATATAATATATAAAACAACTACTTGAACGACAATCCCTCTCCTCTCATCATCAGATTATCTAAACCATCTAGAAACACTACTTTCTTGTTTTTTCATAGCTCATGTGTTAATCTCAGGGATTCTTCCTCTTTTTTTTATATTAAATATTTAAAATATGAGACCTCGTAATGAATATTTGGACCAAATTCTTTCAGCCCCCTAAGCACATTAAGGAACTTGATGATCCAGAATTAATCAAGAAAAAGTACAAATATTGGAGAATGAGAATCTTCTATAGCATGTTTGTGGGGTATATTTTCTACTACTTCACACGCAAGAGCTTTACATTCGCTATGCCCACACTCATGGCAGACTTAGGTTTTGATAAAGCACAGCTAGGTATTATTGGAAGCACGTTATACATTACTTATGGTATCAGTAAATTTGTCAGTGGGGTGATGTCTGATCAATCTAATCCTCGTTACTTCATGGCTTTGGGGCTTATCATTACTGGTTTAACAAATATCTTCTTTGGAATGTCTTCTTCCATTCTCCTACTTGCTCTATGGTGGGGAGTCAATGGTTGGTTTCAAGGATGGGGATGGCCTCCATGTGCCCGTCTACTGACACATTGGTATTCTAAATCAGAACGAGGCACTTGGTGGAGTGTATGGAGTACTTCTCATAATGTTGGGGGCGCATTAATTCCTATTTTTACTGGGCTCGCTATTGGCTGTTGCGGCTGGAGAGGTGCCATGTTTATTCCAGGTATTCTGTGTATTGGCATGGGTTTCGTTTTAATAAACCGTCTACGTGATACGCCACAATCTTTAGGACTACCTGCCATTGAGAGATATAGAAAAGAATATGAATCACAGAAACACCAGAAAACTACTGCAGATATCCTGGAAGAAGAGGCTGAAAAAGAGCTATCAACTAGAGAAATTTTATTCACTTATGTCCTCACAAATAAATGGATTTGGTTATTATCTGTAGCCTCTTTCTTCATTTACGTTGTTCGTATGGCAGTCAATGATTGGAGTGCATTATTTTTAATAGAAACAAAGCATTATGTTGCTGTTACAGCAAATTTCTGTGTTTCCTTGTTTGAAGTGGGTGGCCTTTTCGGCATGTTAATTGCTGGGTGGTTATCAGACAAAATTTCTAAAGGAGAACGTGGGCCAATGAATGTTATTTTTTCTTTAGGCTTGCTATTCTCTATTTTACTCATGTGGTACAATCGCGACCAAAATCTTTGGTGGATAGATGGAATCCTGCTTTTTATCATCGGATTCTTTTTATTTGGCCCACAAATGATGATTGGCTTAGCAGCCGCCGAGTTATCCCATAAAAAAGCCGCAGGAACAGCTAGTGGTTTTACTGGATGGTTTGCGTATTTCGGAGCTGCTTTTGCAGGATATCCTCTAGGGAAAATAGCTCAGGATTGGGGATGGAAAGGCTTTTTCTTTGCCTTATTAGGCTGCGCTTTAATAGCTCTTGTCTTATTTCTTCCCACATGGAATGCTTCTGAAAAAAACTACAAAGCGAAAACATAATATCAAGGTGATGAGGCTCTCTTGTGACTTGGATTCCTCTTCATTGTCATTCGCAATACTCAATTCTAGATGCCACAAGTTCAATTAAAAATTTTGTGGCAAAAGCAAAAGAGTATGGCATTCCTTCTTTAGCACTAACAGATCATGGGAATCTTTATGGTGCTATTGAATTCTATAAAGAATGCGAACAAAATGATATTAAACCCATTGTTGGTTGTGAAGTTTACGTAGCACCAACTTCACGTTTTGAGAAAAAAAGGAAAAAAAAAGTCGCATAGCGAATCACTTGATTCTTCTATGTAAAAATATAGAGGGTTACCGTAATCTTTGCACTCTGTCCTCTTTAGCATTCACAGAAGGCTTTTATTATTTTCCAAGAATAGATCGTGAGCTTCTCTCCCAATATTCCCGTGGATTAATTTGTCTTTCCGCCTGTTTATCTGGATCTGTTGCTCAAGCAGCCTTAGAATCCGAAGAGGCTCTTGAAAAGGACCTCCTCTGGTATCAACAGCTTTTTCATGACGACTTTTATACTGAAATTCAACTCCATAAAATGCCTGAAGAGAAAATCTCTTCTCTTAATGAAGAATGGCTTAAACATGAATACTATCAATTTATCGATACACAAACTCGCGTAAACCATGCTGTATTAGAAGCAAGTAAACGTTTAGGCATTTGTACAGTAGCTACAAATGATATTCATTATATTCACCCCGAAGATTGGCTCGCTCATGAAATTCTCCTAAATGTACAATTTGGAGAAACCATTCGTATTGCTAAACAAAATACTTACGTTCCTAATCCTAAAAGGAAAGTTTACCTTAGTAGAGAGTATTATTTTAAATCTCCTGAGGAAATGGCTCAGATATTTAGCAATCATCCTGAAACTATTGCCAATACTTTAGAAGTTGCTAATAAATGTAACCTCGAATTGAATTTCTCGAACAAACACTATCCGATTTATGTCCCAGAAAGTCTAAAAGAAAAAGGTACATACACCGAGGAAGAACGCTATATTGCCTCTTCCGAATTTTTAAAAAATCTTTGCGAACAAGAGTTAACTACAAAATATACTGAAGAAGCACTAGCACATATTGCAAAGAAATTTCCCGATCAAAACCCTCTTGAATTAGTGAAAAAACGCTTGGAGATGGAGATTTCTATTATTATCCCTAAGGGAATGTGTGATTATCTTCTTATTGTCTGGGACATTATCCGTTGGGCGAAAGATCATGGTATTCCTGTAGGCCCTGGAAGAGGTTCAGGAGCAGGATCTGTTATGTTATTTTTATTAGGCATTACAGAAATCGAACCCATACGTTTTGATCTATTTTTTGAAAGATTCATTAATCCTGAACGCTTATCCTATCCAGATATCGATATTGATATTTGCATGGCAGGCAGAGAACGGGTTATTAATTATGCCATAGAACGTCATGGCAAAGATAATGTAGCTCAAATTATTACTTTTGGAACTATGAAAGCCAAAATGGCAGTAAAAGATGTGGGCAGAACATTAGATGTCCCGTTATCAAAAGTAAATCAAATTGCTAAGCACATTCCTGAACTAAACACTACTCTCTCCAAAGCACTAGAAACAGATCCTAATTTAAATGAGTTATATACGCACGATACTGAAGCTGCTCAAGTTATTGATATGGCTATGCGTCTAGAAGGATCTATTCGCAATACAGGAGTACATGCAGCCGGAGTCATTATTTGTGGTGATTGTCTCACCAATCATATTCCTATTTGCATTTCTAAAGATTCTACAATGATTACTACACAATTTTCCATGAAACCTGTGGAAAGTGTGGGAATGTTGAAAATTGACTTTCTAGGACTAAAGACGCTAACAAGTATTCATATCGCTATTCAAGCAATTTATAAAAAAACAGGAAAGCTATTAAATATGGCTTCCCTGCCTTTGGATGATAAAACAACATTTGCTCTTCTACATCAGGGTAAAACTATGGGCATATTTCAAATGGAATCCAAAGGTATGCAAGAATTAGCTAAAAATCTCCGTCCAGATTCTTTTGAAGAGATTATTGCAATAGGTGCTTTATATCGTCCTGGGCCTATGGATATGATCCCTTCTTTTATCAATCGCAAGCATGGTAAGGAAATTATTGAATATGACCATCCCCTTATGGAACCCATTCTCAAAGAAACATATGGAATCATGGTCTATCAAGAACAAGTCATGCAAATTGCAGGTTCTTTAGCAAGCTATTCATTAGGAGAGGGTGATGTTTTACGCCGCGCTATGGGTAAAAAAGACATTAATCAAATGCTTAAAGAACGTACCCGATTTTGTGAAAGAGCATGCAAAAATGGTATCGACACGGAATTAGCAACAACAATTTTTGATAAAATGGAGAAGTTTGCTTCTTATGGATTTAATAAATCTCATGCAGCAGCCTATGGTTTAATTACTTATACAACTGCTTATCTTAAAGCAAATTATCCTAAAGAGTGGCTAGCAGCTCTTCTAACTTGTGATTCTGATGATGTTGAGAAAATTGGTAAACTCATTCATGAAGCACGTAGCATGGACATTTGTGTCCTACCCCCTGATATTAATGAATCGGGGACAAACTTTATTGCTACAGATCAAGGCATTCGTTTTGCTATGGGTGCTATTAAAGGCATTGGTAAAGGACTTGTAGAAAGTATTATTGAAGAAAGAGAAAAAAATGGGCCTTACCTAAGTATTCGGGATTTTATCCAACGCTCTGACCTAAAGAAGGTAACAAAAAAACATATAGAAAGTTTAATTGATTCTGGCTGTTTTGATATTTTTGATGCAGATAGAGACCGAGCTCTTGCTACCTTAGAATCCATGTATGAAGCAATTGCAAAAGAAAAAAAAGAAGCTGCTACAGGAGTCATGACATTCTTTTCTCTAGATTCCATGAATCAAGAGAAAACAGAAACTCTATCTCCTAATGTTCCCGTAATACATAGATCAAAAAAAGAAAAACTCAAAAAAGAAAAAGAATTATTAGGTATTTATCTAACTGAGCATCCTATGGATGCTGTAAAAGATATTTTGCCTAAACTGTCTGTCGTGCATTTCGGAGAATTTGATCATCTCCCTCACGGAGCAATAGTTCGTACTATATTTATTATAGATAAAGTTACTACACGCCTCTCTTCTAAAGGGCAAAGAAAATTTGCTATATTACGTGTTAATGACGGTATTGATTCTTATGAATTACCTATATGGCCAGAAATGTATGCTGAGCAGCAAGAACTATTAGAGGAAGACTGTTTAATTTATGCTATTTTAGCTATCGATAAACGTAGCGATTCCTTGCGATTATCCTGTCGATGGATGAAAGATTTCGCTTCAATTAACGAAAAAGTCCTTCAAGAATGTGACGAGATGTTTGACAAAATCAAAGGACAAATGCAAAAGATGTCCTATATCAACGAAAAAAACAAACATCGAGGGAAAATTGCAATGTCAAAAACTAAAGATTCGCGTCCACCAGCTTCTGCTGTAAAACTATCCCTTGATCTTGAGAAGCTTCGCCATAGCCACATATGTACTTTAAAACATATATTACATAAGTATCCTGGCCCACGGGAATTATCTTTAATTTTCATTAAAGACAATCAAAAAGTAGCTTCGATTGCTCCTGATACAGACTATTTCATTTCTGAAGATACTACTGATCTCAAAAAAGATCTAGAAAATGCACAACTCCCAATACGTTTAATTAGTATTTAAAAATCATAAAATGGTTTTCCTGTAACTGCATTAATATATTCTATGCGTTCACTATTATCTGTAGCTGTAATCAATACCTTATAGATTGGCACATAAACAATATCTTTACTTAAAATTAAGAAGTTATCTCCAAAAATCATTTCTACGAGATTACACACACGATCTTCAGAAAATTGTGGGGAGATTAGAGTAACTCCTCGTGGTTTTTTCAACCATACAGGAGGAGAGGGAATTTCAGTTGTACATCCTTGAATTGGTTGTAGTTGTTGAAAATGGCTGCCTATTTGACTCCCCGTAGAAAAAATTAATTTCTTTTTCTGACAGGATTTAATAACTTTATCAGCACGCATGTTTTTCATAGATAAAGCGCGGGATAAAGATTCTTTAGATGCTGCTCCTCCTAAATTCGCTAAGGCCTGCATCACACTAACATCATGGCGTCCTGCTTTAAGTAGTAGACATTCTCTTAATCCTTTAGAACAAGACCATGTTCCTGTATTTAGGACCATTTCCCCATTAGATAAATTCCATAGAATTTTCCCTTCCTTACTTATCATAGTTTTTTTCACAGGATCTTCCTGTGAAAATCTTACTGACATTAACGTATGGGGCACAAAAGTGAGCTCTATCGCTACCTTGCCATCCACGTGTTCTGGAAAATAATTTAATATTTGTTCAGCAGAGAATTTTCTTTCGAATACACGAAGTCTCTCAAATCCAGAAACTTTACGAATCATCCGGCAACTCTTTTCAAAGACTTCGGCACCACAATTTGCACTGACTTGCATAGCCTTACGAGCACAGGGCACATGATCCCATAAAAACACACCACAAAAAAGTGATAAAATAAAAGTGCCTAGATAGCAAACTAACTTTTTCATAAAAATCCTTTTTATTTATTCTAAAAAATAAAAAGATGTTTTATCAAATAAAAAAAATTAGTTTTTTAAATAAATCGCTAACAACGCATTTGACAAATTCCCTTTTCCTTTCCTATGATAACGCTTTACTAGTGTAGGTTACGCGCTGAATTTATGAGACTCTTTTTACAATTAATTTTTGCGTTATTGCTTGTGTCTGCTAACTGTTATGCTAGGCCGATTTCTTTTGAACCTTTTTATGGGAAACTCTCTCCTCTTAGATTTGTTCCCAAGTATTCTGCTAAACACTATCTTTCTGAAGGCATTCGCTATTTAGAATATCAAAATTACTACAGAGCATCGTTATGCTTTGGTACGATTATTCATCATTTTCCCAAAGATCCTCTATATTCTGAAGCTCTTTATCTTATGGGTGTATGCTATTTCAAAAAGGATCAACCAGATTTAGCCGACAAAACATTTTCTTTATATATGCAGCTTCCTAATGCTAAATATTCTGAAGAGTTATTTGCTATGAAGCTTGCAATAGCTCAAAGTTTTGCCCAGGGGAAACGCAAGCGTGTTTTCCTCTTAGAAGGCTTCCCAAAATTAGTGAATGCTGACGAAGATGCCCTGCGCATTTACGATGAAATTCTTGCAGCGTTTCCTTATAAAGACCTAGGAGCACAAGCTTTATATCTTAAGGGAGACTTGCTTGTTATTAAAAAAAATCTTTCAGAAGCTATAAAAGTATTCAAAAAGCTGACGCTGCAATTTCCTCAACATCCTTTATCTCCCAAGGCTTTTGTACGTCTATCCGAAATCTACTTCATGCAAGCTAAAAAAGAAGCTCATAATGCACAATATTTAAAATTAGCCAAAATGAACGAAGAGGCGATGAAAAAGCAGCATCCTAACCATCCTCTGAATGCTGAGGTTTCTTCAAATGTACGTTCTATGAGTGATCTTTATGCTTCAGGGTTATACCACTCTGGACGCTTTTATGAAAAAAAGAAGAAACCAGAAGCAGCAAGTATTTATTATACTACAGCAATAGAAAATCATCCCGATTCACCACTCGTTGCTAAATGTCTCAAGCGATTGGATAGAATAGCAAAACATTCTTAATTTTAGGCATTTCTATGCATAAGATTATTGTCGTATTATTATCTTGCTTCGTAAGTTGTGTATTGATTTCATGTACTGGTTATACACTAGTGAATTCTTCTAATGTACTATCTGCTTTAGGGAAATCCATTCGATCAGAAGGAGTGGATCTTTCTCCAATAGATAAGGACGTTTCGGGACAATTATCAGCGGCAATTATTTATGAATTAGGGAAACGTTCTCTATCTGCGCATAGTGGAGAAAGTAATTCCCGCTATCTTTTGAAAGTTCAACTCTTAAATGAGGTTGACGAGAATACAGGTTTTACTTATGCCCCAAATAAGATTAATAATAAAACTCCTAGGCATTTTATAGTTTCTAATGAAGGGCGTTTATCTTTATCAGCACAAGTACAGCTGATTGATAAACATTCAGGGCAAGTATTAATTAATGAACATATAGCACGGAAATCAGTTACTTTTGACTTCGAACCTGATTTAGGTATTGTTAACGCTCATCAGTTTGCTTTAGGACAATTTGAAATGCATAATGAAGCTATAAAGAGCGCTCAGCGTGTACTATATGCTCATTTAGCAGAGACTATTGTTCAACAGGTATATTATGACCTCTTCTAGTGGAGAAGCTATCTTTCCCGCTCTTCTTAGTGAACTTCACAATATGTTAGATTTTGTTAAACATACTAAGCAACTCCAAGCTTTTCCCAAAGAGAAACTATTAAAACTCGAACTTGCCTGTGAAGAATTACTTGTTAATATTATCTCCTATGCTTATCAAGAGTTCCCTTCTCCGGGAACCATTACGATTTCCTGCGATGGTAATCCACAAGAATTTCATGTAACTATCAAAGATTACGGAACTTCATTTAATCCTTTAGCAGCAACAATCGATATGCAGACATATGTCCCTTTAGATGAAAGAAAACTAGGTGGACTAGGTATTTTTTTAGCTAAAAGTTCTGTGGATGAATTTCAGTATGAACGACATGCAAATGCGAATATTGTCCATTTAAAAATCCATAATACTTAGAGTTAGCACCTATAAAGAAAAAGAACGTAAAATGTTTTCTGTATCTTGGATATCTTTGAGATACAATTGTAAAGCCTCGAGAATCAATGCAGATTGGTTATATTCTCCCAAAGCTTGAAAAGCTAATTCTGGAGTACATCTTCCTGAGGGGTGGTATAAAGCAATATACCCTCGAGTAACTGCCTCACCTTGAATTACTTCTGGGACAAGCCATACGACAAAGTCTGAGTTAAATAAAGTGAGTTTATCTGTAGTTTCTGCAATAATAAAGTTATTAATAGGGCGACTGCTAATCGAGGAGTCTTCAGCAGTAGAAAGGATATCAGCAATGTTTGCGAATCCCTCACAAAAAGCTTTGCAGTTACAAATAGAATGACGATAAAATTCTTCTAAAAAATCTAAACTCATAGCATTTCCCCTTGTTTCATGGTAATTCTTTATTTTAAAGGGAGTCAAGAGCTTTTCTTGAAACTCTATAAACTAAGTTAAATAAACTAGATTCCCCAATGGCTAAGGCATTTTTTCAATACGGACTGTTAAGTTTGCTTACATGGCTAGGGATATTCTCTTTATATGCTGATATTTCTTTCCCAGAGGTTCAAGGTTCTTCCGTTGCTGTTATCCATGAAAAGACAGGTAAGATACTATATTCTAAAAACATAGACGCCAGAATCTATCCGGCGAGCATGACGAAAATTGCTACTGCACTCTTTATTTTGCGTTGCTATCCAGAAATTTTAAATAACTTCATTTCTGTAAAACAAGAAGCTATAGCCTGCATTACTCCTCAAGCAAAAAAGCAATCAGGATATCGTAGCCCTCCCTATTGGCTAGAAACAGATGGTGTAACGATACAGCTTCGCAATAAAGAAGAGGTATCAGGAAGAGATTTATTCCATGCTTTATTAATTAGTTCTGCTAATGACGCTGCAAATAGCTTAGCAATAGCATGTTCGGGCTCTATTCCTGAATTTATGCATCAGATGAATGATTTCTTACGTGAGTTGGGATGCCGGGATACTCATCTTAACAACCCTCACGGATTACATCATCCAGATCATTATACAACAGCTCGTGATTTACTTTGTATCATGCGTGAGGGATTAAAGGATCCTTTATTTCGCCAAGTAATTCATACGTCAAACTATACCATGGCAGCAACTAACCTGAATCCAGAAAGGCCTCTGTGTACAACTAATAAATTGCTCATATCGACATCCCCTTATTATTACCCTCCCGCCATAGGGGGGAAAACAGGAAGTACGGAAATCGCGGGGAAAAATCTTATTTTGTCTGCCTGTAAACACGATCGCTCTATCATTACCATTGTTACGGGATATTCTTCGATGTCGAAACTATATTATGATATTCATGCCCTATGTGAAGCAGTGTTTAATGAAATTCCTTTAAGACGCTATCTCATACCTCCTACGGAGAAATATCGCATATCTTTGGGAACTTTGGGTAAAATTTTCATTCCTCTTCCCGAGGGTGTATATTATGACTTTTATGCTTCGGAAGGTGAAGAACTTTATACAGCGACTTTCATTCCTTGTGTTAAAACTTTCCCTATCCATCAAGGAGATCTCCTTGGCCATTGGGTATTTCGCTCTCAAGGGGAAGATGTCATCTCCCAGCCTGTATATTCTCCCCATGATATACAACTTTCCTTCTTAAAGCGTATCCACCTATTTACTCGAAGAATTATCTGTTCTCATAGGACCTATGTCATTTTAGGTTTACTAGGACTATATCATAGAAAAACACGACGTAATCTAAGAAGACCTGCTCGTTACTACTAAAATGCGTATTTTTTTAATTTATGCAAAAACTCAGTTTTTGCATAAGCTCTTGAGTATTCAAAAGATCGGAGAAGAATTATGCATAGACGCATTTGTCTTAGATTTTTTATCTGTGTGTTTTTATTTATAAGAGGTGGGGTTGCTACAGCTATAGATCTTCCTTCTCAGTCCTTTTGTTCGGGTGTTACAAAATACTGGTTTAAAAATCCTAAGGAAGTACAAGAAAAGCAACATATGCATTTTTTGCATCATGTCATTGCTGCTATAAAGCAACCTGAAATTTGGAATGATTCAAGCCATTTGCTAAATATTTTATTACAATTTGAAAAATTTCCCGAAAAAACAACCTATGTCATCACCTATTGATTACTATCATTTTAAATAGGATAACTTTGCTCACTATGTAGTACATCTCTAAAAGTATAAGATAATGGCAAGTAGTATTTTATTTACGAATAAAATGGACTGAAAAAAAACTGTCTCCCTGGTTAGGGGGGATATGAGTGGAGTGTTCTACTTCCCATCCTAAAGAGGACATGTAATCTATATGTTGTTCATTTTCTAAGGAAAGTAAAGAACAAGTGATATAAACAAGTCTTCCCCCATGTTGTACATAACTACTTGCTTCTTTGAGAATTTTCCTCTGTAAGTGGGAGTATTGCATTAACAATTGATTTGAAAATAACAGTTTTTTTTCTGGATGGCGTCGAAATACCCCACTTCCTGAACAAGGAGCATCAACTACGACTAAAGAGAAACCTTGTTTTTTCAAGGATTTCTTCTCCTTAATAGAGAAATTCCTTAACCCCGCTCTTAATAAGCGCTGTTTAGCCTCTTGTAATATATTTTTACGACTATCGTGCAAAATAACATGTTGTGTTTTTTCAGCTAATATCAGGCTTTTTCCTCCTGCACCAGCACAAAAATCTAGGACACAGTCCTGTTTCGTCATGGGGATATCTAAAGTAATTTTTTGCGATGATTCATCTTGAATCTCAAATAATCCCTGACGAAATGCCAAACTATGCTGTAAAGGATATCTCTTTAAAAAACATAGAGATCCGAGAACTTCTCCTGACTCACAAGGATAGCCCAAACATTGTTGGAGATCTTCTACAGAAATCCTGCGTGTATTCACACGAATGAACAAGGGAGCCTCTTGGAGAAACCACTTAGCGATTTCCTGAGCCTTGGTTTCTCCATAATCTTTAATTAACTGCAATGCGAGGTCATCTGACAAAGAATAACGTATAGGCCATGGCAAATCTTGATAGCTATCAAGATTTTCTATTGCCCCCTCTTCGACTTTAGAAACTAAGCTCTCTGGTGTTACCTTTCTATCCTCACGTGCAAGTAAAGTTTCTAACAAACGTTGATGACGAAGAATTGCAAAAATGCGGGAGCTAATCCATTGACGATCTTTAGATCCTAAAGAACGATGGCACTTAAAATATGATGCCAAACGATTTGCTTCACCAACAGGGGTGGAATGCATCATATTTAACAAAGAATATAGGTGGTATAAGCGAAATGGAATCATAGTGTAATAAGTATACACTTTGATATGTTATTTACTTAACAAAACTGATCTTCTTACGAAAACAATAGAAAAAACTATTAATATTTTTTAAATAAACGTATTACGTACTGCCGCCACGTTGGATGCGGCGTATAATAATTAATATTTTTTCTCAAAAGAGAATATACCTTGTCGTCGTAATCTAACAACCAACGCATGAGCAGTATACGAATCATTTTATTCCAAAGAAGAGGATTGACATCACGAATGCTATATAGGTTCCCAATTTGTTCAGGAGTAATATCATAGGTAGAAGCTATGAATGTATTTAAGGCCTCAGCAAGCAGACAGCGCAGAATTTCTGCCAGGAACCCTCGAGATTTCACGCTATCCTGAGGAGAATGTCGTGAAAATTCTTGCCAGGCATGTACCCAGGTTTTACCTTGAGAAGTCAATATCTGTGAACCTACTAAAGAATTCGTAAGGACATCAGTTAAAGAATCCGTGAGGATTCCCCCAATGATTGCTTGAAAATCTTCACGACTGTTTAAAAATAAATCTTTTAGCTGAGATAAAAAATAATAATTTTTTTCTGACAAGATTTGTAAAGGAATGCTTTTCTCAGAGATAAACTGTTCAAGTAACTCTAAACTTAGAGGTTGATATCCGGATCGTGTTTCTAAAAAAGCCATTAATGCATCCATCAAGACCTGAGAGGAAGATTCTACGGCCAGGTTTTCTTGGACAGAAACATGTGTTTTTACCGCTGTTTTGGGCAAGGTAACGTCATGAGAAAAGTCCTCCCAAGAAGAAAAGTTTGTTTTTACTTTTGAAAGAGCTCTATCTGCAGCAATAGAAATTTTTTTAACAGGACGATGATATTCAAAGAAAAGGATTTTCTTAAGAGCTAGCAATTTAGAAACAACAGCTTTTTTGTTCTCATAAGTTTCTCTACGAAATAACCTGTAGAATATACGCGTGTAGGGTTTTTCCTGACGCAAACACACATCAATAATAGATAAAAGTCTTCTCGATATAGAATAAGAAATGGCTGTTCGAGAAAAAACTTCTTGAATTGCTTGTTCTATGGTTGAGAATGAGGAATCCTGATCCGAAAATAAAGCATGATTACGCGGCCATGCTTCTAGAAGTAATTGCTTTTTATCATATATGAGAATCCGAGATTCATCACGAATTGCTAACTCTATAACACGAAGATAATAATCTACAGAAAATCGCAAATCCAACATCATAGGAAGAAATAACTCAGTTCTACTTTTTTTTGCTTATTCTTTGGAATGCTTTATTGCATTATTTTTATTTCGCAATAGTTCCTGCCTAAAAAAATTAAACGTTTTCTCATGTTGGAGACCATTCATCTTCTTTTATTTGAGGAACGAAGAAAAAACGACAGATCGCATCATTTAACATGCGTTCATACAGCTGGGGATCCGAAGTATAAGCTTCTTGTAACACAGGAAGATTGGTTTCAACCACTTGGACAACAAAATCATAACGAATTTCTGTTGGATTTTCTTCATTAACATCGCCCCATGAACTTAAAAACTCTCCTAATAACTGATTATAGGTAACACACAACGAAGTTAATATTTGCCTTACTGTTATTAATCCCTCATTTCCTTTACTTGCCAGTATATCGAGTTGTTTAGCTCCTAAGATAATCTCGGAATAATCACGACTCGGATCCTTTCTACTTAGAGATTCTACAGCTTTTTGGCATTCTCCCCGCTGACTAGATAATGCACATACTAATTTTGCTATTCCACGTGCTATTGTTAAAGGATCTCCAGATGGTTGTCTTTGAATGAACTCTTGAAATACAGTGACGATTTTTCGAAACTCTCCAGTGCTTTGCAAAGGGAAAATGGATTTAGGATGTTGTGACTTTCTGTCTAAAGAAGAAAATCCTGTTTCTAATGCCCACTTACTTGCCATTCTTAGTAACAAAGCAAGAGCTATGGTACCTTCTGGACTCTCAGCATCTAAACCACAAAAATCTATAGTGGATTCGGATTTCTTTTTATAAATGCAACTACACATTCTTCGAAAAGCATTTAAAAAAAACTGTCTTATAGATGCTAAACACCCTCGAGCAGGAGGAGGGGCATCTTGTACCTCGGAAACAATGCTTTCATCTATTTCTGTATTTTCAAATAATGCACGATAACTTGGTGTACTTTCTTCTTTGAGAATTTTTGATCTTGATGACCATATTCTAAATACAGCACGCTGTATTCTTTGAAGCAAAGACCTGAAAAATTCTTCCTCCCGAGGACCTGCTGCTAAACGTTCTGGAAGATCATTAGACATCTCTGAAGATGGGCTAGCCTGAGGGATCCCTAACTCCGTATGAGGGCCAAAAACCGAACTCACATGCTCAGTAATCCGCTGGTTTAGATCGGCATCTTCTCCTTCAGAACTGGAATCTGCACGATTGTCAAAAAGATCTCGCCACGAAGGTTCTACGCCTCCATCGCCTCCTTGCACAGGAGATCCCATAATTCTCTAATCCTCACTTTCCTCTATAGAGCTTCCGTAGCCAAGACTCCCATAGTCGTTGCAAATACACCAGGATCCAGTTGCTGCAGTAGAGACAATGCTGATAAGTTCCACTGTACATTGTCGCCTACCTCCTCACGAACGTATCCACCTACGTTGGTTGCTAATTCACGGTTAACAACTCCTCTTACAGCAACTTCTCCTCTACTAATAAAATTCGCCCATGCTCTAAGAGCATCATTAGGCGATCGATCGCGTAGACGATCTATGTTGTCTGCAAATGAATCGAGTAGTTTTCTCTCTTGTTCTTCTAGTTCATCATCACCATGAAGACTTAAGAGATCTCGCATATAATCGTGTACCTTAGCAGAAGGGGCTAGTGTAGGACCTCCGAAAGACATGTGAACCAATAAACTAAATAATCCTGATGGTTCACCTTGATCATGATGTTTAGAAGCTAATTTCCATAGTGTTTGTGATAATAATTGCGTTTGATCGACAACATTATCATGTATACCAGATCGTGTTAACTGTAACTCTTTTGTTAAATCACGACGTGAACTACCCATTTGATCGACTAGTGTCTGTAAACTTGTTATTTTATAATTTAATTCGTCACTATTTTCTAATGTTGTCCAACGATTTTTTATTTGTTCTGCTAGTTTTGATACTTGTTCTTGTTTGGATCGTGCATTTGCTTCTAAATAAGATTTTAAATTTTTAACAATAGAAGAATTTGTAGAAATCGCTGAATCTGTGCTATTTGCGGAGGTTTCGCTAGCATCACTATCACGACGTTGTACTTTACTTTCTTTATTTCCTGTAGGAGGTAAGGGAGCACGACGCTTTTTTATAGCTCCGGAACGTGTTAAAGATGATGTTTCTACTTTAGGCGTAGGGACTGGCTTCCCAGGAATATAACCTCGTTTTTGTAGACCTGAGGCAGCACCTTCTGTTGCACGCGCATCACCAGTAGATTCTACGGAAAGTCGTGATGTTAAAGAAGACTCTGAAGCAGTTGATGGCCTACTACTACTACTAGAAGAAGAGCCTCTTCCAAAAATACTGCTAAAAAATGACCTTACGCTGGCACTAATCCTCGCTAGTATGCCCGAGGATCTACTACTATTTGATGCTGTAGAAACCCTATGAGTCCCCAATTCTCCTGATGGAGATTGAGATCCTTCTACTCCTCTTTCTGTGTCAGGAGTCCCGGAAATCCATAAATCATTACTACCTTGGCCACGATTACTTGGATTAATTCCCATAATTTTTCTCCATATTTATATTTTTAATTTTAAAATGAAAAAAATAATTATGAGAATACTTTTTAAAACAAAAATAATAGTTTTTTATTAAAACTTAATAAAAAAACGAAATATTAGTTTATATTGATTAATTATATGAAGTTGAATGAAAAATAAAAGCGAATAGACTGAAAATCAAAGACTTGCCTAATGACAAAACACAAAATGACATATAAACAACCCCTATAGCTATATAGGAGATTGTTTAAAATGCCCCCATCCAAATTAAAGAAAATAGATAATATTACTCAAAGTCAGAGCTTTCTGCATTTCCTGGTGCAGGAGAAAGAACTTCCGTTCCTGGTAAAAAGCCTTTTTCTAAAAATTCAAGAGAAGCTCCTCCTCCTGTCGACACATGCGACACTTGAGCAGAGCACCCGGCTAGGGCAACAACAGCAGCCGCGTCTCCTCCACCTACAATAGTAATAGCTGAGGGGTGACGTGCTAAACAGTTAGCAATAGCCATAGATCCCTGATCAAATGGAGGCACTTCATATACCCCAACAGGGCCATTCCAGAATACTGATGCTGAGGCATCAATGACCCTACAAAATTCTTGAATAGTTTTAGTACCGATATCTAAACCTTGGAACCCATCGGGAATCCCCCGATCTATGGAAACTTCTTTCCAAGCAACCCCAGGAGAGCATGTCTTAGCTATTTTTACATCGCTAGGTAAAAAGATACGCACATTGTTCTTTTTGGCGAGTTCCATTACACGTTGTGCAAGGGCAATACCGGACTCTTCAACTAAAGAGCCTCCTAAGGACTTTCCTAAAGCCTTTAAAAAAGTAAATCCCATGCCGCCTGCTAATAGGAGATTATCTACTTGAGATAAAAGAGCTTCAATAACACCAATTTTTGAAGATACTTTAGCTCCACCTAAAATTGCAGTGAAAGGACGTTTGGGAGAAATTAATAAATGATTCCCTAGGAACTCTAGCTCCTTCTCCATAAGGAAACCAGCTGCAGCTTTTCCTGGAAAAGCTTGAGGAACAGTATATACAGAAGCATGTTTCCTATGTGAAGTGCCAAAAGCATCATTCACATAAAGATCGCCATAAGAAGAAAGCTCGGCAGCAAATTTAGGATCTGCTTCTGGATGTTCTTCACCATAATGAAATCTTAGATTTTCTAATAACAAGACTCTACCTGGGGATAACTGCGCTACAGCCTGGCGAGCGACTTCTCCCACACAAGCAAGAGCCAAAGGAACGTGATGTCCTAAATAACCTTCGAGTACTTCAACAATAGGTTGTAGGGAATACTTTTCTTCAAAGCCACAACCCTGAGGGCGACCTAAATGACTCATTAAAATTACAGCAGCACGTTTTTGTAGCAGGTAATTAATCGTAGGCATAGCACTACGAATGCGGATGTCATCGATAATCTTCCCATCTTTGACGGGAACATTAAAATCAACACGCACTAATACCTTTTGCTCTTCGGGAGAAAGATCCCTGACTGTTAACCTATCCATTATACCTTGAGAAATTACTAAGATGATTTCCCTATTTTTAATGGAAGAGCGCTCTTAAAGCAAAGAAAAATAGAATAGAGAGTATAGCTCCTGCAGGAAGGGTGATGAACCAAGACATCACTATGTCTTTGATAATGTTTAGATTAATAGCATGAATTCCTCTAGCAAGACCTATTCCTAATACTGCTCCGACCACTACATGTGTTGTAGATATAGGCAATCCAAATGCTGATGCTAGGGCAATAGTAATTGCGGCTCCTAAACCTACAGAAAATCCCCGAGACGGCGTAAGCTCAGTTATTTTACATCCTACAGTTTCGATAACGCGCCACCCCCAAATGGATAAGCCGATGATTAATCCTAAGCCACCAAATACCATGAGTCCAATTAACGTATAGGAAGAATACATTTGTGGGTATAGCTGACGCAATACTCCAGCAACAGGAGCGATAGCATTCGCAACGTCATTAGAACCGTGAGCAAATGCCATAAAACAGGCAATGATAATTTGTAGATAAGCAAAAATCCTTTCAACAACTAGGTATTTCCTTCCGTAATTACCCCCACACTTTTTTAAACGGTACAATAAGCTTCCCACATCAGGAGTATCGCAAACATGAGAACACCGAGAAGTATGTACATATTTAAACATTAATATGTAACTCATCCCCCCTAAGAAGAAGACAACTCCTAATGCCCATGTATGAGAAACAAAACGTGTAATTAACCCACCACAAACAATAATAACTCCCAATACGATCATTACGAAAGCTGTCAAAAAGGGGGCTATACGCACAACAGCTTGAACAGGATCTCCCCGATACAAAATATTCTTTCGTATAAAAGAAAAAACAAGATAAGCAATTCCTCCACCCATTAAAGGAGACAGAAACCAGCTAATAACAATTGTTCCTATGGATCCCCAATAAATTACTGCTCCTTTGCCTAACACGAGTCCAAAGCCAATAACAGCTCCAACTATAGAATGTGTCGTTGAGACGGGCCATCCAAAATAAGATGCTAGCTGTAACCAGGCTCCTGTAGCAAGTAAAGCTCCGGTCATACCGTAAACATAATCACTGGAAGCAATCGAAGGATTAGAAACTGATACTATATGACTCTCGATTGTCCCTGTCACTCGATTGCCAAGTAGTAAAGCACCTAGAAACTCAAAAATAATAGCGACAATCACTGCCTGTCGTAAGGTTAATACCCCGGACCCCACACTAGGTCCCACAGCATTCGCTACATCATTTGCTCCTATATTCCAAGAGGTATAAAAACCACATAAAAGAACAAAAAATAGTAACGCAAGCATGATTCTTACTTTTCTTCTAGCGTCATATTAATACGATAGGCAAGCTTCTCTGAGTTATCTGAGATCCCTGCTACACGTTTAATTATTTGTAGCCATAAGTAACACTCTTTTGTAGAAATAGTAAATTCATCAGAAAAGAAAATCTGCATGAGTTGACGTTGAATAACATCACATTCATGTTCTGCTTTTGCCACACGACTAACTAAAAAGCGGACCTTATCTGCTTTACGTCCTCCAAAGGAGCTCTCAAGTAATTTATTAAACTCTTGTATGACTTTCATAATAAAATCAAAAGTTTCTATGCTTTTATGTAAAAATTGAGAAAAGATTGCTTCAAACTCAGGATAAAACTGCAATTCTCGCACAGTAAGTAAGATGGCTACGTCCTCGGCGGTATCTGCGATACTATCTTGTATAGAAATAATTTCTAAAATTCCTGCACGGGATATAGGCATAAACAAACCTACAGGAAGATGATTACGCATATCATTTTTTATGCAATCTGCTTGGTATTCTTTATCTGAGATTGTTTTAGCAAGAATATGTACTTGCTGATAATCTTGGTCTCGCAGAGCAAGAAATATGGGCAACATTTGTTGAACACAAAACGCAACAACTTCTAAATGTGCTTGCAGAGGAGCAAAAGGAGATTGTCCAAATAGACGAGCAAGAGTTTGCATAAGAATACCTTTTTGACAATAATAGCTAGCTTTAATGATCTTGTAAATGACTTATGACTTCATCCCCCATCCTACAGGTTAAAGATCTCACAATATATTTAAATCAACAACGCGCTCGTTACTCAATAGTTGAATCTCTATCATTTGATGTTTACCAAGGGAAAACTCTAGCTATCATTGGAGAATCGGGATCAGGGAAATCAGTAACAGCACATGCTTTGATGCAATTATTACCAACACCTTTATTTTCTTTATCAGGGAACGTTTTGTATAGAGGAAAAGAATTATTATCAGCTTCCCGAAAAGTATTGCAATCCATCTTTGGAGTAAAAATTGCAATGATTTTCCAAAATCCTCATGCCTCGTTAAATCCTGTATTTACCATAGGGCAACAATTTCAAGAACTCATTGACACGCATCTACACCTTTCTCGCCAAGCAGGGCGTGATAAAATTATTCAAGCACTATTAGATACGGGTTTCCATCATCCGGAACTCTGTTTGAAACTCTATCCTCACCAGCTCTCTGGAGGTATGTTACAGAGAATATCTATTGCTATGGCATTACTATCCTCTCCTGAAATTGTTATTGCTGATGAGCCAACAACAGCTCTAGATGTTTCCGTACAGTATCAAATTTTACAATTATTAAAGAAATTGCAGAGTAAGCTTGGGATGAGTTTATTAATCATCACTCATGACATGGGTGTTGTTGCAGAAACTGCTGATGACGTCTTAGTACTTTATGCCGGAAGAATGGTAGAATATGCCTCTGTTCACCAGATATTCCATCATCCATGCCATCCCTATACTCAAGATCTTCTTGCCTCCCGTCCCTCTGTAAATGCAAAAACATTTACATCAATTCCTGGACAGCCACCATGTTATGATAACTTGCCTTCTGGATGTTGTTATGCTCCACGCTGTTCAAAAGCACACTCTAGGTGTACTGTGGAACCCCCTCTCCATAACATTGATTCAAAACATAAAGTGAAGTGCTGGTTATATGAATAAACCTTATCCTCTAGTACAAGCTGAGCAAATAAAAAAATATTACTATAAACGTTCCTTCGGATTTGGGAGAAAAATAATAACTACAAAAGCTATCGATAACATTTCGTTTTCTATCCCCGCAGGGAAAATTGTAGGACTTATCGGGGAGTCAGGATCAGGGAAAACGACACTTGCACTTGCTCTTGCAGGACTTTTACAACTAACCTCAGGATATCTGTTGTTCAATAATATCCCCATTAAGTTGCAGTCTAAGCAAGATTTAAAACAACTACGTTCATGTGTTCGAATGGTTTTTCAAAACCCTAAAGCTTCATTAAATCCTAAAAAAACTATTTTTGATAGTCTAAGCCATGCCCTTATGCACCACCGGATTGTCACTAAAGAACATTTAATTAGCATGGTAGAAAAATCTTTAAATCGTGTAGGACTTTCTGCTGATTATTTCTACCGCTATCCTCACCAACTCTCTGGAGGTCAACAACAACGCGTCTCTATAGCGCGAGCATTATTAGGAACTCCTAAGCTTATGATATGTGATGAAGTTGTTTCTGCTTTAGATCCGTCTATGCAAGCACAAATCCTAAACATGCTTACTGACTTACAGAAAGAACTCAAAATGAGTTACCTATTTATTTCACATGATCTCGCAGTTGTACGCTCATTTTGTTCCGAAGTGATAATTATGTATAAAGGAAAAATTGTTGAGTCCGGACCTACAGAAAGCATCTTTTCACATCCTCGCCATCCCTATACACAAATGTTACTTGATTCCCAACTTCCCGATCTTCCTGAACATCGTAATATTCAAAAGAAATTATCTATACAACCTTCTCTTCAAGAAACATTTACAAACTCGGGATGCATTTTCTACCACCGTTGTCCCAAAAGAACAGCATCATGCCTTCAAGAAAGTATTCCTAAACACATAGAGAACAATCAACACTCGTATCATTGCATCCACTCCCCTGAAAAAAAATCAAATCCTTGAGTAAAAGAAAATCTCGTATTGATTAAGAATTCTTTAATAATAAATCAGCTAGTTGTTGAAATCGATCTTCGTCGGGAACATGAAATGTTATGTAGGGTTGCCCGTCACAATATTTCACTGTCACTTTATAACCCAAAAATCGATGCAAACGCTTTTGTATCTCACAATACTGTGTTGGTATTTCTTGCGTCTTACGAATACCTTTAGATTCAGAGTGAGACTCTCCTGACAATAATTTTCTAGCTTCTTGCTCAGCCTCGCGCACAGCAAGACGTTGTTTAATAATACGCATATTAAGAAGCTCACGTAATTGAAGATCCTCAATAGTCAATAACACCTTAGCATGACCTAAAGTAATGTCTCCCGCATGCAAGCTCTGCTGAATCGTTTTTGATAAAGAAAATAAACGTAAATAATTTGCTACTGTCGAGCGTTTTTTCCCCACACGACTTGCCACTTTATCCTGAGTTAAACCAAATACGGTAATTAACTTCTTAAAGGCTTCTGCCATTTCCATAGGATTTAGGTTCACCCGTTGGATATTTTCTATAAGAGTAGCTTCTGCAGCAATATCATCAGCAACCACTTGTTTAAGAATGACTGGAATCGTAGTATACCCTGCTAACTGTAAAGCTCTCCAACGACGTTCACCAGCAATCAATTCATAATAAAGTACTCTATCCCCATTACGAATGGCTCGTACTACAGGAGGATGGATCAAGCCCACAGCCTTTAAAGAAAGAACTAATTCCTGAAGTTCGTCTTCTGAAAATATACGACGTGGCTGAAAGGGGCTCACTCGAATATCGTCTATAGATACTTCTATAATGGTATCTTTATTGATAACTTCACTCACAAATTACCTGCAGCTACTTGTATATCTCCAAAACATCATAATTCCTCTACATTGGAGATGAAAAATTATTTAAATGCTTACTTAAACAAAAACAATGTCAAAAGACTTTCTATCAAAAGATCTTGTAGAAGTGAAGAGTTTTTTGTTATGAACATCGCAGAGAAGTTCAAGAGGTTTACGAAAAAAAAWATCTAGATACACTGGAGATATTAAGCGCTTTATTATTAAAAATCATGAAGAACTTATTCCTATCTATATGGAAGCGAGTCTGTACTTATGCTTTTGCTCTAACTCTTTTAGTAACTCTAGCTGTGGTACTCTCAGGGAAGATTGTTTATAATCTCCAAAGGAACTATCGAGAAAAGTACAATAGCATCCTTTTATTAACAAAAACAGCAGAGGCCGCCATTTTTCGAGGTTTTATTCCTCCAAAAACAGCGTTACCCACGTTAGAAAAAGCCTATCACCTAGGAGGCGCTTCTGCAAAACCTTACGCTGGGTTCCTTTCTTCATGTTTTTATATTCACAATGAGCCTCTGCGTGGAGCTTATTATGCAGGCTTGGCTTACAGTATTGGATCAGCATTTCATATGCCCTCACCCGTTCAAGTGCTACTTAAAGAAATTGCAGATGCACAATCTATGGGAGACTACTCTATGGCACTGGACAAATCTACCCAGCTTTTCGAATTAACTTCTTCTTCTGCTGATGATTATCCCACATTACGTTTCCTTATTCTTTTAAGAATCATAGAAATCAAAGAGATTCTTAACCAAGATACTCAAACTGATTTTGAAGAGCTTAAAACTCTCCCTATGTTCAAAGAATTTGAACAATTTTATAAAGATAGGGCATGGACATTAACCGAACGTTTTGGCAAAAAACGCTAACTAATTTTATATTAAGGATTTATATGTGTTCTTCTGCGCCTACTGCTACTGATTCCCAGACATCAACAGACACAACCACAGAATCTTCTTCGACAATGTTAACTCCGCCTCCGGAGACTCCTATACCTCCTAAAATTATTTCAGGATCCCTGATCATATACCCTGAGATTACTTATTCTTCTTCTCATAAATAACACATGCTTATTGTTTTAGCTTTTCGCCAAGTCTGCTTTTCAAAAGACACTAAGTTTCTAAAGCAATTCTATAGGTACCTTTTATTCCTTAAACGTACCTATTCCTTGGCTCTTCCTGGAAATTTAAAGCATCGATGCTCTGTGATATTAACTTTTGATCATGCCTCGATAGATTTCTATTCTCATATTTTCCCGTTCCTTCAAGAACACGATATTCCTGCAATTGTGGGCATTGCTTGGAGATATGTCGCCAATAATTCTGCATCCTCTCTTCCCTTGGATCACCGCTTAGCTCCCAGTAATGCACTAGCTTTCCAAGACGAAATATTTGCCTCCCATCAACCGTTTTGTTCCCAAGAAGAACTAAAAATTATTGCTGAATCCCCAAACATACAACTTGCTTCATCGGGATTTGCTATTCGTAATCTGCAACATTCACCACCCTATTTAGCAACAGAGATCTTCCTATCTAAATTCTCCATCAAAACTGCCTTAGGGAAAACTCCCATAGGTTTCTTTTACCCTTTTGGGAAATATGACTTTCCTTCCACAAGAATGGTTAAAAAACATTACCCTTTTTCTTTCATACTTGGAGATACGATAAATAAGAACAATAAGCGGCACAATATTTATCGTATAGACATAAAATTTTCAAATTACACACTACCTAAACTACTTTTAAAACCTAAATATTTAAAAAATTGGATTATAGATAGATATCAGCAAATGCGTATACAGAAATGTCTGTGAAAATCTATGTGCGAACTTTTTTTAAAATGTCTTGTAAGGCCGTCATAAAAATAGCAATATCTTCCTGGTCATTATATATTCCCAAAGAAACTCTCAGTACATGTCCTATGTCCCACCGCTTCATAGCAGGCTGCGAACATTGATGCCCTGAACGAATAGCTATCCCCCGAAGATCTAATAAACATCCTACATCTAGAGGATGTGCTCCTGCTATTCTAAAACTCAGCAATGCTCCTCGCGGCTGTTCAAAACCAGGGCCAAGAATCCGAATCCCGGGGATTTCTATTAACTGCACATAAAGATCGCGAATTAAATCAGCCTCATGTTGGTATAACAAAGCAGCATCTTCTAGGAGTAAATTCTGTAAATAATCTAAAGCAGCTCCTAATCCCAGAATGGAAGCTATAGGAGGTGTACCAGCTTCGAATTTCAAAGGTGCAGGAAAATACTCCGGAGAATGACTATCATACAAGAAAACCATATCTCCTCCTCCCTCTACAGGAGGAAGCTTTTCTAATAACTCTTTTTTTCCATAGAGAACCCCTACTCCTGTAGGGCCATACATTTTATGCGAGGAAAAAGCATAGAAATCAATATCATCATGCACAACATGAACTGGTGCATGTGCTACTCCTTGAGCTCCATCAACAGCTATATATGCCCCATAGTCATGTACAAGACGAGAGATTTCTTTCAAAGGCTGGATAGCACCAGTTACATTACTGATATGCGCTATACTAACAAAGGCGGCACCTTCCCGTAATAAAGATTCTAAATGATCTAAATCAATATAACCACAATCATCAACAGCAATTTTCTTTACCTGAGATCCTCGACGACGACAGGCAATTTCCCAAGATAAAACATTAGCATGATGCTCGGCCTCAGATACTAAAACACAACCACCTGGAGGAATAAAAATATCGTTAGCAGATAAAGCCAACAAATTTAATGCTGCTGTCGTCCCTCGAGTAAAGACAATCTCATCAGCACAAGTCGCATGAATCCACTGCTGTACCTTACTACGTACCGCAGTATAATCTTCTGTAACTAGTCGGGAAGAGCTATATACATTACGATGCACAGTCGCATAATCAACACTATAAAAACGTATAATAGCATCAATGACCTGCTGCGGCTTATGAGTAGTTGCAGCAGAGTCTAAATAAACATAGGGTTGTCCTTGTCGTTGTTTATTCGCAAAAATAGGGAAATCTTCTTTTATCTTCCTTCTACATAGTGTCAATACTCGTTCTCCCATTCTCATCTTGTTGTTGTTGAGCTACAAGCTTAGGAAAGAATTTTAAAGAAGGATGCATTATTAAAAATCCCTGAACTAGTTTTTTCTGAGCCTCTTCATAAGTCATGCCTCGCGATCGCATATAAAATATCTGCTGTAAATCTAAAGGCCCTACTGTAGCTCCATGAGAAGCCTTTACATCATCAGTAAGAATTTCTAATCTCGGGAACGTCGTTACAGAAGCTTGGTCACCAAGTAATAAAGTATCATGTTTTTGATGTGCATCAGAAAACATTCCTCGAGACGATATATGAATCCCTCCCTCAAAAGAAAAATTACCAGAATATAAAATAGATTTAATCAACTGCTGAGACGTAGTTGACGCAGCATCATGATACATCTGATTCCGCATCCACGTCTGTTTAGGAGAAAGAATAGAAACTAAAGTCTCTCCATAAGCATGATCCCCGACTAAAGAAAAATTATTATCAAACCAACCTACACCATGGACATCTGCTAGAAGATCATAATGCACAGAATAGGCTCCCCGTTCCTCTACAGTAACTGAGTGAGACCAGCTTACCCTCTCCTCATGTATATATTTAGGGCTCATAGTTAGCATAACTTCTGCTTCTTCAGATACAAAGATTTCCGTCACACCATTTACAACAGAAAAACTCTCCATAACCCCGCTACTGCGCTCTGTATGATGCGATATCTGAATTTGACAGCTTGCTCGTTTCCCTACAATTACAACAATTTTTGGAGAATAAATCACTCTATCATCATGAGATAGTGGGAAACACACATGGCGAATACATAGTGTCTCATTCATCTGCATATCTTCAGGAACATAAAGCACAACACCAAAATCATGAGAACAAACAGCATTAAAAAAAGCCAAAGGTTGATCACCAACGTCATACTTACGAAGTAAATTAGAAAACACTGCTTGAGCTTCCCCCAATGACATACCCAAAACCCCGTCAGGCAGCTGAGAGAGTGATGCCTCGTACTTTCCATTAATCAATATACACTCTGCAGATAAAGAGTGTTTATGATGTAACCATTGTTGTTTTGATACTTCCGAAGCTCCATGAGCTAGATAGTACTTCTCCGGTGATGACGACATATTCTTTAGCCAAGGGAACCAACGAAACACATTTTTGAAACCCTCAGAATCTGCGTGTCGACAACAACATTCCCGAATAGCTTGATGTACAGAAGAATCTTTTCCAACAAGAGAACTGTGCTCTAATAAACCTAACATATTCCCCCCGAAAAGTCTTGAAGCACTTCATGATAACTTTGACTTTCTAATGCCCGCATCAGAGCTACTCCCCCAGAACATGCTATATTTCCTTCCAATAGAATATGAACATAATCAGGATGAAGAAGATTCCCTAGCTTAGGATTATGCGTAACTATACACAGTGTACTTCTAGGGTGAAGCTCGCGATATTTTTCAATTACTCTACACATAGATCGTAAAGCAACAACATCTAAACCAGAATCCGGTTCATCAAGGACTACCATTTCCGGCTCTAAAACAAGCATTTGCCAAATTTCATTTTTCTTTCTTTCACCACCAGAAAACCCTTCATTAACATTTCTTTCTAAAAACTGATCTAATAGAGGAAATTCATAGGTTTCAGAAATAGAGGATAACAACATATCAAAAGATGCATCAGATATTTCTTCTTCCTTACGGGAACGCTTACATGCATTGTATGCATCCTTCAGAAATCGACGATTATTTACTCCTGGAATTTCAGGAGGTTGCTGAAAACCAATAAACAATCCAGATTGGGCACGCTCTTCAGGAGACTTTTCCAAGATATCCTGACCTGAAAGATAAATATTTCCCGAAATAATCGATACACTTTCGTCTCCTGAGAGGACTTTAGCTAAAGTAGATTTCCCCACTCCATTTGGCCCCATAATTATATGAAGCTCCCCTGGACACATGTGAATATTAAAATTATCTAAAATTTTAACATCCTCACAACACACGTGTAAGTTTTGTATACGTAGCATCTGACTAACCCACGCTATTTTCTAGCTTAACAAACAATAACTTTAATGCCTCTTGAGCAAATTCTAAAGGCAATTGATCTATAATTTCACGACAAAAACCATGAATAACTAAACTCATAGCTTCTTCCATACTCAAGCCACGACTACGCAAATACATTAGCTGGTCAGCCCGCAATTTCGATGTCGTCGCTTCATGCTCAACAGAAGACACCGGATTCCCTACAATAATCTTAGGATCTGTATAGGCTCCGCATGATTTCCCTATCAACATAGAATCACACTGCGTATAATTATGACTATCACGTGCTCCCTGAGAAATAGATACAAGACTCCTAAATGTATTTTGAGATTCATCAGCAGAAATACCTTTGGAAACCACTGTTGATGTGGTTTTCTTCCCGACATGTATCATTTTTGTCCCTGTGTCTGCTTGCATTCTCCCATTTGTTAGGGCTATTGAGTAAAACTCTCCTACACTTTCATTTCCCTTCAGAATACAACTAGGATATTTCCATGTAATTGCTGCACCAACTTCTACCTGAGACCAAGAAATTTTTGATTTATCTCCAGCGCATAAACCTCGTTTAGTCACAAAATTGTATATACCACCCTGTCCCGTCTTCTTATCCCCAGAAAACCAATTCTGCACAGTAGAATAACGAATAGTCGCTCTTTCATGTGCCACCAATTCAACAACAGCAGCATGTAGCTGATTCGAAGAATATGATGGAGCAGTACATCCTTCCAAGTAACTTACAAATGAACCTTCTTCAGCAATAATTAACGTGCGCTCAAACTGTCCTGATTCTTTATCGTTAATTCTAAAATAAGTAGAAATTTCCATAGGACAACGTACGCCCTTAGGAACATACACAAAAGATCCGTCACTAAATACAGCTGCATTCAGAGCAGCAAAATAATTATCCCGGAAAGAAATCACAGAGCCTAAATATTTTTTTATCAGGTCTGGATATTCACGAATCGCTTCGCTCATCGAACAAAAAATCACCCCTGCCTTATCTAGAGATTCTTTAAACGTCGTACCTATGGAAACAGAATCAAAAACCAAATCAATAGCTACATTTTGTACATTTAACAAACGTTTTTGTTCATCTAAAGGAATACCTAATTTTTTAAACGTATTTAAAATTTCAGGATCCGCTTCCTCTAAACGACCCAGAGGTTTTTTTTGCTTAGGAGAGGAAAAATAAACGATATCCTCATAATCCACAGGACCATAATTTAACCGAGCCCAACTAGGCTCTCGTAAGCTTTTCCAATGTTGATAAGCTTTTAATCGAAAATCCAGAATAAATGCAGGTTCTTGACGCAAAGAAGAAATTTTTTTAATCACTTCTTCGTTAAGACCTTTATCCACGCCCACAGACTCTATTGGTGTAACAAAGCCATAAGGATAATCTTCACGATTTTGTAAAAATTCTTCTATAGATTGACTCATTATGCCCAGCCTCAACGCACCGTAATACTATTTGTGTAGGGATACACAAGGGCGCAACCACATTATCACATTTACAATATTTTTCGAAGCACGAAAGAAGGAGGAGGCAAAAGCCATGGCCTCTACCTTTCCTCCTATTAGAAAAGAATGTTAACACAGGACATTCTTATTTAGAGATCACACGTTAAGCTTGAAAGATTAAGAATCTTACAAGCTTGCAACTATTTTAATATTTATACATTTTTTGTCTTCTAAGTTTATGCTTTTTTTATTTTTTTCTACGATCCCCTCTCCTACAACCGAGAGAATGCATGTAATTAATTCACACCAAAATATCCTGAAGAACCTGAGGAAACTGTTTTCTGCAGTAAAGGAGCAAACATAGAATCTTTAACAGTTAAAAATCGTAATTCTTTTTCTGCTTTTTCCTTCTCTCCCTCCATATGGTACAGATAACCAAGCAAATAATGCGAACGCTCATGTTCTAAATTAATACCTAAAGCACGATGAAATGCTTCAGAAGCCTGTTGATTTTGTTTGAGATCCATATAGGCTAACCCTACATAAAAATGCGCGTCTGCATCTTCAGAGTTTAAAAATAATGCTTCCTGAAAAGCTTTTAATGCTAAACGTGTTTTATCTAAAGTAAGATAACACAAACCTAAATTATAATGACCATCCGCTAAATCAGGGCGCAATTGCACCACCCTTTCATAAGCTTCTGTAGCTTTATCCCATTGTTTTTTCTTTGAAAGCAAATAGCCTAATTTTATCCACGCCTTCCAATATAGAGGGTTCTTATTTACCGTAACTTCTAATAAATTTATTGCTCCCTGCTCATCACCCAAATCAGTTGAAATCACAGCCTTATTATACAAACTCTGCGGATTCCAAGGATCCAGCTCTAAAATCTTATCAAAACATTCTAAAGCCTCGCTATGCTTGCCTAAACGATGGTATGCTCCCCCGAGGCTAAACCAACATTCAATATCATCAGGATGCAAAAGCACATATGCACGATACTGTTCTATTGCCTCCTCATAACGATTATCCCGATCTAAGGCAACCCCATAACAATAACGCAAATAACTATCTCCAGGTTCAGACTCTAAACCTTTGACACACCAAACTAAAGCCTCAGAAATCCTCCCAGTCTCTAAAGCAATAATCCCTAGATAACAATAAGCTAGCGCTGCTGAAGGATCTAGCTCCAAAGCTTCTTGTAATCTTCGTTCTGCTTGCTCATATTCCCCACTTAAAAAGAAATTGATCCCCGAACAGAGGAATTCTTTCGCTAGATGTTTCGCAGCTTCTTCCATGAATGCTTCTCCTGCACACAAATTGACTTTGCTATTTACAGGAGCGAAAATCGTGCCAACCTCACGAATTCTTACAACAAGATTCTCTTTTTTTTATCTTATCCCACATATCGATCATCTTAACAGCCATGGGTGCAGCATCTCTACCAAACTCTCCTAAACGCAAATACACAATTACAACAATATCTGGCTGCGTCAATTCAGTATCCGCAAAGCCAACAGCAGCAAACCAAACATGTTTCATTTTCATACTGCCGTACTGCCGATCTAAACCTACACGCACAATGGATTCTGCTGTACTCGTTTTACCGATAATACGCGAAAGCAATTCAGGACTAAATTGGCTACGAATACTCCGCGTTGTTCCATAATTTCCCCAAATAACATTACGCATACCTAACTTAAATAACTCAGAAATCACTTCTGGCATAAACACAATACGCTTCTGCTTAGAAAGCACAGAAGAAAAGCTATCCCCCTCCCATGTACCTAAAACTAAATTGGGCACATAAAGAACTCCTCCATTAACTAGAGAAGCTAACATCACTGCTGTCTGTAAAGGAGTGACTACAAGCGTGTGCTGACCTATAGCCGTAGCATATAATCCAGAACGGTTATACGAAACATCTTGAGGAATTACACCTGGATACTCTCCGGGAAGCCCTATGCCTGTTTTTTCCCCAAAACCAAGCAAAGCTGCAGCATGACATAAATCCTCAGGATCAGAAAGATAATCACCAACAAGTAAAGAAAAATAAGGATTGCTAGACATTTCTAAAGCTGAAAGCAAATCAATATGGCCACGACCCACATAATCATTCTTAGGCAAAACACCCCCGCGATAAAACACAGGAATCGGAGCTCCATTTTTAAAAAATCCAACATGAGGTTTCGAACTCGAATATCCATAAGATTGCCGATCTAAAATTACTAATAACTTAGAAAGATAGTCTATATTCTCATGACCCTGCAATACTTCCTGAGACAACACTGAATAAGCAGAAACTAACTTAAAAATAGATCCTAATGTCGCCGCTTGTGCAAAAGAATGTGATCGTAAATAACCATAACCATAGGCAGGATAAAACGCCGCCGCTAGATCTTGTTCTTTTTGAGGCATATTTCTCGTAATCATCAGCGGATAGTCCCCATATAAAGGCCGCTGTAATTCAGAAAACTCCCGAAACGATAAAAATAAATGTAAAAGATGACTAGAAAAATACGAAAGATGCTGTCTCAAAAATAAATAATGCTCATACCAAGGTAATGCTTTATGAGCACCACTTTCTAACTCCTGCTTCCATATAGATATAACTTCATAATAAGGCTTTAGGCGGTCCTCCTTATCAGCATCAGAAAACAAATACACCAAAAATTTATCCAAATAACAACAACGAAAATCCTGATACTGCGCACGCCTCTCTTCTAAAAGATAATCAACATAAGGCGTCGGATAACGTTGCTTACGTTCTTTTTCTTGCTTCCTCTTAATTTCAAGAAATTTAGCAAAAGATTGTTTCCTCCAATTTTTAAAATCCACCTCTACAAAAGTACTCTCCATAATTTTCGAAAAAGCACTACGCAAAGCGATATAATGCCCCTGTAAATCAAAAAATGTAGATAGCGATAACGAATCAAAAGATGTAAGTAATTCAGGATGTACTCTTACAGGATCAATGACCAATTGAAATAGATCCAAAAGAAGGATCTTATCATAATTCGCAGAAAGACCAGAAAAAAACTCCATAAGTTTTTCTTTAATCTCAGCAATTTCCTGCTGATATTTTTGAGAACAATGCGCTATCCACTGTTGTTCCTTCATAGAAATCACCTTTCCTATAAGGTGATGCCCTTCCTCAGAAGGAAATACGGCATCAAAAACAGAAGAACATGAACAACATCCTTGAGAATAAGAAAAATATTGTAATAGTTGTGAGATACATTGTTGCAGACGCACTGCATTTCCTAATGTCCCTAGTTGCTTGATAACAACTTTAACCTCGGAAATATCGGGGAAAATAAAATCCAAAAAATAATCAAATGTTAAAAGAAGCTCTTCATCATAATATTCTCCTGTAAAAGGATGTTTTCTTTCTCGTTTTAAAGGAACTTTTCTATCATATAATTCAGAAATATGGTCTGTATTTTCTAACCAACGGTATACCGAAGACCTCTCTTCAACAGCCTCAGAATTAATGCGCATATGCACAAAATCATTTCCATCATAACGTGGCGAGGAAGCCATAGCTAGCACCTGGCCATTATTAGGATCTAAAGCAATAATAGCCCCACCTTTAATCCAAGGAAATAAAGGGGGTAAGAACTTTTGTTTCTTTAAAGACTGTGCAGAACGAAAGGATTCCATTCTCTCATGCTCGACAAGCAAAGAATCTGCAAATGCTTGTAATTCTGCTGATAATGTCAACTGCAACTTCTTCCCAGAAACTGCAGAAACATTCTGTAATTCTTGAATAAAATTCCCTCGACGATCCACAAGAACTGTTTTCTTTCCTAACTGCCCTCTTAATTGTCCATCCCATGAAGATTCTATCCCTAATTTTCCTACTAAAGCATTCAAATCATATGCATTACTTTCTAAAGAGTGTAATAAAGAACGTACTTGATCAATACTTGCTAAACCATCAGGGAAACTAGGATTTTCCCCTTCTTCATAAGCACGCACACATTCACGTAATCTACTGAGTTCATGCATGACCCGCTTATATTCTTGAGCACTAATTGGCCCAACATAACCCAAAATATCTGCAGCCATTTTCCCAAAAGGATAGTAACGATGCATTGAGGGTTGGACATGTAAACCCGGCCAATGTTTTGCTATCATTTTCAATTTTAAGTAGGTACGTTCAGGAACATTTGACTGCACCAAATAAGGTATAGAGCCCAATACCGACGCCCTCGCGTGAATATTATCCTCTATAGTTTCCTTATCGAGATGCAACTCCTCAGCAAGTAATTCCGCTAAGCGGCTAATGTAATTCTTCCTTACAAAAACAAGCTCTCGCTCTCCCTGTGCATTTAAATGCCATGCTCTCGAAGGTAAATCCTGAATAGCCCCGTAAGCCACACTCACATCATACTGCATCCTATTTTCTGCTAATACTTTACCAAAACGATCACAAATTGTTGCACGCTCTACAAGTTCAGGGATTACACGTATCTGTGGTTTGTATGCTTCTTCTAGCTTTTGATCATGTTCTACAACTGCTAAGTGCCATAAACGTACAGCAATAACAGCGAATACAATGATGATTCCTAGCAACATTCTGTTCGTTTTCTCAAGAACAGCAAGATGAGAACGACGTTTTTTCTGGTATTTCATATGCCTTATACTAGGTTCTCAACTATTGTCTGGCAAGGAGTTTACAGATGTATTTTGAATACAAAGAGCATTCGTTAATTCCTTGCAATACCAAAAAATAAGGATAGAAATCAAAATACAAAGTCAAGGTAAGTGTAAATCATATCAACTTGAAAAAAAGAAAAATCACAGTTTCAAGTAGTTTCGGATAAATTTAGAAAGCCCCTTTGTGATCCTATTGTGAAGGTAATTCCAACTTATTCTAAACAGCATAAGAAATAAAAAGTGTACAAAAATCCCGCGGTTCGCTTATTAGCAAGCATAAGGAATGATTGTTTAAAAACCCATGCCGGAAAATAGTCTTTTTCTTATCGTCTTTACTATAATAAGGAAAGTTTGTTATGTTTTCGAGTAGTGAACTGTATGTTCATGCTTAAGGCTGTTTTTATTCAAGACGTTCCTCAAAGCCATTAATTGCCTACAGGATATCTTGTCTGGCTTTAACTTGGACATGGTGCCGCCAAAAGAGCAAAAATAGCGAGCACAAAAAGAAAAAGATACTAAGCATAATCTTTAGAGGTGAGTATGAAAAAACTCTTGAAATCGGCATTATTGGTTGCCGTAGGTTCTACTGCCTCCTTACAAGCTTTGCCTGTAGGGAATCCAGCTGAGCCAAGTTTATTAATTGATGGGACAATGTGGGAAGGCACTTCTGGTGATCCTTGCGACCCTTGTGCAACTTGGTGCGATGCTATCAGCGTTCGCGCAGGATTTTACGGAGATTATGTTTTCGATCGCGTATTAAAAATAGATACAACAAAAACTGTAGATGATATGGCCGCAGCTCCAACTGCAACAGGTCAGGATAGCGCTCCTACCACTACAAACACAGCTGCAACAAGAAATAACGCAGCTTACGGAAAACATATCCATGATGCTGAGTGGGCTACGAATTCTGCATATTTGGCATTAAACATTTGGGACCGTTTTGACGTCTTCTGCACCTTAGGCGCTGCTAATGGATATTTCAAAGCTGGTTCTGATGCGTTTAGCGTAGTAGGTCTTTTCGGACTTAGCGCCGCTAGTGTTGCTGCTGCAGATTTGCCTAACGTATTCTTAACTCAAGGTGTTGTTGAGTTATACACAGACACTGCGTTCTCATGGAGTATCGGTGCTCGTGGAGCTTTATGGGAATGTGGTTGTGCAACTTTAGGAGCAGAATTCCAATATGCACAGTCTAAACCTAAAGTCGAAACACTAAACGTTTTTTGCACTCCTGCACAATTTACGGTCCACAAACCTCGAGGATATAAGAACACAACTTTCCCTCTACCTGCCGACGCAGGAACTGATGCAGCTACAGATACAAAATCTGCAACAATTCAATACCATGAATGGCAAGCAGGTGTGGCTTTATCTTATCGACTCAACATGTTAGTACCTTACTTTGGAGTTAAATGGTCTCGCGCATCCTTTGATGCAGACAATATCCGCATTGCCCAACCAAAATTAGCCTCCGCAATTTTGGACTTAACAGCTTGGAACCCAACCTTCATGGGTACAGCTGCGTCAACTGAAGTAAATGAAAAACTTAACGACTTTATACAAATTGCTTCCATGCAAATTAATAAAATGAAGTCTAGAAAAGCTTGTGGTATTGTTGTTGGAGCGACTTTGGTTGATGCTGACAAGTGGTCTATTACAGGTGAAGCACGCTTAATTGATGAAAGAGCAGCTCACGTTAATGCTCAATTCAGATTCTAAGGATTGTAGTTTTACTATCTCCAATTTTGTGTCTCGTTATCAGAACCGAGTGGATTCGGTTCTGATTTTTTTATTTTCTTATTTAGCACACCACCTATCTTTAGCACTATCTTCACAAAGGTAGAATAATCTTTTTATAATTTCATTTGCCCTAGAAGCTTGAAGATTACTCTCTTGCGTTAAAAGGTTTATTAGATTAACATCCTTCTTTAGTTGCGCCCGTAGCTCAATGGTAGAGCTGTAGCCTTCCAAGCTACCGGTGTCAGTTCGATTCTGATCGGGCGCTTTCTAATTAAACCCAAGACTGAAATCTTGATACCGCATCAAGATGCCATTGTTAACATATTCAAGAAATAGAGGTACAAAGCTTGGAAGAATTTTCGTGTAATTTATCAATTAAAGACTTGATAGAAGCAGGCGCTCATTTTGGGCACCAAACTCATAGATGGAATCCTAAAATGAAGATTTACATCTTTGAGGAAAAAATGGTCTTTACATCATCGATTTAGCAAAAACACTCAATCAATTACGTAAAGTCCTCCCTCACATATGTAAAGTAGTTAAAGATAATAAATCCATTCTCTTTGTGGGGACTAAAAAACAAGCAAAATGTGTGGTTAAAGAAGCCGCTATAGAAGCTGGAGAGTTTTTCGTAGCTGAACGCTGGCTGGGTGGTATGTTAACCAATATGATCACCATTAGAAATTCTGTTAAAACTTTAAATAAAATTGAGAGAGATTTAGCCCAACGCACTTCATATCTCACTAAAAAAGAAATTGCTTTACTAGGCAAACGACACGATAAGTTATTAAAGAACTTAGAAGGTGTCCGTCATCTGAAAAAAAATCCAGGAATGATGATCGTTGTTGACCCGGGTTATGAAAAAATTGCCGTTGCGGAAGCAAAAAAACTTAAAATTCCTGTTCTAGCTTTGGTAGATACGAATTGTGACCCCACTCCTATAGATTACGTTATCCCATGCAATGATGATTCACTAAAAAGCATTCGTTTAATCATTAATGTAATTAAGGACAATATCATCAAAACCAAGCAACAACATGGTATTGAGATTGTTTCCCCAATTAGAGTCATCGAGCAGGATCTCATGCAAGATCTTCCACCTCCTGCAATATATCCTGAAGAAGAATTTAACTCTTCATTCTCAGCCAGCCTTCTTGCCGGGTTTGATGTAGAAAGTAATGATGATGAGAAGAATAATATGTTAGCGAAACAAAGTGTTGATAATAGCGAGGATTATTCATGAGTGACTTTTCTATGGAAACCCTCAAGCTCTTAAGACAACAAACTGGGGTGGGGTTAACCAAATGTAAAGAAGCCTTGACTGAATGCCAAGGAAATCTTGAAGAAGCTATTGTTTACTTACGTAAATTAGGTCTTGCTTCTGCAGAAAAAAAAGAACACAGAGAAACTAAAGAAGGTGTCATCGCAGTAAAATCAGATATTCGCGGGACCGCTATAGTTGAAGTGAATGTAGAAACAGACTTTGTGGCTAATAACGCTGTATTTATTGCCTTTGTTGATAGTCTTGTAGAAAGTGTTTTAGACCATCGTATAGATGACTTAGATGCATTGCTTCAAATGCCTTCATCTAAGGATCCTTCGATTACAATAGATGAGTCACGAGCAGTTACTATGCAGACAGTTGGAGAGAACATTCGTATTCGGAAAGTTTCGTACTTACCAAAAGTAGCTGATGAAAGCATTGGTATCTATTCTCATGGCAATGGAAAATCTGTAGCTGTAACTATACTGTCTGGTAGTTCCAACCACATAGATTTGGCTAGAGATATCTCTATGCATATTGTAGCAACTCAACCACACTTTATAAGCAAAGAAAATGTTCCTGATGACGTTTTAAATAGAGAAAAGGAAATTATTTGCCTACAAGCACAAGGAAAACCTCAGTCAATTCTTGATAAAATTGTTCAGGGAAAGCTAGAGACATTTTTCCAAGACACTTGCTTATTAGAACAGGCATTTATTAAGAATCCTGATGTCACGATTCGTAATCTGATTGATGAAGCACAAGAAAAGAGCGGCTGTTCTATTCAGGTGAAAGACTTCATTTTATGGAAAGTTGGTGTTTAGCTAATAAAAAGAGGTCATATGTCCAAAGAAGTGAAGCGTATCTTATTTAAGGTCTCGGGGGAATCTCTTTCTACGGATCAAGGAGGATCTAGTCGCATTGATGAAATTCGGCTGTCAAGATTAGTAGGTGAACTTAGGGATGTTCGTATGTGTGGTATCGAGGTTGCCGTTGTTATAGGCGGAGGGAATATCATACGAGGATTATCTCAACAAAAAATGTTGCAAATTAATCGTGTGTCTGCAGATCAAATGGGTATGCTAGCCACCCTAATTAATGGTATGGCATTATCCGATGCACTAAAAGCTGATGATATCCCTTGTTTATTAACTTCTACACTTTCTTGTCCTCAATTAGCAGAGTTGTATACTCCTCAAAAGTCTTCTGAAGCATTACGCCAGGGAAAAATTCTGATTTGTACAACAGGAGCAGGTTCTCCTTACTTAACAACGGATACTGGAGCGGCCTTACGAGCTTGTGAATTAAATGCCGATGTTTTGTTTAAGGCTACTATGCATGTTGATGGAGTCTATGATAAAGATCCTCGGGTGCATAGAGACGCTGTCCGATATGATACAATTACTTTTAAAGATTTCCTTAATCAGCAACTAAATGTGATGGATCCTGCGGCTATTTCCTTATGTATGGAAGCAAATATTCCTATTCGTATTTTCAACTTTGCTAAACATTCTTTAAAAGAAGCTCTTCTCAATGAATATATTGGGACATTGATTTGTAGTGGAGAGGATGCTTAACATGTCTATTTTACAGGATACAGAAAAAAAAATGGATGCCGCTTCTGATTTTTTCCATAAAGAAGTCAAGGCATTTAGAACTGGGAAAGCACATCCTGCTTTAGTAGAGACAGTGAATATTGATGTGTATGGTACAACCATGCGCTTAGCTGATATTGCAACGATTTCTGTTGCAGATACACGTCAGCTGGTTATTTCTCCTTATGATGCAAATAACGTATCCGCTATTTCTAAAGGGATTATTGCTGCAAATCTTAATCTACAACCTAATGTTGAAGGAACTTTAATACGTATTAAAATTCCAGAGCCTACGACAGAATATAGAAATGAAATTGTAAAACAACTTCGTCGTAAGTGTGAGGAAGCAAAGGTATCTATTCGCAATATACGTAGAGAAGCTAATGATAAATTAAAAAAGAGTGTAGATTTAACAGAAGACGCTGTGAAAGGAATGGAGAAAAAGATCCAGGAGTTAACGGATAAGTTTTGCAAACACATTGATGATATTACCAAGCAAAAAGAGGCGGATATTTTATCATTGTGAAATTATTTTTCCTATTTCTGTTCATTTATCCTAACTCTTTCATTTTCATGAACGGTAAGAAGAGGAAAAGATTGCTCTTAAAGGAGTAGAAGAAGTAATATTGTAGTTGTCTTGGCCCCATCGTCTAGCCCGGCCCAGGACATCGGATTTTCATTCCGGTAACAGGGGTTCGAATCCCCTTGGGGTCAAAGTATAAAAATCGTCTAGTTTTTCTTCGGGCCTTTAGCTCAGCGGTTAGAGCACCTCACTTTTAATGAGGGGGTCGAAGGTTCAAATCCTTCAAGGCCCAGTCGGTTCTGTAATTTTTTTAAAAAAGATTTTTCTCCTTTGTTATTTTTTTGTTATTGGTATGTGTTGTATGAGAGCCTATCCTTAACAATAGATATCTATGATTCTTTCTAACTCTTCTCACTTATGTTACCTTTGTCAAAGGCCTGCTTCTATTTGTTATACTGAGGTGGATCAGAATAAGGTAATTCGTTCTTACGTGTGTGATTCTTGTCCGTGTCCAAGTTATTATTATAGTCGTGTTGCTATTCCTTTATCTTCTTCAGAATCTCCTCTTACTTTAGAATGTGGTAATTGTAAAACGATTTGGCAGCCATATACGGATGAAGATCGCTTATTTGGATGTCACCTATGCTATACTAACTTTAAAGCACCTTTGATTACTGAGCTTATTCAAAATAAGATTTGTTTCTCTTCTCTAACAGAAAAAATCCAGGGATCTTTACATATTGGCCGCGGTCCTGGAGAAATAGTAAATGTGAATCCTCTCCTTAAGTTAATTGCTTTAAATGAAGCTCTTCAAGATACATTATCACGGGAAGATTACGAACAAGCAGCGTTGATACGTGATCAAATTAACCATTTAAAAAATCAAAATTCTCATGATTCTGCCCAATGATTTACTTCTTAAATTTGCTAATAAGAAACATGCTATTCCTGCGAATAAGATTTGGCCGATAACGACATTTTCCTTATCTAGGAATCTCTCTATAGCTAAATTTCTTCCTTGTTTATCGAAAGAGCAAAAACAAGAAATCTTGGAAGCCATAGTTTCTCATTTTAATAATATTGAAGGTTTCGATGAGTTCATTGTATTCCCTCTTAAAGATGCTCCTGTATGGCAGAAAGAATTTCTTACTGAACACTTTTTATTTCCCTATGATATGACGGGAAACCCGGAAGGAGAAGCTTTTATTGTAAATCGTTCTGGAGATCTTCTTGTTACTATCAATTGTCGAGATCATATAACATTACATGCTATAGATTTTGCATGTGAACCTGAAAAGAGTTTAGATATTCTTGTTAAATTGGATTGTTATTTAAACAATAAACTTGAGTTTGCATTTTCTTCAGATTTTGGTTTTCTGACTACACATCCGCGAGAATGTGGTACAGGGTTAAAGAGTCAGTGTTTCCTACATACTCCTGCGTTGATTTATTCTAAGGAGTTGCAAGATCTTATAGATGAGGATGCAGAGATTTTTTGTAAAGGGATGCTCCCTGCATCTTCGGAACTTGTAGGGAATATCATTACACTATCTAATAAACATTCTTTAGGACTTACGGAAGAGCAAATCTTATCTACCTTAAGGATTTGGTCATCAAAAATCTCATCTGCGGAAATATCTGCAAAAAGGCAGCAGATAGAAAAAAATTCTGGGGATTTAAAAAATCATATTTTACGTGCCTTAGGTCTATTGACGCATTCTTATCATTTAGATCTTCAGGAAGCATTAGATGCTTTAAGTTGGATTCAATTTGGCATTAGCGTAGGGTGGATTCAAGGTACGGATGATCATGTTTTATGGAATCCTGTATTTTGGCAAGTACGCCGTGGTCATCTTGCGTTGATTGAGCAGCCCGAGAACGATAAAAACCTACAGAAAGAGACAATTATGCAATTACGTGCTGATGTAGTAAAAAAATTTGTCGAACGTCTGTCTCCTGTAGACTAGTTTCTTCTAGTTGGTTAAATAGCATTAAAATCTATAGATCATACAGAATTACTCAATACGACTTAAGTACTTTTAATACTGTTGTATTGTGATTTACATATATTTGCCCAAAGCCGGGATCGAACCGACGACCTACGCGTTACGAATGCGTTGCTCTACCATCTGAGCTATTTAGGCATATAGAAAGGGAAAGTATAAGAAGAGGAAATAAAAAAGCCAAGAAAACAACAATCATACGGCTGATGTTATTTCCTTGGCTTTCCCCCTGAAAACCTCCAGAGTCGAAGCTATTCCATGGCGTAGAATATCATCTTTTTTCTTTATAACATTTATCGGGCTTCAATTTCTAGCATTTTAAAATCACTTTCTTGTTGTAGAACAGGAGTATGTTGACATTCAGGAGCATGGCGTGGTGCTATTTGCATAGATCCTTGATCTGCTTCCCAATTATATCTATAACCTTCCTTATTCGTTAATACAGTTCCATCTTCAAAACTACTGATCACTTTAGGCTTAATAAACATCATGATATTACGTTTTTGCCTTTGATCTATAGTTCTGCTAAATAATCCACGGATTAGAGGAACAGAACTCAATAACGGTACTCCTGTAACTACTTTTGTAGTTTTATCGCGGATATGGCCACTCATGACTAAAAAACACCCATCAGGAACTTGTAAACGTGTAGCTGCATAAGTTTTATCTGTTACTGGGGTAAGGATACCTTGAGCAGAATGCAATTCAGAAATTGTTTGTTCTATTTGCAAGGTAACAACGTTATTAGGAGCTACTGTTGAAGCAACGACAAGATTGACTCCTATATCTTCATATTCGATATTTTGTGTTACAGTTCCTGTTTCTTGGATAATTGTACTTGTTGTTTGGAACGGAATAGTTTGTCCTACAAAAAAAGAGGCTTGCTGTGTATCTTGAGCCATGATCCTTGGGTTTAGAACGATAACAGTATCACCATCCTGATCTAAAGCACTGAGTAAGCCTCCTAGTGTTAAGAAGGACTTTCCTTTATGGCTCAAAACATTACCAATAATTCCTAATCCAAAAGCTGAGGATGCGTACATCATATCGCTAATCCCCGCCAACTGGCCTGGTGTTGGTAAAGGAATAGAGGTAGGACTGGGTGTTGCAGGAGGGATAGTTGCTTGAGTAGGTTTAGATAATCCTGTATTACTTAATAGTCCTGAAGCATAGGCAACTTTTCCTTGTTCATCTCCGAGGGCTACCCATTGTACACCAAAATCCCAAGATTTTTCTAAACTGGTTTCCAAAATAAGAACTTCTATATAAACCTGCTTAGGAGGTAAATCTAAACCATTTAATAAGCTGACAACTTTATCTACATTTGCTTGGTTTCCAATAACAACTATTGAGTTGTTTACATCTAACCATTGAATACTATTTAACGTATTGATGAAATCTTCATCCATAGCTGTTGTGACATATAGGTTATACCCGATGTCTTGAATAGCTTGAGCTATGGCGGCACCATTTTGATACTTGAGCTTATACATGAAAAAGCGCAAGCTCTTAGGATTCGTGGCTCCTGCAACACCTAATGCATTTGCTGTGCTGGTCACATCATCTAAAGTATGTGCCATTTCAGGAACGTCCAAGGATTGCAATAATTGTATAGCTTTTCCTGTTAAACGAGGGGAGGAAATAACAAAAATTTTATTCGTGCCTGGCTGTATAAAAATTTGAAATGCCTCATCCTCGGCCATGGTGCCCAATACATCCTGACAATAGCTAACTAAGGCTGCAGGATTAGCATAATGCACTTCATACTCAGACATATCTACTGAGGTACCGGGTCCATCTAAAGCTGCAAGAAGTTCTCCCACTTTTTCTACGTTTCCTGCGATATCTGAAACAATGACATGGCGAGTGGCTTCTGAAGCACTTACAATGGCATCATGAGAAAGCAAAGGCTGGATAATACTAACAGCAGCTGTGGGGTTCACACTATACAAACGAAATACACGAGTAACAACTACTGCTTCACAATTGTCTCTTGCAGAGCCGTCTGTAACTACAGTGGATAATTTTGATACGCGGGGATTACGATAGATAAGAACATTATTTCCTTGCTCTACGACTTTTAAGTCGTGCATTTTTAAGACTTGCAAAAGGATCGTGGAGAGATCTTCTACTGAGGTAGGATCATGAGAAACAATGGTTACGTTGAAGTTTAAGTCATTGCTATCAAAAACAAAATTAGTCCCTGAAATTTTGCTAACAAACTGTAATAATTCTAAAACAGAAATGTCTTCGAAATTGACAGTGTAGCCATTATCTTTAAGATCTTCACATGTAATTTGCTTTCCTTTCAACGTGAGGGATTCCGTTTTATCATCATCTTTATTTGATTGGATAGCAATGGTTTCTAATTTTGTTTGTTTATCTTTAGTAGAACTTGTTTTAGCAGAATCTTTTGGAGTTTGTTTATTTTCTTCTTTTAAATTTTTTTTCTGAAGTTCTTCTACCTGCTTTTTTATGCTAAAATTTATAGCGTTTACGGCTCGTTTAGCGTATGCTTGTTTGTTTTCCCAAATACGAGCTTCTTCTGTTTGTTCTTCTCCTGAAGTTTTCTCTTCTTTTTTAGGTAAGAAACGTGCTGTTTTTTTCCCTAAAGCTGCTTGTATCTGATGGTTCTCTTTGCGTTTTTTTTCTTCTGGTCTGGTAAATCCAGAATTTTCAGAAAACCCAGGTGAAAACGTTTGCGTAGATTTTTTAAAATGACGGGATTGTATGGAAGCTTGAGGGAAACTTTTCGTGGTTGTAGGCTTTGGTGATTTTTTTACAGATGTTTGGCTAGCAATATTTTTCGGGCAAGCAGCGATATGACGATCATTATTGCTTTGGGACTGTGCTTGAGATTTCGACTCAGAATGCGGTGTTTTATTAGAATTTACACCTAATAAAATCAGGTCCAGGAAAAGTAAAAGAGAAAGTGCTCCCCACTTCCCTTTTTTTCTACTGATGACCTGTAAGATCTTTCTTCCTATGTTCGAAGTCACTATTTTCACCGGATTCTTTTTAAGCTGATAAGTGTTGAGGGACAAAGAGTTCCGTCACATTCTTCTATTATCCCATACTGTACGCTCTCTATTGGGCAGAATATAGCTGTTTGTCTCCTATCTTTCAACTCTGTGGATAAAGGACAATATAAAGATGGCTTGGGGCTGTCTGCCTGTAAAGTATGTAATATTGCTTCATCACCTATTTCCCATGCAACCTTGGTTTCCTGAATTTGTAAAGAACAAATTTTCCCTACTCCCATAGAAGTAGTAATGAAATTCTGGGGAACCTTTTTTTGCTTTTTTAACCAGAAAATAGTTTTCCCACAAGAGGTCCAAGATAGTTCTTGTTTTGCTTTAGGAATAGATACACAAATTACAGAAATCCCTGAGGTATCTATGGGGGTGTGTAGACGAATGCATTCTTTATGAACTTTCCGAATAACTACTCTTGGATTATCTTCATGTCCCCACTGATTGATGAATCCTTTAATGAGTGTTAGAGCGAGGGTATCCTTTCTTGATGGGCTGTAATAAAACCATAATTTAAACATCTCTGCACTTACAAAAGCTTCATGATATACGTAAGGAAGGGCGGGGTATCCTTGTTCATGTAGAGATGCGGATACATAATCTGGTGTTGGGATTGCCCAAGGGGATAACCACAAGCGTTGTTGTATTAATTCACCATAAGTTGTAGCAACAAGATCCTTTTGTCGTTTATCTTTGTGAATATCGTCACCATAACGATAAGCACGCAAGTCATTAAGGAAATCGGTTATAGAATCATAACGATCTTTGGGAGAGGGCTGTAAGGTTTTTGATAAAATTTTCCCTATTTTTTCAGGAATTAAAGAGAGTAATACTCTACCATAGGCTAAATTTCCTAATAGCAGTTCATAAGCAATCAATCCTAAGGAATAGATTTCTGACTGTTCGGAAATATTTTCTCCCTGTCTTTGTTCTGGACTCATATAAAAAGGTGTTCCTAAACAACCAGGATAACCATTGTCATGCAAAGCAGGGCTTCCTGCCAATCCCAAGTCAATTAATGTAATTTTACCCTGAGGAGTGATTAAAATATTTTCGGGTTTAATATCACCGTGGAGTATCCCACGACTATGTAAATATTCCAAAGCGTGTCCTAAGGACAATACGTGATCAACCGCTTGAAATAAAGAAATCCATTGTGAAAGAATATATTCACGAAGAGAAATACCTGGGATATATTCCAAAGCTATATAATAGCCTTCCGTATATTTCCCAAATTGATGTAGTTTAACTATGTTAGGATGGGAAAGCTGAGTCAGGATCTGAGCTTCTTTTAAGAATCTACGAACACATGCATTATCAGAAAGTTTCGGTTGAGTGAGAACTTTGATAGCAAAACACTGTTGTGTTCTTGTACAAAACCCTTGATATACTGCACTTCCTGATTTTTCTCTTAAAGTTCTGTAGATAGCATACTTACCTAGTTGATGAATAGGGGTTGCAGATTGGCAATCCATAGGGAGACATTACAATTATACTTGCAAGACACGGATTCCTAAAACGTCGCCTAACGAGACGATTTCCCCTCTTCCGACCTTAGTTCCATTAAGGATGAGATCAATACCTCTTACAGGATGAATTCCTGGGAATTGTAAAACACTGCCTTGTGTAATTTTTAGGAACTCTTCGACAGTTAGAGAATATCGAGCTGCTTCTGCTACTAATTTGTATTGTCCTGAAGCAGATGTAGAAAAACCACGTGAGGCTTCTTCTGGGGGTTCTTCCTGTTGCAAACTAGGATAACTTGTAACTTTAAAATCTCCTGATTTTGTATCGAGAAAACGTCCACCAAAAAACTGCTGATTTTTTATAGTGAGGAGCCCACCACTTTCTTCTGTATCGGGATCATATAAGCAACTATCCAACAAAATAAAACTTCCGGGACGGACTTGCTTCCATTCATCTTGTGAAAGTTGGCAATACCCGATTTCTACAGACAAAGTTAAAGGTAGCGGAGCAAGTTGTTGCATATCTAAGCTTTGTTCCGATCCTGACAACAATTTCCTACAGCTATCACATAAAGCATCGGAGAATAACAAACGCAAACGCAATGTTTTTCCATCTAATCCACAGGTAACATCGATGACTTCATAAGAACCTTGTATATGTTTCCCTGAGAATTTTGTATCATCAATAACTTTAATAGATAATGTAGGGATCCAAGTTAATTCTTGAATAAGTTTACAGAGTTCTGCACATAAGTAATAATGAAAGCCTAAGAGCTTATCCTTTTCATAAAAATAAGAGGCTAAACTCGTATCATTGAATACGGCAACCATGAATGCCTGGAGATCTTCTTCTGATGTAATCAAAAAGAAATCACCAGACTCCAAGGGTTGAGCAAGAAAAGACTGCACCAATACATGGACACCGAAATCTTGAATAGCTTGATCAGCAGGTAAGGAACCTCGAGATTGGATGGTTATTCCTGTTTCTTCGAGACGGAATTTTTCTCTTAACTTTCGTTCACACTCTTCTTTAGGGAACGAAGGGAGAGCAATGTGCTTCCCAGTTGTTACTAAAGAATTTAAAAAGTCATTACGAAATTTTAACCAGCTAGCACTAGGTTCCGCTACTGCAGTCATGAGAAACCACCTTTATAATTGAGCTTCTTCAATATATTGGTTTTGCTCTTGTTCTTGTTTTTGTTGTTGATCTTGTTTGTCATGGTGTTGCTCATCCTTACGATGAATTGAAGCAGCGATCATATGTAGAGGAGTTTGAACTTCTTCAATCGTAGGAAGTTGTACAACATTGGAACCAACCATAAATTCTTTTAAATTTAACTGATGTCCTTTTAAAGAAGTTACTAGATTCACCAATTGTTCAGGATTACCATTGATGACACTAACAGCTTCTTCTACTTGAGCATTATCCATGAAATTTGAGAGTTTGATAGAAAGGTCTGCTCCTGATTGAACTAAGGTTAAATTAGCTCCAGAAAAGACTTCAGGGACATTGCCTTGGCTATCTAATACTAATTCTACGAGTTGTTCTCCATTAAGTTCTGCGACAACCATAGACTCTACTGTGTTAGCAATGACTTCTTGAATCCAGGTTAGATCTGCGCTGGCCATGGTAACTGCTGTGTTTTCAACTACCATTTCACCTGCTAGAGGGGCTGCGATATCTACTAAAGCCATTCCTGCTGTGGGGTTATCCCAAGCGAAAAATTTTTCCTCTTTTTCACTATCTTCTTTAGTGCATACAGTATCTTCGATAGATTTATCCTCAGTTCCACGAGTCTCTTGGCGAGAAGCTACTTTCCCTTTATTTGAGTTTTCTTGACGTCCATGACGTGATTGTTGACGCCCTTCTAAAGAAAATACTTTCACTTCACGATTATCTTGAGGCGCTGGGCCATCATGTTGTGGTAAATGACTTTCAGTTTTACAACTGTATAAAGATTCTGTTTTATTTAATTCCATGAGTCCCCCGATTCACGTTGTTTTGTCTTTCGTAATTGATGAAGCAGCTGCCCCATTTCATCTTGCTCTTTTTCGATTTCTCTTGCTTCTTCTTTTAAAGCTTCCTTCATCCATTCTTCTTTGTGTAAACGCGTTTTTTCTTCTTCTTTTCGTCGTTTAGCTAAATTTACTTCTGCTTTTTCTAGTTCTTTAGCGGCAGCTAATACATTTTCTTTTTGTTTATTTACTTTATCTTCTTCTTCGGCAAGCTGTATAGCTACAACTTTTATATAAGCTTTTCTCTGTAAGATAGCGTCGCTTGTTGTGCCCTCGTCTAATAATTCACGTAATTGTTGAATTTTTTGCATATAATGATTTTTTACTTTATCACGGGCTACTTCTAATTCGCGTAATTTTTCTTGTTCTATTTCTAAAAGTCGTCGTTTTTCTTTAACGACTTTTTCTGCTCTATCTACACGATCTTTTTTAATTGCTAGAACAGGTTCTAATGGATATTTAGGCACGGCGTTTTAACCTAGAGTTATCGGAAAATGGCCCGCAACTGTTGCGCTGCCTCCTCATAATTTGTCTTTTCATGAATATCTTGCTTTAGGAAGCGATTTAATTTGTCTATGTGATCAATAGCAAAATCTACTTCACGATCAGATCCACGACGATATTCTCCAATACGTATGAGCATTTCATTAGCTTTATACTTCGCTAATACTTCGCGTGCTTTTCCTATGATACGGCGTTGTTCTTCAGGAACAATTGCAGTTAGCAGTCGGCTAATTGATGCCAACACATCGATAGCAGGATAATGATACGCTTGAGCTAAAGCATTAGATAAAACAATATGGCCATCTAAAATAGATTTCACTTCGTCAGCAACAGGTTCGTTCATATCATCCCCTGCAACTAATACGGTATAAAATGCCGTGATGGTTCCTTTATCTGAAGCTCCTGAACGCTCTAATAATTTTGGCAATGTAGAGAAAACAGACGGGGTGTATCCTGCTCGTGCTGGAGGTTCTCCTGCTGCCAATCCTACCTCACGTAATGCCCTAGCGAAACGTGTGACAGAATCCATCATTAGAATGACTGTTTTCCCTTGATCGCGAAAATATTCTGCTATTGCTGTACCAACATACGCTGCGTTTAATCTTAGTTGTGAGGATTGGTCTGATGTTGAAACAACAATCACAGATCGTTTCATTCCTTCTTCCCCAAGATCCCCCTCAATAAATTCACGAACTTCTCGTCCTCTTTCTCCAATGAGCGCTATAACATTAACATCAGCCTCTTCAGCATTTCTTGCGATCATTCCTAAAAGCGAAGATTTACCAACTCCTGCACCAGCAAATATCCCTATACGCTGTCCTCGAGCTACGGTGAGCACACCATCAATACAACGGACTCCTGTAGACAGAATTGTTCTTAATTTACCTCTATGAAGGGGATCTGGAGGGGCGCGAAATACGGGATAAGTTTCATTTGCATCAACTAGAGGGCCTTTTTTTTCTGTATCTATAGGTTCCCCCAAACCATTTAATACACGTCCTAAAAGCCCATTGCCTGCGCGAATATATAGGGGCATACCCGTAGGAATGACTTCTGAAGACGGGCTAACTCCTGTAAGTTCTCCCAAAGGAGACAAAAAAGCGAAATTCTGTGTAAAGCCGACGACTTCGGTGACCAGAGGCTCCATATCATAACGCTTAACCAAGCATACTTCTCCAACGCGCACGTTGGGAACAACAGCTTTGATTAACATACCAACGACTTCAATAATACGACCAACAATGGTAGTGAGATGCACATCGTTTAATTGCGACATGAGCATATTGAAGTCTGATGTCAAATTATTCATGTTAACCTAATTGCGTGGTCATTATCGTTTTTATACTACTTACTGTAGTTCCTACGATACTAGCAAACAGCTCTGCTCGTTGTGTAGCTCTTTGCACGGCATATTGTACTTTTAAAAAATCAGCTAAGCTTTCACGTTCTCCATTTCTATCAGAAAAATAAAGAAGCGCCCGATTGAGGACTTCTTCTCCTGATGAGACCCAATTAATCACTTTACGTGTAACAGATTCGTGTTTTTCATTGTCCATATTTTTCTTGACATCTTGCTGCGTATACTTAGCAATATCTACGAAGTCCTCATTAATTAAATCAATGATGATGTTCATAGCTTCAAGATGTTCGGGAGACAATGAATTTGTCTCGTGGTTTTGTACTGTAGATTGAGCATCCCAAAGGCGTTCTTTAAGATTATGCACTTGTTCTTCAAATTCTTCTGAATTTAAGGCTTCCTGTAGTTCAGAATCTATAATACTAGAATTTTGATCCTGCATCATTGCCATAGGATTTTGTTTTACATTCTCTATATTTTTATGGTGTGCATCTAAAGATGTTCCTAAAGAAAATACAGGAACTTCTTTATTTAGCTCACTTGCTAATGGGGTTCCTGAGGGCTTTTGAATAGATGCTGCTTCTTTATCAGAATCTAATTTTGGGAAAATCTGCAAAGGATCAATCATAGATAAACCAGCTGAGTTACTTAAAGTGTAAAAAGGATTAACCTAAAGGACCACTACTTTTAGCTACTAGCGTATCGTGCCAGTCTAAAACAGATTGAGCAAGCAATCTTGTAGATTCTACTTCACAGTTTTCTAAAACTTGATCGGCTAATTTTAGACAATTTTCCAAGCTCTCACGACGGACTTCAAAAGAACTTCCTTGATGTAGAACAATCATCATGTGTGTAAGAGAGAGAAAAGACTTGATACTCCAATTATCGACTTCTTTTTGAGCTAAAGCACTAAGACGCTCTTCAGCAGCAAAAATTTCCATTTTATGTAGATCAATCAACGCCAAACCTAACTCATAACCATAATGGTCAGGATTTAAAATATGTAGAGAATGAAAAAGCTTTTTAGCACTATCTTCATCACCTTGTTTAACTGCCAACATACCTGCTTCAAACAACAAAGCAAAATCTGCTTTAAATAATTCCAAATCTGCCATGATCTTTCTCTTAATTTATTAACTTCCTTTAATAGCTCTTGCCATAGTGATCATTTCTGTGTTCACCGCTGTCAAAATGTTGGATACAGCTTCCATATATTGAGATAAGATTTGCATACGAAATTGTAAATTAAACATCGTACCCAAATCGACTGTACCTTGTGTTGAGGTTTCTAGTTCTGCTAAGTATTGTTGAACGCCCTGAACGTATTTACATACGCCATTAAGCATCTCATTGAAATTAAATGCTGAGCAACTGCTCCCACTACCACTACTCATAAATTCTCCACTTATCTAGTCGATTAAACCATTTTGCGGTTGATCCGCCCGAGAACTTTCTGAAGGGCTAGATATCCTGCTAACAATGCTTGTTGTTTCTCAAAAGATTCCTTATCAGAACCTTCACGAAGAGAAGTATTCAACTTTTGCAATTTCTCCTGCACGTTCGCATTTATTTCCTGAGATGTGCGTAGATCCTGCATGTCTTTTTCTAAATCAAACAGCTGGCGTAAGGATTTATCTTCTTTAGCAGCTGTATTTTCCATATTAAACATAATGCTTCTTCCTAAAGACAAAAGAATTAATAAGCTTTAACATCAGCTATTTATTGTACTCGATTTTATATTTCAACCCTTCCCTCTCTAAAAAAATACAATGGGGTTGTATACTGGTTACTGTCATGCCATCAATAACGTCACCACGAGTTAAAATCCTACCGTTAACTACGACATTAATACTCACATCTCCATACTTTGAGTATCCTGTAACACGATAACGATTTGGATGCCGCAAATTTAAATCTATAATTCCTTCTTCTACGGGAAGAAGGACAACAAAGTTTTTTATAAGGCGCACACCAGGAATAGAGGCAATCTCCTGAACCACGGCGTGGAATTTCTCTCCGTCATCATTATTTACGTAACCTGTAAGGACAACTTCCCCATTAATGAAAGCTACTTGGATATTCGCAAATCCTGCCTGAAGCAGATGGCTTACAATAGCTTTTAACATTTGCGATTCTATAATAACTTTGTTTTCTAAAAGTGAAAGATAGTTAAAATGTATATTCAAATAGTCGGAAAGACAGACAGCTTGCTCTTCGGTTTTTAAATATCCTGTGATGACAAACTGCCCAGGCTCAGGAGAGTGCATACTGACGCCTTTAAATTCTGGCCTTTTAGACAATAGAATATTCATTTCTTGCCATACAGCTTCATCATCAATCACGTTATCATCTACAGATTTAATAAAGGATAGAGCATCCACCTTATAAAGAAGCTCGCTTTTATCTATACTATTTTTTACATGTCCTATTAAAAATAGCTGTCCATTATTTTTATTAAAGGTGTAGCGCACTGTAGGGAAGGCATGAACAACACGCTCAATATCTTCTTGAAAATCGATATTATCTATAGAAACAACTTCTTTTGTATGAAACAACGAGGCTGTTCCCACCCCAAAAAGAATTGCTAATCCACCAATAAATAATGTTAAGATAAACGATCCTGTAGGTAAAGTTGCTCGCCGACGCTTTTCTTCTTCTTCTTGTGCCGCTTGTTCTGCAAGGGCCTCTGCATCTTGGGGGCGGCCAAACAAACCATAGTCCTCAGGGGCAAACGCTGCCACTATTGTATCTGCAGGAGCCAAATTATCTATCAGCAGAAATAATGTAGTTCCTAGAGCAACAACCTGATTCGAACTTAACGTAGAACTGTGTTCTATTTTTTTTCCTTCAACAATGACGCCGTTTTTACTGCCTAGATCCTCCAACATAGCAGATCCATCACTACTGACTATGATCTTAGCATGTTGATGAGATACACTAAGGTCATTAAATACAATATCAGCAACATCAGGACTACTGCCTAAAATATAAGAGCGTCCAGTATCCAGATGAAATTCAGCACCAATATTTGCGCCTGCCAATACCTTTAACAGAAAACGAGGTGGTTGCGAAAGATCTACGGACACATTTTTTTGGGCGATGTCATCTATTTCGGCAGGGAAAATTCCTTGATCGAATCGGAAAAGATCTTGAACGTTAAAAGGAGCTAGTATGGATTTATTTGTTTTTTCTTGGGATTCTACTGACGCTGTGTCCTCTGCATTTTCACTTGTCTCTTTCTCATTTTCGTCTGTATGTTCCTCTTCTTTATCAGCACCATCTTCTTGGGAAGAGTTTGACTTTTTAGAATCCTCAGAAGACGACTCCTTCATTGACTCGGCATCTGTTTCTTTCTTGTCTATATCTTCATCTTTAGAAGTTATTGATTCAGAACTCCCCCCAGCAAGAGACTTATTTTCCGATGTCAGATTTTCATCTTGGGATTGTCTCTGATTTTCTACAGGACCTGGATTGGGTAACGGCTGCTGATTTTGATTAGGCAACGCTCCGTTTTCTTCCATAGCAACGTTCTGGGTTTGATTATTTTTTACATCCCCTGATTGAGGGTTTCCTTGTGCCTTCTCTGAATCTAAAGAAAAAGCACTCGCATTTTCCTTATCCGCATGCGTTCCATTAGGAACTTTTTCTGACTTTGCAGATGCCAAAAAAGCATCTGCAAGTTCTTGATCTGCATGAGAGACTTCTGACGATGCCCCCGAAGATTGGAGGACTGTTGCTTCTACATTTTCTCGAACAGATTCGCCTGCTTTCTTCTTATTATCGGCAGATTCTTCCAAGACATTAGCCGCACTTTCTGAAGAGAGATTAAAATCATATACAATATCATCAGCATCAAATTCATGCACAAAAAAAGAATATTCATTACTCCCAAATTGAAGGGCATCACCATGGTTTAACTGTGTGGCACCTGTGATTGCCTTCCCATTAACTAAAACTGGGAATTCTGAATTTACATTACTAATATAGTAAGCATCTTGTTCTTTTGTGATTATTAATTGAATATCGGCAAGTTGAGGATCTTCCACAGGAATATCACTTGCTGCAGCATCTTTCCCTAGGGACCAACGAGTTCCTTCTTCTAAAACAAAACTAACTCCTGACAACGGGCCTTTAATAACAACTAAACGTACACCCATGCTTCCCTACCCTTGCTGCCTATTTTCTCGTTCTGTCTTATTCAAATCCAAATCCTCAAACCAGGTTTCTGAAAAATTCATAAAACTCTCTACATAACGAGCGAAATCTTCATAAGAAACTTCTGCAGGAATTCTACGAGTCATCACCACATGTCCTTCGGAATCCAATCCTAGAGCACTACCTCCTGTTTCTCTTCCAAACAAGTTTGCTACCATCATTTGTAAATACACTTTATTGGTATCTGCAGAGGGAGCCAATTCCCCAAGGGATGCACTAAATACAATCTCATTATCCGCGTTTTCTCTGACACGAATCTTAACAAGATCGCTTATAGGCAAAACATAAGCTCCATCAGCATCAAACTCAAGGGTTGACGTTATACCAATATACGTGGCAAAATTTTTTATCAATTTCTCCAACATGCACGCTCTTACTAGTAATTAGGAATGGCTGTCTCTTTTCGTCATAATAAGACAACCCCTTTTCTAGAGTTAGCTTTTCCAGCTCTTAAAATCGAGTTATGCCAATACAAACTTTAAAAATAAAAACGATTTCTTATTTCTTTAAATAATACTATGCTCGCTTCCTTATTCATCTTTTTCACTATAAAGCACAAAAGACCCAAGAAACTCGGATGGATTTTTATTATATCTGTTATCAGTTACAACTTATCAGGACCCCAATACAAAATCCATCATAGTCAACGATGAAAGCTTAGAGTATTTTCGACAGCTGTATATGTCAAGAGATGAATTAGGTGCTAAAGAATCAAAGACTTCGATGAAAGAGATTGAATCTGCTCTGAAGATATGCAAGAGTACTTTTTTTCATAAGCTTCCCATTGTTTCCTTGCTACTAATGCTAAAAATGGTTTGTCTTTACTTGCAGAGGGTAGATATTTTTGAAGCTTTTGTCGTATACGCTCACTGATAAAGTCCATATCTAAATATGTAGCGTCTGCCGGAGCATGATATAATGCAAAGGTACGCGGAACATTGAGATCAAAAATTAAACGATTACGGACACTTGCTAGGGTTTCTGAAGACAATCCAGGAATCTCTCGAGCAGATTCTGAAGATCCAAAGAAAATCACATCATAAGAATCTTCAAAAGATAACTCATTACGTGAAATAGTATTATAAGATATGGAACGTTTTTTACGAGAACAAAAAGTTAAATTATGATAACCCCGAGCTTTTAATCCACGTGCTATTTTTCGATTAATTACAGAGTAGCCAATAAATAGAAATGCATTTTCCTTAGACTTATTACATTCCAATATAATTTCTTCTACAGTAGATTCCATAATATCTTTAGGATGTGATATAACTAGCTGTGCACGAAATCCTTTCCCTTCTTTTAAAGCTTTTTGAAATAGAAAATGTAAAGTAGACGGCAAATCACGTTCTGCTTTTGCCTTCATATATGCTCGCTTTACTTGTCCTTGAATTTCTGTTTCCCCAAAAATCAAGCTATCCATGCCGCTGGTTACCGTAAATAAATGTCGAAAACACACAAATCCTTGATAACAATATGGTGTTACTCCAGCCACTTCAAAAATAAGCGCTGTTAACTCTGGAATGATTTCATGATCCGTTGGAGAGAAAAAATACATTTCTGCACGTTGACAAGTAAGCAACAAAATAAACGACCCTTTCTCGCCTAAAAAACGCTGTCCTAATAAGGGATTTGTTTCAAATTCCTTGAAAAAATGGATAACTGCCTCTCGTTCTTCCAAAGCAGCTTCTCGAAAACTAACGCCAATAATTCCTAAAACCATAAGCACGTTATAATTATTTATTCAAATACTTGAAACTACAAAGCAAGGATTCTTGTCTTGCATGCGGAACATGAAAGTCAGCCAGCTATATAACTCAAGATAAAATTAGATACCACCTATTTTCCTTACATCTTTTTTAATTTCAGAACTTTTAGGACAAAATTAAATCTGTTCCTTTTACAAAAATAAAAGAATTAAACAAACGAGAATTACCGTGTAGACTAATGAATAAATTGGATCACTTGTAAGTGAGAGACTCTATATATTTTACTATGAAAATAACTATGAGTTTCCACTCTTTTACATGAAAAATATAGCTCTACCTTGATCGAGAAACGAAAATATCGTAATCTGGAGATCTTTGCAAAAAGACAAATACTTTTTTATAAAAAGAAAACAATAAAATGACCAAGTCTCTATTGCAATCCATAATATAGAGATAGTCACTCGTTCTACAAATTTACTGTACTTCTTAAGACTTAAGAAATTTCTATGGCACCCTATACTGAAGCTAGCATTGTTTCTCTAGCATCTTTGGATCATATTCGTTTACGTGCAGGCATGTACATAGGTAGATTGGGGGATGGATCACAGGCTGAAGACGGTATCTATACTTTATTTAAAGAAGTTATGGATAATGCTGTTGACGAATTTATTATGGGTTACGGTGATATTATCACCGTTACAACGAATGCGCATTCAGTAACTATTCACGACTTAGGTCGAGGAATCCCCTTAGGGAAAATGATCGATTGTGTATCCAAAATTAACACTGGAGCTAAATATACCCAAGATGTCTTTCACTTCTCTGTAGGTCTCAATGGCGTAGGATTAAAAGCTGTCAACGCGCTATCTGAAAAATTCATAGTCCGTTCCGTAAGAAAAAGAAAATATCACTATGCCATGTTCTGTAGAGGAGTCTTACAAGATGTACGCCAAGGATCTACAAAAGACCCAGATGGTACAGAAATCACTTTTTCCCCCGATCCAACAATCTTTCATGAGTTTGCTTTTAATCAAGAGTTTTTAAAACAAAAAATTCGACGTTATACTTATTTACACCCTGGATTACAAATTTCCTTCAATGAAAAGACATTCGTATCTAAAGGAGGTCTTCTAGATCTATTAAATGAAGAAATTTCTGATAATCCACTCTATCCTCCTCTTGCTTTCCATCATTCTACGTTATCTTTTCTTTTCACTCATATAGAAGCTCACAATGAACGTTATTTCTCTTTTGTAAATGGTCAAGAAACCATTGATGGAGGAACACATCTGACTGCATTTAAAGAAGGTATCGTTAAAGGTATTAATGACTATTTTAATAAAAATTTCATAAGTAATGATATTCGTGAGGGATTAGTCGGTTGTATTGCTATAAAAATTGCCTCTCCTATTTTTGAGTCACAAACTAAAAATAAACTAGGCAATACACAAATTCGCGCGAACATCATCAAAGATGTAAAGACTGCAATTATTCAAGAATTAAAAAAACATCCTTCTTCTGCTGAACGACTCTTAGAAAAAATCAAGCTTAATGAAAAGACTAGAAAAAACATGCAATTCATTAAGCAAGAACTTAAAGAAAAACAAAAAAAGACTCCATTATAAAATCCCCAAGCTACGAGACTGTAAGTTTCATTATATGGAACATTCTCTGTATGGAGAAGCATCTTCCATCTTTATCACAGAAGGAGAATCTGCTTCTGCTTCAATATTAGCTTCAAGAGATCCTCTGACCCAAGCTGTATTTGCTCTTAGAGGGAAACCTTTGAACGTGTTTTCTGTGGAAGAAGAAAAGATATATAAAAACAATGAGCTATTTTATCTTGCTACTGCTTTAGGAATCACTAAAAACAATTCTCGAAATTTACGTTATAATCGGATTATTTTAGCAACGGACGCTGATGTCGATGGAATGCACATTCGTAATTTACTCATTACCTTTTTCCTTAAGACCTTTCTTCCTGTTGTTGAGAATAACCACTTATTTATACTAGAAACTCCTTTATTCAAAATTCGTTATAAAGACACAACGCAATACTGTTATTCTGAGCAGGAAAAGCTTCAGGTTATTCAACAATTCAGAAAAAAAGAAACTTCTTTAGAAATAACACGATTTAAAGGACTAGGAGAAATTTCTCCTAATGAATTTAAAGCTTTTATCGGTACAGATATGCGCCTAACTCCCGTGACTATTACCTCTCAAGAATCCGTAAATTCTTTACTACAATTTTACATGGGGAAAAACACTAAAGAACGTAAACAATTTATTATGGATAATCTTATCACCCATTTTTAGTTTATGCACGACATCTCTCATCTTTTTAAAAACCATTTTATGCATTACGCATCTTATGTAATTTTAGAAAGAGCTATTCCTCACATTCTAGATGGTTTAAAACCTGTACAACGTCGATTGTTATGGACCTTATTCCAAATGGACGATGGGAAAATGCACAAAGTTGCGAATATTGCTGGCAGAACAATGGCATTGCATCCCCATGGAGATGCTCCTATCGTTGAAGCTCTTGTTGTCTTAGCTAATAAAGGATATTTGCTTGATACTCAAGGTAATTTCGGGAATCCTCTTACTGGAGATCCTCATGCAGCGGCACGTTATATTGAAGCTCGATTAAGCCCTTTAGCAAAAGAAATTCTTTTTAATACGGATCTCATGTCCTTCCACGATTCTTATGATGGAAGAGAGCAAGAGCCGGATATCCTGCCTGCAAAACTTCCTTTATTATTATTGCATGGCGCCGAGGGTATTGCTGTTGGCATGACGACAAAGATTTTCCCTCATAACTTATGTGAAATTCTAGAAGCACAAATAGCTATTTTAAATAATCGTCCATTTGCTCTTCTTCCTGATTTCTTATCCGGAGGAATCATGGATGCCTCAGAATATCATGATGGTCTAGGTTCTATAACATTGTACGCCGCCATTCAAACTGTAAACGATAAAACACTTATTATCAAAGAAATCTGCCCCTCAACAACCACGGAAACACTAATTCGTTCTATTGAACATGCAGCAAAACGTGGTGTGATCAAAATAGATTCCATTCAAGATTTTTCTACAAGCGTACCTCATATAGAAATTAAACTTGCTAAAGGTATACATGCTAAGGAAGCTATAGAAGCTTTGTTCCAACATACAGAATGTCGAGTAATTCTCACGTCGAAGCCCACAGCAATTTATAATAATACGCCTAGAGAAACCTCAATTTCTGAAATTTTAAAGCTCCACACAGAAACCTTAATGGGTTATTTACAAAAAGAATTACATATTCTTCGAGAAGCACTTTCTCAAGAATACTATCATAAAACTTTAGAGTATATTTTCATTAAATACCGGTTGTACGATGAGGTTCGAGAACATCTTGCGCAACTAGGAAAGAAAATTTCCCCGGAAGATTTACATAATACTGTAGTTTCTTCCTTAGCACCCTTTCTTCCTAGTTATAACTACGGTCCTCCTAGCAAAGCAACCACCTCACAACTAGCATCATTAACTATTAAAAAAATCCTCTGTTTTAACGAGGATCATTATACTAAAGATTTAGCCAACTTAGAAAAAAAACAAGCTGCTGTAGAGAAAAATCTCAGCAATATGAAGAAATTCACCATAAAATATTTGAAAGATTTTTTAGAAAAATACAGACATTTAGGAACGAGAAAAACACAAATTTTATCTTCCTCTTTAAAAAAGCAAGCTTTTCTACAACAGAAAGTTGTTTGTAAATAAAACAATCGAAAAGCATATTTTCTAATACAAGGGACTTGTATAACATAGAAAATAACTCTTCATCGTAGTAAAATGCATAATATAGGCTTAAACATAAACGATGGTTAGGGTATGGAACCACGCTACATCAATACTGAAGGTATAGAAGTACAACGACCATCTCCTGTACATGAAGCCTCTCCTGACTACTTTGCCCCTTCGAATATGACGTTTGAAGGACCTGTACGTACATTAGATCAATTACGTCTGGCCCTAATTCAAAAAAATGGGAAAAGAAAAAGGTGAAGAAATGTACAATAGCTTCATTCAATCTATTTTAATTTCTTCATTTGGCAACATCCATAAAGAAATGGATCGCGCGCAAAAAGCATCTAAAAAAAATGCGTTCTATATATAAAGAATAGTATGGCACCAAGCTATTTTTTAGCTCTTCCTCTGCAAGAAGCGGTATTCTTGCGTTTTATGAGCTCTGCCCCTCGTTGGTCCCTATTTATTAATAATCCTTTGTACTTGTTCTTAATTTCTTACCAAAGAAATCGTTATCTTGCCAAAGAACTCCACAAATTTCCTTACACTATACAAGAATGGGAAAAACACATTCGCCATGTTACTAGTCTATTACAACATACCTTCTTGTGTGATGATGTTTCTTCTCTTACTTTTTTAGCATGTGAGAACTTTCAATATATTTCTCTTCCATCTTAGAAAAAATTTTAATTACAATTAGAAGGCAATTTTTACTGTAATTAGCTTAATGTTTTAAAAACAAAAGATTTTCTATTTTTTCTAGAATCATAAGTTTTTTTATTTTAAAATCTTAAAACAAAAACTTTATAAATGAAATCTATCTGTTTTACTGTTGACGAAACTAATGCTAACCGCCTGGATAAATTCTTAGTTTCTCAACAAGGACAATATTCAAGAACTTTTTATCAGCAACACATTGCTAACCAATGTGTTCAAGTAAATGGACGTGTACAAACTAAAGCATCTACACAAGTAGTGGCTGGGGACTCTGTAATTATTACTCTTTCTGAAAAAGAAGAGATGCATCAGCTTACCCCTGAAGCTATTCCCCTAGATAAAGTGTATGAAGATGATCAGATTTTAGTAATTAATAAGCCTCGCAATATGGTTGTACATCCTGCTCCAGGGCATGCCGACTCCACTGTTGTACACGCCTTACTTCATGAAATTGGAGAAAGACTAAAACAAGAATTTCCCGAAGATCCCTGGCGACCTGGAATTATTCACCGACTAGATAAAGATACTTCAGGATTATTAATTACTGCAAAAACACGTCAAGCAAAAGCTATTTATAGTGAATTATTCTCAAGGAAACAGATAAAAAAAATTTACGTCGCTATTTGCATAGGGAAACCAACAAATACAACCATCCGTACAAAATTGTCTCGTCATCCCATTAAAAGAAAAGAAATCACTATTTCTACCTCTGGGAAAGAGGCTGTTACTCATTGTGAGGTATTAACTTATAATGGAAAACTTAGTCTTGTTCTCTTGTATCCAGAAACAGGGCGTACTCATCAACTTAGAGTACATATGAAGTACTTAAATACACCTATTTTAGGAGATCCTATTTATGGATCTAAATCTATAAACACAAGTTACAATCTTGACAAACAACAATTACATGCCTATAGCCTAGAATTTATTCATCCACAAACTTATGAGCCCTTAAAACTAACTACTCCGCTGCCTTGTGATATGAGACTCTTAATAAAGAAAGAATTTCAAGATACTAATATAAATACTAACAAGCAATTGTTTGATTTTATTAAATAAAAACTAATAATTAGTTTGATTATTTTTACATACAAACTAGAATTAAATTAATTAGAGTTCGATTTTTTCCGATCTCCTGCAGACAGCGAAAATTTAGTTATAGGATGACCTTATGAAAGAATTTTTAGCCTACATTATTAAAAACCTCGTAGATCGCCCTGACGAAGTGCATATTAAAGAAGTACAAGGAACGCATACTATTATCTACGAATTGACAGTCGCCAAACCCGATATAGGCAAAATTATAGGTAAAGAAGGCCGAACAATCAAAGCCATACGTACTTTACTTGTTTCCGTAGCCAGTAGAAACAATGTGAAAGTCAGCCTAGAAATTATGGAAGATAATTAAGCCAAACAAAATACACCTTTTCCTCATCCTGCGGAAATTCCGCAGGCAAGGGTGAATTTTAAAACCAATAAAAATCGGACCGAGCAGGATTCGAACCTGCGACCATTCGCTTAGAAGGCGAATGCTCTATCCTCTGAGCTATCGGTCCAGATTCACACAGAAATTTGAATAAAGAAAACGTCTTAATATAAAAAACTTTGGACTTAGTATAAATCTAAGTCTAAAAAAGTCAATTTAAGACTCATTTTCATTCATGTTCCTCAAGGAGCATTAACTAAATCCTCTGTAGACTTGTTTCACATAAACCTCTATAGTGGCTTTTTATTAACGATTAAGAGTAAAAGATAATGTTCTCAAATAAAATGATTCTCATTGCCGGTCCCTGTGTTATAGAAGAAGAGAGAACTACAATAGAAATTGCGAGGAAAATTCAAGAAATAGTCACTCCCTATGCCGACCGTATTCATTGGATATTTAAAAGTAGCTATGATAAAGCTAACCGTTCCTCCATACACTCATATCGAGGCCCTGGGATCACAAAAGGCCTGAAAGTCCTATCGAATATTAAAGAAACTCTAAATGTAGAAATCCTGACAGATGTTCACTCTCCAGACGAAGCACGCGAAGCAGCTCAAGTCTGTGATATTCTGCAAATCCCTGCATTTTTATGCCGCCAAACTGATTTACTCATTGCTGCAGGAGAGACACAAGCAACTATCAATATTAAAAAAGGGCAATTCCTGTCTCCTTGGGATCTCCACGGCCCTATTGAAAAAATCCTCTCGACAGGAAATAAAAATATTATACTCACAGAAAGAGGATTTTCTTTTGGTTATAACAATCTGATTTCAGATATGCGAGCTATTCCTGTGCTAGCACGTCATGGTTTCCCTGTCCTTTTTGACGGAACACACTCTGTACAACTTCCTGGAGGGCTACAAACAGAAAGTGGAGGACAAACGGAATTTATTCCTACATTAACGCGAGCAGCCTTAGCAGCAGGTGCTCACGGTCTTTTCATTGAGGTACATGCTGACCCATCTTCAGCAAAAAGCGATGCCGCTTCTATGCTATCTCTAGATGCTTTTGCTGAACTAATCTCCACATGGGATCAACTGTACTCTTGTGTATGTTCATTTACTTCGGCATTAGTATGACGAAATTTTGGTTTTATGGTTTACTTTGCTCTCTAGGAATCTTAGGAATTGCATGTTCCACCATGATTGCTATCATTAAAGTAGATAGCATTTGCGACGTTTCCTGTATGAATAAGCATTTTGATACTACTCCTCCTTTCCTCAAGATTAAGAAACTAGGCATTCAGAAACAGATTACCTCACCAGAAAGAAGATTTTTCAATTGCCACGTAGATAAATCTTGTATGGAGTTACATTTAGCTGATACCAACTATGTTTGTAAGGAAGCTTTATCTAAACTCTCCGGCCATATCTACACTCAAGACTTAGATAAGTTAATGACATTTCAAGGTAAAGGAGGAGTATTAAATTACCAAGATTGTTCACTAAATATTTATGATTGTTATTTTCACGTAGATCCCATCCATCCGGATCCGCAAGGATCTGATGAAAGAGTCGAAGGGGGTATGAAAACTCTGTCGTTATTTTTACTCAAAAAATAGGTAGCTATGCCCGTACTTTCTGTATGTAACTTAGTAAAAAAATATAATAAAAAACCTGTTACAAATGATGTTTCTTTTGAAGTGAATTCAGGAGAAGTTGTCGGGCTTTTGGGACCTAATGGTGCGGGAAAAACAACAGCTTTCTATCTTACTGTAGGATTAATCCGTCCCGATTCGGGAAAGATTATCTTTAAAAATACTGATGTCACTAAAAAAACGATGGATTATCGAGCGAGACTAGGAATTGGTTATCTACCTCAAGAACCTACAATATTTAAAGATCTTACAGTAAAAGAAAACCTGATCTGTATCCTAGAAATCATCTATAAAGCAAGAAAACAACAATCGCACTTACTCGAAACATTGATAGATGATCTCCAATTATCTTCATGTATTAATAAAAAAGCTGGAACTCTTTCGGGAGGAGAACGTCGGAGACTCGAAATTGCCTGTGTGCTAGCACTTAACCCCAGTGTGCTTCTTCTAGATGAGCCTTTTGCTAATGTAGATCCTCTTGTAATTCAAAATGTAAAATACTTAATCAAAATTCTATCCAGTCGTGGGATTGGTATTCTCATTACAGATCATAATGCTAAGGAGCTTCTCTCCATAGCGGATCGTTGTTATCTCATCATTGATGGAAAAATTTTCTTTGAAGGCTCCTCATCACAAATGATTGCTAATCCCATGGTAAAGCAACACTATCTCGGCGATTCTTTTTCCTATTAATCTAAGAATTCATCCTCAGTGAGTACTTCTTTAGCAATTGCCTTAATAGTAACTAATCCTTCTGGAAACCCAATATCACACAATAACGTATGTACGTAATGTAGTTCTGTAAGCAACTGATCATTAATAGATTCTAAACGAGCTAGCTCTTTTTGAATATATGGTATAGACATGATTTCCTCGTAAATTTCCTGCTTCTACAAGAAATTAAGGAGCGAAAATTATGCCAACTTTCTATCATCGCAAGAAAAATATTAACCCACGAGACTTCGAGCTAAACTCAGATACATTTGGTTCAATAACTGTAAAGAAGTGGCAACCACTGTCCATTCTTGTTGCATGGATGTTAAATGCATCTGGAGTTCTAGCTGGTAATTCTGTCCCATATCTGCATATGACTGCTGATCTGCTTGTACAAGAGCTTGAACAGGGAACATCCCTCCTGCAACTGCATTTCCTGACAATCCAGAAATCAAAGCATCTTCTAAAATCTCCAATCGCGATTGCCACTGCTCTTGCCCTCCGTTTACTTTAAATGTCCCTGCTACTGAACCCTCTGCAACTGATAAAGGAGCGAGATAGTTTTGTAATAATACTAGTGAACTCGATATTGCATTTAGATTATCTGTATAGTCATTCAAAGCATCTAAAATATTTGTGCGCTGCTCATTAGTCATCTTTTCATCAGCATTAACCTTAGCAACTTGTTCCGCAATAACAGTCAAGGCATCTTGAGTGCTTTTTAAATAAGCAGCGGCTTGCTGCTTTTCTGTATCTAACTTAGATTGCGCACTCTCTGCGGATCCTGGAAATACATCATCATCTGAACTTGAACCAACACCAACTGCAGGTTGCTGTCCTACATAACTTGCAAAAGTGAAATACGTAGCGGCATTTACATACTGTGAAATAGCTTCGATCACAGCATTTCCTACAGAGGAACCAAAGTTGCTATAATATAATTGTCCGTAAATCTCTTCTAGGAAATCTACTTCCTTAGGCATATAGTGGTCAATTAACACAGCGGCTACAGCAGAAGGAAAAGCCATGGATTTTAATCCCACAGCTTGAGACATAAGTTGCTCAGCATAGATATTTGTCTGCATCGATTGAAAGCCTTGTTTCTGTGTTTGGACTTCCTCTGTTGTTTGCTGCAATTTTGCATCTTCTACTGATGCCTGACCTTTAAACTGAAAATATGCACGTGCTGTGATTTCAGATTTCCCGTTTGCGGCTGCAGTAATCTTAGGAAGAAATCCTACAGATCCACGATTGAGAAGGATCTGATTCGTGGTTACTGTATTATCTGTTGAACTAGAATAAATAGTATAACTTTCCGATGGATTGTTATTGATAGTACACTGACCATTAGCAGCAGCCACGGCATCCATTACTTCTTTTAAAGATTTAGCAAAATTAAATTTTGAATTCTCTACTTCTTTTGCTGCCTCCTTAACGGCATTATTTACGTCAGTAAGTGTTGCTGTAGGATTATTCGCTAGTGCTGTAGAAGCTACAAAATATGCCCATAAACCTCCTAAATATTGATTCCCATAGAAATCGTCTAAAGTGTCCACAGCGGTGTTAACTAAGGTCTGCTGTTCTTCCGTTAACTCATCAAATCGGGAATTAATTGCTCGCACTATCTGTAGGGCTCCAGATAAAGCAGCACTGCTAATCTCTGTGTTTGATTGACCTAAATTAATCGGAGCAAAGGTTCCCATTAAGGACTCTACTAAACTAGAAATTGTACTAAATACGGAAGATTGATGTTGATTAACAAAATCAACAGCTGACAACACCACATTGAAAGACTTCAAGGCTTCTACTTGATCTTGATATAACAGGGATAACTGATTTGTAAGAGGAATCTTATCATTTCTTGGTAAATCTGATTCTGCAATGGCCAGGGATAAATCATCTCCCACTTGTGCTATTTGATTCAACTCATCGTCATCGTAGGGCTGCACAGTAGTTCTTAACTCATTTAATTTTGTTTCTAGAGGAAGAAAATCTGTAAATTGCTCTGTAGTTAACAAAGACTTTACTACATTAAGAACATCTTGGAATCCTTCTATACGACTATCAGCAAACACCTGTATTAACTGAGTTGCCTCTCCATAACATCCCGCTAATTCATTTACAAACGTGGTTTTTTGTGCTCCTGTAAAGATATCTGTCTTTTGTATAGCGTTAAAAAATTCCTCTGGCAAACCATATAAACTAGTAAAATCTGCTTCCGTCAATTGCATTCCTGCAGAAACCAAACGGTTTATCTCAGTAGATATTGTATCTAAATCAGTTTTATCCTCAGAAGAGTCTGAATTTGCTGCAGTTAAAACATTAGTCATAACAGACTGAATTTTTTCCAGAAGTCCTTGTGCCCACTTTTGTTTAACTGCATTATAATATGGATCTTCCGTGACTGTGTCTTCCGTGGCTGTTACTTCTGTGGAAGAAACAGAAGCTGTGACATTCACAAGATTTAAGGATTTTGAATGGATATTTGTTACCTGAGTGTAGCTTCCCTTTTGTAACTTATTTACAAGTTGTCTGTATTTTTCATCAGATTTTTGATCTAAAATATTGAACAAACATTGCATGGCATGTCGTTCCATCTCAGTCTTTTCATAATGAAAAACACTCTCCAACAAGTGCTGTGATTTTTTCTCTACTCCGTGACTGGATGCAATAGAGAATTTTTTATAAATTGCTGAAACAAAAGAATTATTCACAATATCCATAGGAAAGACAGAATGGTTAATTTTTATTTTTAATAAAATTAACATGAAAATTATTTTATTTTTTAATTAAAAATTTTTATTTTTCTTAAAAAACAAATTAACAACACCATAGAAACAAAAAAAATTTCTCTGTAAAAAAGCAGAATGAAAAAAAACCTTTTAAAATAGGAAAATAAAATAAAAAACTATTTTAATTTTGTTTTTCTATGTCTTCGCTTCATATACAAAATTTATCTACCACAGTCCCTGGAAATGCTTTATTTAAAATTAAATTAGACCATAAGTTTTCTAATTTTAACCCCAAAGCTCAACCCGCTATAGACATAGAAGCCATTAACTCTGGTCTATACGCCTTAAAGCGTTTAGCCACAATTTTAGATGCTGGAACTATCCATGCCTCTTCTTTATTAAACCCACACAATACAATCTTCCCTTCTCCTCCCAAGCAGCCTAAACGCTCTGATAACTCTACCACTACTAATACAAACAATGACACCACGGAAACTATTGCCTCCATTCAAGAAGCAACCGCAGTTGCTTTGGTCCCTACAATTTTAAATGGTCTGGATACTTTGATTGAGTCGGTAACTGAGTTAAACCTGTCACAGGTATCATCCATAACTTTAGCTATTGCTTTAGTTTCTCCACTTAAAGACAAGGATTCTCTTAATGAAACACAACAAAAAACAGTATTTAACAATAGCTACGAACCTACTGATGACGATCTCATAACACAAATAAAAAAAGAACAAGCATCAGCTATTCAGTCTGGTCAACAAGCTCTTCGAGAAAAGTTAACAGCTGCAGGAGCAACAGAAGAAAATATTCAAGAAGCTTTAACAGAATACGAAAATACCTTTGCACAAGATTTCTTTGATACTTATGTCTCTAAACAAATCATGACATACCGTAGTTCTGTAGGGGCATGTACTCTACAAATGATGCAAGACATGTCTAGCATCGCCACACAGCCTCCAGAGCCCACGCAATACAATGTGGACGAAGTAAACGCTCGAGTTGTGTTGCTTTCCATTTTTGATGGCCTCAAAGATGCTGTACAGAAAAATCCTGCTCTTGGAGGCAATGATGAGATTATTAAAACACAATTAGCATTAAGTAAATATCTAACACAATCTTCTTTATCTGAAGATGATATACAAACTATTTATACAGCTAGTGTGCTACCACAACAATCTACTTTAGATGAATATTTACCTTCTCGAGATGGTGCATTATATCGTGAAGGCATTGTTAGTGCCTATCAAACTGCTGTGCAGAATTTAAATACTGTTCGTCTATCTATAGAAAACGAAAAAGAAACATTAGAAAACCAACTAGAACTATTTCAAAAAGCACAAAATTGTTTTTCAACTTGGGCAGAACTTACTGATATTATTGTCAAACAAAAAGAATACACTTCAGAAATTGTCACTGCAGCCATGGAATCCTATGCAGGTTTAATGAACTTATCTCAAATCTACGGTTACCTACAGCAGGATGAAAAAACTTTAATCGAACCTTATGTGAATTCTATACTTGAATTAAAAGTAAAAAATAATGACGTATCTATGAGCGGCTTTATTGCTCGTACTATTGTCTTTCAAGAACTTGCTGATTACACCCTACAAAATTTTATAAATAATGAATCTACAATACAAACTTACTTAAATAATAAGGGACAACTGTTTAAAACCAACTACTCTTTCTTTTCTGATATTGGGCAAGACGTATCTACCATCGCCACTACTAGTCTAGGTACCTATCTCACAACAGCTCAATCAAGAGGACAACAGGGACAAACAACCTATTATATCCCCAATTTTGCAAACTTTGTAGAGCAAATCAAAATTGCTGATAACGAGGAACTACCAACAGAAGCCACTGAGATTTTAAATAACTTTTCAAAAGCAGCCACAGAACATATTCAAAAATTGCAACAGCAAATAACAGATCTTGAGGAAAAATACGAAGAGTTCGATCCCGCCAATGCTAGTTTCACTGATGAAAGAGCCAATGCCGTTACTAGTTGGTTAAATTCCGAAAGTTTAGGATCTGCATTTATTTATTTTATTCTAAACTCTCAGCTACCTAAACAATCCATTCTATTAGATCCTCTGATTGAAGAAATTAACTTCAACAACCTTGCTGCTAATGCAATCAATAAATTACTTGAAATTACCAACACCTTTTCCACGACATCAGTATATTATAATTTCTCATCCTACCTCGTCGAAAGTAAAGAAGGAGAGAATCTATTTTGTGGAGATTACTACGAAACTCTCGTAGCAGTGTCTAAAGAAAAAGATCATATCTTTAATGATGTTAATCTTTGTCGACGCGCTTCTGTGCTAGTAGAAGAATTAATGAAAAAAATCAATACCCTTTCGGGAGCATCCTCATCTCAGATCACTGAAATGCGTAATGCAACAGCAAACTACAACTACGCTCTGAATATCACACTAAACCAGCTCAATGTCCTCAATGCCCTATTAACTAGCCTGACGATCACCCCCGAAATGGATAACAATACAGTAAAAGAAAATGTATTTAAAATTGTAGGAATGAAAGACTGGATGTCTACATTAGCTTCTCTAGAAGGATTTATTGCTAACGGATTTCCTAATATCAGTATCACCGGGGGTTTAGGCACTCTGTTTACTCAAATTCAGTCTGACCAACAAAACTATACGACACAAAGTCAAACTCAACAATTAAATCTACAAAACCAAATGTCTAGCGTACAACAAGAATGGACATTGGTATCCACGTCAATGCAGGTATTAAATAAGATTCTGACACACTTAGCGGGTGAAATTTATCCTAATTAATTAGGAAATTTATTCGCCGTAACAATCAACAAAACGAGAATACTGTCTTCTCTAAAACCTAATTTCAGGCATTTTTCTGTTCTTCTAAGAAAGATAAAAATCTACAAGAAGAAATACATATAAAAAAGCTTGTTTTACAATAAGCAAAACAAGCTTTTTCTATGTTAAGAAACAACTAACTAAAGACTATTGCAAGTATCCTGAAAATAGAGAGGCTATATTAACTAATACTTGTTGGATAAATTGTGATTGTTTTTCAAAGACTGCTTCCTGTAGCTCTGCTACTCTCTTCGATCCTTCAGCAAACTCTGCTTCTAATTTCTCTATAAACTTCTTAGTAGAATCACTAGAAAGTTGTACGTAGGGGTAACCCGATTTCGGTGCTTCTGTAACTCCTGAAGTCAATGTAGATCTTGTTGTTGTTGAATCCGCCGATGTGGAAGTTCCTCCTGTCATGGCAGTAAGCTTATCTTCCAAAGCGGATACTGCACTGTAAACATCGCCAAGTGTACTACTGCTATCAACAATCATTCGTGCTACACTCGAAGCAGGATCTCGAGAATTGCTATCATTATTTCGTTCTACTTCTGTTGTGCTTCTCGACGGACGAGATTGTAATGTTGACAAAGTTGTGTTATCCAAAATCTCTCGATTTGCAGCTGAACTTTCTGCATACAAATTACTTAAAGCACGATAAGCACTGTATCCTTTAACAAAGCTTGATACAGAACTTGATCCCTTCGAATAAACTACCTGAGAAATATCAGAAACAACACTTCCACTCATACTAGCAACATCTGTAGAGGATCCTACAGCGAGAGATGCTGCTTCTGCTATAGCTCCTAAAGCCTCGGAAAAGTCCATTCCTTCTCCTTGCAAGGCTTGTTCTATAGCTTGACTTTGCTCCGTAGGTGGTTGTAACTGACTCTTAACCTCTTCAGCAAGCTTGCTCACAGTAGATGAAATATCGGGATTTTCACTATGGAATAGTTCAATCATTCTTCGGAATCCCTGAATTAAGGTTGATGCTGTTTCGTTATCAGCCTCAGCAAGAAGCATGGATACGCGTGCGTCCGCTATAGTTCCTCCTTTATTTTGAGAAGTCCCCACACTTGCTGGTCCTCCGGGTCCTCCCAATCCAACATCACCGCCTCCACTGGGAGTAATCTCTTCTATAGCAGCTGCAGCTGCTTGCTGTAGTTTTGAAGCTTCTTGAACTATAGGAGAATTCGGAGCTTGAGTTAACGCCGTACTAATTAATGTTCCGGCATCATCAATAATTTGCTTACAGGCGTCAATATTTCCCTGACTATTATTTGCCTGTGCTTGCTCTACAGCAGCAGCGCTTCCCTGACCAGCGTCGTAAACCTCTTGTATAAGAGTAGATAAATCTACAACAGATGTTGTAACAGTATCAATTTCATTCTGTAAATTACTTGCTAAAGTAGAATCTGGATAGCTTTCCTTTAATTTTTCTATCAACTCTGTTGCTGTATTTTGATTTTCCTCAGCTAAACCTGCTGCTCCTATAATTTGATCTAAAGATGAGGAAGTTTTAATTGCCTCTAACAATGTTTGGTTAGATTCAAGTAAGTTTCCGATTGTAGTAACTTGAGAGATATAATCCTGTTGACTACTTAATTTAGTTTGCCATTCAGCGGCAACTTGTTTTTGGCTATCATCACTTGCATTAGTATTCATATAATCTACAGCTTCTTGCAGAGAAGCTACAGCAGCTTTAAAATCAGCATATGATGCAGCACTTTGTAAAGCTTCCAATGCAGAATTTGCCTGAGTTTGAGCTTCCTCAAAAGAAGTAATCGTGCTGGTGCTCGTACTCGTGCTCCCTGAAAAGAAATTACTAATCTTTTCAAACAAACTCGTTAGAGATGACTTTGCAGAAGATAGCAAACTCCATGTTCCAACTGCACTTACTGAAGATTGGTTTTTTTCGCTTCCATCAACACCGGCTATTTTTTGAGCCTCTGCACTACGATTAGCTGCACTGGCCTGCATTCCTAGAGTAGACAAGTCTGCTGGAGCGACATTTGTAGATTCATCTATGGGACCAATAGGATTAACCATAACAATAAAAAACTCATTAAATCTTTTATTTATTATAAAATAATAAAAAAAAGCTCACATCTTTTAATTTTAATGTGAGCTTATTAATGATTTTTTATTAAAAAAAGGTTAAAATGCAGATATTAAACCAATATCAAACTTTCTATAAGTAAAATCACTACCTAAACGATTATCTGCAGGTTTAGAAAAGGCTCCATAAGCCCTTAAGGATAAGGAATTTGTTATTCCATACATGAAAAGGTAAGAAGCTCCCTTATAATTCGTAAAGCCGTTAGCTTCTTTAGGATCATAATTACCCGCTATAGCCTGAGAAAACCAAAACTTTAGCTGATTTCCTCGACCTATACCGGAGACATCGATCTCAGGAATAGCCAAGGCTTCTACATATTCATAACGTACTGTAAATGACCAATCTCCCTCTTTTCTTAGTGCGCCTAAAGTTCCACCTATAAACCAACCCTTATTTTGTTTTTCATTTAATGTTGTCTTCGTTGCTTTCGCTAAAGCATTCATTAAGTAAGCACCGTATAAATAAAGTGGTTTTTTCTCACCATGCCACCAAGAAACTGTGGCGTATTTTCCCACTAACCACTGCCATACACAATACTTATATTTAGGATCCTTTTGGCTTCCAGAAGATGATGTCGTGCTCGAAGTTTCTGAAGGAGAAAAAGAATTCCAGTCAATGACACTGCATTTCAAGGAAAAATTCCCTGGGAGTTTATTTACTATTCCTTCAATGACCCAAGCATAATGTTTTTTTGCCATATTTACGACAAAAGGTCCTCCGTGAACAATAGCATGATACGGATGATCCTTACTTAAACGACGACTTGCATAAAAATGCACACCATCAAAATCACTATTAAATTGGAGTTCAGATTCAAAAATATCCCCTAATAAGGAACGCCCTATTTCAGCAAAAACCTTAGTAAAGGTAGCAGGATCTTCATAGAAACGATAGCCGAGAAAAGCACGATTAATATCCACACCTGCAGCTGTTGTTTCTCCACCAGCAATTGCTGTCCAATTCATTTTTGAGGTTAGCCAACTTTTCCCTGTAGTATAATCTACATAAAGATGAAACTCACTACGATAGCGGTTTGTAGGTAATGGCGTTTTATCTGAAAGAGTAGGATTTTTAATGTCTTCCTTAGCATAGATCCATTTAGCACGAACATCTCCAGCCAGCCTTAATATACCCCCTCGTTTGCGCGTCTCTACAAAACCTCGAGTATCTAAATAGGACTTCACTTCATCTAGACTAGTAAACGCGGGAGAATGCTCTGCTGCTTGTTCTTTTGTAGGTATCTCCGCATAACTTGTTGATACTGCGGAGCCACTTACTATACACATTAACCAGAGACAAATGTATTTTTTCATAGCTTCCTTAGTGTCGATTTAATTGTCAAAATTCAGAAGACCGAAACAGATGGTTATTCGTGCAAAGTAGCGCGCAGCCAACAGAAAGGAAAGAATAAGTCGTTAATTTTGATTATCTTGCATAACTTGCGAACTGTGCAAGAGATTTTGACGTCCTTTCCAATATTGAAAAGATGTTAAGTTTACAAGATCTTCTACATGAAGTAGTCTTGCAAAACCAAACAAAAAAGCCAAGAAAATGACGCTTTCAGAGAAAAAAGCTGTGCTTTGAGCAACAAAAGAAGATAAAGACCAAGGTAGTGGAGTGTAGGGTTCAATAAAAACAATATATGTTGTTTGAGTTACAACATTTAGCCCTATGGTCACTATAAAGGCTAAACATGTCGTTCCCACAACTTTTATTGAGCGTTTCATAGTCACCCACATTAACCCGGAATATACGGGGTGGTGTTTTGCAGCATATTTCCATAAATAATACAACTGTCCCCAAGAAGCGATTGAAGTTGCATATGCGAGTCCTGCAACATGCTTGATAATCAAGCATCCAAAGAGCACATTTAAAATCATATTTCCTACAGCTGCTATAATTCCAATAACCAGAGGTATTGTGTAATGACGTCTTGCATAAAATAACACTGAAATCAAAGGAATTAGTGCCATAGGGATGATACTCCCACTATATCCACGTAACACTTCTACAATAGCGTATACTGCTGTGGTAGGAAATAAACCGTGTTCGTATAAAACACGTACACCGGGAAGGGCTAATAATAGCAATCCCATGGTCATTATAACCATGACGGAAACTGTGAGATTTAAAGCAAACTTCATTAATTTGTACCCTTCGTCATGTCTTTCATCCTGCACACAGCGGGAAATCGCAGGTAAAAGGACTGTGAATACACCAAGTCCGAATAAATGTACGGGTAACTGCTGTATTCTTACGGAATACATTAAATAGAGAGGACCAATGGGATGGATATAGCGTGCTAAGCACATATCACTTAAAAGATTCAATTGGAACACTCCCATAGACAGCAATCCTAATGATAACGGTGCAATTAATGCTTTAATGCTATCTCGTTCCTTTGGTCGTTCTGTTGCTTTACCTAAAAATTTCATAACTCCAGGAACAGTAACTAGCCATTCCATCATAAATCCAAAAACAAGGATAACCGACAATCCTATAATCCTTTGTCTAGGGTCACTGTTTCTAGCTAAAAATACTGTGAAAATCCACAAAATGTTTACAATGGCTGGAGCTAGACCCACACTGAGGAATCTCTTTTCACAATGCAGCAGAGTGGAGTTCACTGTGTACATCATGAGAAAAATTCCTGAGGGAAGAAGAATCATTGTCAAAAGAAGAGCATCAGCAATATTTCCCTGTGAATGGTATAACCAAATCCCCAAGCATATTTCAATTAACAGAGTAAACCCACAGGCATTCCAACAAAAAAATTGAGAGAAACTTCTGAAAAAAAATGCTGCTCTATTTTCATCTTTAGATCTTAAAAACTCAAAATGTGGAATGAAAGCTAGTCCCAGAATTGGTCCTCCTAGGATTTTCCGTAGAAAGAAAATTGTACGAAAGGCCAGCCAAAAAGCAGCGACTAAAGGATCTGCTCCAAAATATGCGGCCATGACAATCTCCCGTAACATTCCTGTTACACGACTAAAAAACGTTCCTGAAAGTAAATTAAAAAGGGAACTCGCTACCAATCCTTCGCTATCTTTTTTATTCATTAAAATATCGTACTCCCTTAATACTTAGTTTATCCATAGCAGATAGAGATTTTTTGGAGCATGAAAATGCGCATATTGCCCCCTCCTCAAACCTCAGTACTAGGTGCTCACACATCTACCTCAGGAGGTTTACACAACGCCCTTTACGAAGGTCAAGCCATTGGAGCCTCTACTGTACAAATATTTACAGCAAATCAAAGGCAATGGCGAAGGCGTCCCTTGAATGATTCCCTGATTTCTTCATTTAAAAAGGCCTTAGAAGAGACATCCCTATCCTATATTATGAGTCATGCCGGTTATTTAATTAATCCGGGTTCTCCAAATTTGGAGATTCTAGAAAAAAGCCGTATCTGTATAAAGCAAGAAATTGAAGATTGTATATCTTTAGGCATCAATTTCGTAAATTTCCATCCTGGTGCAGCTGTAGACGACACCAAAGAAGCTTGTCTAGACAGAATTGCCTCTAGTTTTTCTTTAATGGAACCTTTATTTGAAAATTCTCCTCCACTTGTTGTTCTTCTGGAAACTACTGCGGGTCAAGGTACTTTGGTTGGCAGTTGTTTTGAAGAGTTGGGTTATCTTATAGGCAAACTTAAGCATAAAATTCCTGTAGGAATTTGCATCGACACCTGTCATATCTTTGCTGCTGGTTATGATATTACTTCGCCTCAAGGTTGGGCACAAGTCCTCAAACAATTTGATGAGCATATAGGCATATCTTATTTAAGGGCTTTTCACCTTAATGATTCGCTATTTCCTCTAGGAAAACATAAGGACCGTCATGCTCCTCTTGGAGAAGGAGATATAGGTATAGAAAGTTTTAAATTTCTTATGCAAGATAAACAAACAAAAATGGTGCCAAAATACTTAGAAACTCCTGGAGGGCCCGAGCTATGGGAAAAAGAAATTCGTTTATTAAAAAGTTTTCAAAGTTAAAGAAAAATAAAAAGACGCTAGAAAATTAGCGTCTTTTAATCATCATTAAAAGCATTTTTCTTTTAAGAAATTTAAGTTTTGTGAGATAGGAACTCGCAAACTACAGACACATCAATGGGCAGAGGAAGCTGTGCTTCTATTTGATCTTGCTCAGGAGAGATTAAAAGTTCTCCTTTGAATGCTGCCTTATCTAGGGAAATGTAAGAAGGCAGTGAGCTTTCATCTTTATTTTCTAGTGCTTCCTTCACTGATTGCATTTTTCTAGATTTTTCCTTTAAGGAAACTTGCATTCCTGGTCGCAAGAAAAATGATCTCCTGTCTACTTTTTTCCCGTTTACTAAGACATGTCCGTGGGAAACCAATTGTTGAGCGGCAAAAATTGTTTTAGCGAAGCCCATGCGATATACCATGTTATCAAGGCGACATTCAAATCTCTCTAAAAACATTTTAGCAACGCTGCCTTGCTTATTTGCAACTTCTTTAAAAGCTTTAACTAGCTGCTTTTCTAAAATCATGCCGTAACATGCTTTTAATTTTTGTTTTTCCTCAAGCTGTAGACCATAGTCAGACTTTTTCTTTCTTTGCATACCGTGCTGACCTGGAGGATGAGGCTTTTTCAACAAGGGATTACGGCTTCTTCCAAAAATATTTGCTCCAAAACGCCTTGCTACTTTGTTTTTAGGGCCACAATATCGCGCCATGTACTTCAATCCTTTATTTAGCTTAAGAAATTATTCACGCCTTCTTGGTCCATCTTATTTAAATTAAGATTAAATATTACACAAGGACAGCTAATATATAGTTAGTATCCTGAGTAGATTATCTCCACCTCTAAAATGGATACTCACTTATTTGAAAAAATACCAAGAGGCATTTTAGTTCCCAACCCAATTTTCTACAATGGAATTATTTCCGAGAATTTGCTAGGATTCCTCCCATGAAAAAGAACTATTATGCTTTAGCTTACTATTATTTAACTCGTGTAGATAATCCTCAGCAAGAAATTGCTCTACACAAAGAATTTTTTAAACATTTAGATGTTGCTTGTCGCATCTATATATCTGAGCAGGGAATTAACGGGCAATTTAGTGGTTACCAGCCTGATGCTGAACAATACATGGCTTGGTTAAAACAACGTCCCGGATTTTCAAATATAAAGTTTAAAATTCATCATGTTAAAGAAAATATTTTTCCTCGTGTAACTGTTAAATATCGAAAAGAACTGGTTGCTCTTGGACATCATGTGGATCTCTCTAAGCAAGGGAAACATATTTCTCCTCAAGAATGGCATGCTAAACTCGAGGAAAAGCGTTGTTTGGTATTAGACGTGCGAAACAACTATGAATGGAAAATTGGGCATTTTGAGAATGCTATTCTTCCAAATATTCAAACATTTCGTGAGTTTCCAGATTATGCTGACAGTTTATCTAAAGAATATGATCCTAAAACTACACCTATTATGATGTATTGTACAGGAGGTATTCGCTGTGAATTGTATTCTTCTCTTTTACTTGAGAAAGGGTTTCAAGAAGTTTACCAACTTGATGGTGGTGTAATTGCTTATGGGCAAACAGTAGGAACAGGCAAGTGGCGGGGGAAGCTTTTTGTATTTGATGATCGTTTAGCCGTACCTATTGATGACACTGACCCCAATGTGTCGCCGATTGCTAATTGTTTACATTGCAAAATAAGTTGTGATACCTATTACAATTGTGCAAACACTGATTGCAATAACTTGTTTATTTGTTGTGACGACTGTATTTCTCTAACAAAGGGTTGTTGTTCTACAACATGTTCGCAAGCACCTCGTGTTCGTGTTTTCTCATCATCTAGAGGTAATCGACCTTTCCGTCGCATGCATTTATGCCAATCTGATGAAACGGCCTGTGGATGTTAAAATTGTCTTCAGGCCGATATACAAATTAGCCTAAAGACAGATGATATATGGCTTTATTTTCTAGATATTCGCATGATAGATGAATCATTTTAAGAGTAATTCCTTGTTCTGTTAATGTTTTAGAAAAGAGAGCGACATCTGCTTCCTGTCCTAAACAAATAACACACAAATCAGGTTGTTGTTTTAATAATGTACGTAAGTGTTGTGCTTGCAGTACGGCCCAGGCTGTTTTTACGTTTTGATCATCCATACTGCTTTTCGGAATAACTGTAGGCACACAATAAGAAATCAATCGTGCTCTCCAACCTGATTGCAGGGTATCTAATATTACAACAATACTACGTACAGTTTTTGGCAACATAGCTAAAACACGACGTGTTTCTTTATAGGATTGCGTAGACACGAAATAACATGTAGTGTCGACAGAACGTGGTAACCTCAAATATTCGCCCAACTGCTTTACTAACACTGTGCTCAAAAGCAAGCGATAGACAAGTTCTTTCCAAACCCAAAGCAAGCACACACCAACACAAAATACAAAAATTCCTAAAAAACAAAAACTGACTTCAGGAGATAACCCCAAGCCTGATCCCATAATGCGTACAATTCCTGCTGCAATTAATACCCCCACAAAATCAAGGAAATTATTTGTAGCTAAAATTTGTCCACGTTTATGTTCTGGACTCGCATATTGCAAATAAGCGTGTAGAGGTACTTGATACATTCCCCCTAGAAACCCTAGTAAAAGGAGAGAGAACATTACTCCAATAAGAGACGAAGAAAATACATATAGGCCCATGAAAGTTAGTCCAAGTCCTAGAGCCATTATAGGAACATATCCTAACTTAATATCTTTTCCAGACATCCATCCTGCAAAATAAGACCCTACACCTATGCCTAAAGCGACTAAAGGGAATAAATATCCTCCATAATGTTTAGGATATCCAAGAGTAAATTCAACAAAAGGAATAATCTCTACTTGTGTATAAGCTCCTATAAGAAGAAAAAAAGCGATTAAGAAAATAGACAACATCAAGTAACACACTTGACGAGTGCTTTTTAATATTTCCCAGAGATCTTTAAAACCAACATAAATAATTTTTTGTTTGCGATTTCTTATATTACTTGAACGTATATGCCAAGCCACAAACAAACTTAATATTGAAGAGATCACACAAAACGTAATCGAGAATACATAACCATTTACTGTGAAATTTCTTGTCACATCAACAAATAATGGGGCAAAGCAGGACCCTAGGATACTTCCAGCATAAGTCATCGCGGACATAATTCCATTAGCTTTTGATAAGTAATCCAGGGGTAACATTTCGGGGAGTATCCCCATTTTCGCAGGGCCAAAAATAGTTGTGTGACTTGCTAATAAAATTAGAACGAGATATCCCCCTAAAACGGATTGTATATAAAAAAAGTACCACCCAAGCAACATGCAAAAAATTTCAATTACACGAGTAGCTAAAATAATATTTCGTTTCTGATACCTATCAGATAGACTTCCAGCTAACGGAGCCAGCAATAAAAAGGGTAAAGCAAAAAATAGGCTAACGTAAGATAATATCTTTGCATTTTCTGTTAAGCTCTTTCCTTCAAGAAGAAAAAATACTAAAAGAAACTTATAGAGATTATCATTTAATACCGTAAGAAAATGCGTTATTACTAAAGCACGAAAAGATTTTTTTTGTATCAAAACATCCATGAATGCGACCAAACACAGCCAAGCAATTTTTAGCAACTCACTGAATCATCTACTTGCAAAACTTGCTAAAGATTTATTTTCTACCCATCAACAGCCCTTTACAAAAAGATGGATTCTTGTTGCCAATACAGAAACTGGGCATTGGTTACGTAGAGAATTGATTCGTGCAACTAGTAACCGCACGTTTATGGGGTCGATGATTTTCTCGTCTTCCGACTCCCTTGTCAAACACTTATTTACTGAAGTTTGCCAAGAGAAAACACTGACCCCTGATTACATAACACTTCCTCTATTTATACATGAAGCATTAAATAATATTTTTTTAACTCACCCTATTGATAATCAACTATTTTCTACGCAACCCCATTATGCTTTTACCAAGAAACTTGGGAACATTTTTAAAAAATTTTATACGTTTTCACAAATCCCCTCTAGGAAAAATCGTTACTATAAAAATATTATTTCTCAGTTAATTTCTCATTTCCCTTCTATTCAAGAAGTATTTTCTTCAATAATTAAAGCGTTACAATCTATGGAATCCCCGAATTACTCTCTACATATCTTTGGGTGTTCTAATCTTCCTCAATCTGTTGTTTCTTTTTTCACCAAATTAAATCATTTTTTCCCTGTTTATTTTTATTGTTTTTCTCCCACTCAAGAATATTTTGGGGATTTGCTTTCAGATAAAGCTATTGATTTTCTTTGGAATCGATTAAACAATTATTCTAATCGACATGCTTGGGAACAGTATGTTCTTTCCGATCGACAAGCGCTACTTGCAAATCTTTCGCATAAATCTAAAACCATTCATAACTTCTTGTTAGATAATGAGATAGATTACTGTGAAGAATTTATCCCTCCCCAAGAAACAACAACACTAGGGAAAGTACAAAGCACTATATTTCATTTACGCCCGAGTACACCTCTAAATCCTGAAGATCAGGACTCCACTCTAACCATTAGCACAGCAATTCACCCCTCTAGGGAAGTACAAGAAGTTTTTTCAAAGATTTCTCTGTTGATACATCAAGGAGTATCCCCGAGAGAAATTTTTATTTTATCATCACAATTATCTACCTATGAAGTGTACTTAAAAGCTACGTTTTCTCCTCATCTTCCTATATATTTTACTCATTCTGAATCTTCACACGCAAAAGAACTAAAAGAAAAATTTCTTCTTTTATCTTCTCTGCTTCAAACTCAAGGAAATCTCCATTGTTTACTTCAAATTCTTACACATCCTAGACTTCAACACGCTGTTGATTCGCAGCATATTCCATATCTTTGGAAAAAAATCTCTGAAGAATGGAATAAAACCTTTAAGAAAAGAGGAAAAGTCGTACAGAAACTCGGGGACACTTTTCTTAATGATTATCTTTTCTTTGAGGAATCAGGAAAAATCAACCCAATAGAACTTTGGGAGAAACTTCTTCCCTTCCTGTACGATTTGCAGCAGTTCATTGATTTTTATTCAGAAGACTTCCACAGGACTTATGAAGAACATGTAAATACTATTTTCTCTTTTTTAGAAGCTACTTTTCTTTTATCTTCACACGAGTTGTCATATATTACTTCACTAAAGAACGCTTTGTCCTCTTTTTCCCATTTAAAATGTACACTAGTATTCTTTTGTGATTTTTGCTTAGATTTCTTTTCTTATTGCTGTAGTGGTAGTCCTTTATATAATCAGCCAGGGCCATATGTAGGATCTTTAGAAGACCTGAGCCTCCTTCCCAAAGGACATACATTTATCTTAGGTGCCAATAAGTCATCCTCTATAGATTTTCTTGATTTAGTAGACAGCATTCCTGGCCAAGAAGAGCTTATTTTTTCGTCTTCCGAAGATGAAGAAAATCTTCATTTTCTTCAAATATTAATATCGACAAAATACGCTTTGCATATTAGCTATCTCTCTTCTCCAAACATGCCATCTTTACCTAGTGCGTATGTGGGTTATCTCCAGGACACTCTTTGTCTTCCCATTCATCATTTACCTTCTAAAGCTTACTTTCCTTCTTTATTTAAAGAAAAAAAACTTCTACATACATCTCAAGAACATTACTACAAGCTTGCCCAATCTTTTTCCTCTATCAAAACTCCCTTAGCTTCATTATTTCCCAGTTCTCCTGTATCACAAAAACTTCCTGAGCATCTTGATATTGCTGAAATCGTTCAAGCTCTTATTTCTCCCTTGGACTTCTTTTTAAAATCAAATTATCAGATTTCTCTTCGTCCCCCTCATGTATTAAAAACACAAGACAAACTGTTCCCGACTAAAAGTGATATTTTCGCTATTTGGGAAAACTATCTTACCTCTACTGATAATCAACTTACGCAAAACTATTTATCTGAATTTTCTAAAAAAATTTTTATATCTCATGAAGATTTTATCAACCAATGGCTAATAAAAATACATTCCGATTCACTGAAGTCACCCTATTCGGTAATATTTTCTTCTTCTTTATTTCACGATCTCCATGATCGAGATATTCTTCTCCCTCCTCTATCTTTATCTTGGAACAATAGCAAGATCCATTTGCATGGTAAACTTTCAGGGGTATTTTCTTATGGTATTTATCTTTGTTCTTTAGATCCTTCTCCTCTTTCAAAAACGAAAAGGAAAATACACTCTGTAATCCCAGAAACCACACTAGATTTACAAAATTATTTACAAGCACAAATTTCTTTAGCCATGTTGCAGTATTCTGGTATCTTAAATTCCCAAGCAGCTATTTATCGCGTGCATTCTTTAGATGCTCAAGAAATAATTCCTGCAGCATTTTCTGATCCTCAAGAATATTTGAATCGTATATTGTGTGTTTATCATCTAATGCAAGAATACCCCATTCCTTTAGTTTCACCTGAGTGTTGGCAAGCATTGACTGACGGAGAAGCATTACACAAGACTATACACAAAGTAATTGCTGCTGACATACATAACCCTTCCTTATCGATTTTTTGGAAATTCCATAATCGTGCATCCTCAAATTTTATTATAAGTGAGGAACAACGTTTATTGATTCTGTCATTATTTCAGGAGGTCTATGCAACCTTTTGATATTTTTAATCCTCAGACTTCTATCAAGGGAAAATACTTTTTAGAAGCATCTGCTGGGACTGGGAAAACATTCACTATAGAGCAAATTATACTTCGTGCTATCTTAGAGGGATCTGTTTCTCATGCAGAACAAATTTTAGCTGTTACCTTCACCAATGCAGCTACAAATGAATTAAAAATTCGCATTCATAACAATCTCAAACAAGCACTAGGGCAATTAAAATCATCCCTAACAAATGCAGTAGATTCTCTTCCTCCCTATTTACCTAAGGATGCTAATGTCAAGCAGCTTTACATGAAAGTGCGTAATGCTTTGTCCACTTTAGACCGTATGGGAATTTTTACTATTCATGGATTTTGTAATTACATTTTACAACAACATTGTCCGGCGGATCATTTCATACAAAATCATGCATCTCTTACTCACTCTCAAACAATTCTCCACTATATTAAACAGTATCTTTCTCAGGATCTTTGGGAAAAAGTATTATTTCCTGAACAATGGTACTTACTTCTTGCACGTTATCCTACTCATACAAGATATTCCACTTCTTTGATTGAGAAGTTATTAGCAAGTTATACAACAGATGTCTTTGAGAGTCTTCCTGATTTAAGTACCACGTTATCATGTTTACAAGAGTGGCACCCCTCTATCTATAAAAAAGTCATTACGATTCCTAAAGAAGAATTTCTAGATCAACTGTTAAATTTACAACATAGTTATCGAAAGCAATCGTTTTCCATATCAAAAGACTTACAACAATTCGTTGATGATTTATACAATCCTGAACCATCTGTAAAACTGTTTTCTTTTTCTAGGGTTGCTGAAACATTTCATCCTAAAAATCGATTAGCGCGTTATCAATCCTGCCCAGCTTTTAATTTGATAGAAGAAACTCCATGGCTACAGTATACAGAACAGTTCTGTAATTTGGATCTCATTTTCTATACGGTATTAAGTGATCTGCAAGTCTATCTAAAGACAGAGTATACTCCTTGGATCTCTCCTGATGAAAGCATCTCTGCTGTAGAAAATCTCATAAAATCAGAGAGCTCCGAAAGACTTCTTTTATCCTTAAGGGAAAGATTCCAATTAGTTCTCATTGATGAATTTCAAGATACCGATAGCAAACAATGGAACATTTTTTCCAAACTATTTGCTACCAAGGATTTTTCTGGTTCTCTTTTTCTTATAGGAGATCCTAAACAATCAATATACGAATGGAGAAATGCTGATCTCCCTACATATTTAAAAGCAAAATCTACTTTTCCTGTTGATGACCAATTGCATCTACTGAACAATTACCGGTCTTCACCGAAACTTATGCAAGGTATTAATTTCCTTTTCAACAAGTGTTCTCCGTTCTTAGAAATTTCTGGATATTCTCCTATAGAATACTATCCTCTTTCGCCTCAAAGTACTGATGATTTTTGTAGTGATCTTCACTCTCCTATACATTTTTTCCCTTATAATACCGTACAAGATCAAGCGAATTGGATTACAAATACAGCTAGATATTTACAACAAACATACAACATTCCCCTAGGACACATGGTCATCCTAGTGACAGATTCTTCACAGGCGTTTGATCTTATAACTCACAGCTCCATTCCTCTAGCATTTTCTAAAAATAAATCCATATTTCACCTAACAGAAACAGCTTTTCTTACACTCATTCTCCTAGAAGCCATTCTTTATCCAGAACAATATGAAAAAATACAAAGAGTACTACTTAGTAGTTTGTTTAGACTGAATCTGAATGATGTAATCGAGAACAAAGAACATTACTCTGCATATTTCTTTGCTTTACATAGCTATATCTTTTCCCATGGTCTATTAGCAACGTTTTATCATTGCATGACTCTTCAAGGAGAGGCCCTACTCCAAACACCTCAAGGAGACCTCATTTTCCAAGAAATGGAAAAATTATTCGCCTATTTAGAATCGAAATCCCCCTATCCTCATCATCAATTACTTTACTTACACTATTTTGCAGAAACAGGACTTTGGGAAGAAAATCTCTCATTCTCTTCTTATTCTGAAGATGAAGAAGTAATGAAAATGACTACCATTCATGCATCCAAAGGTTTGGAGTATGATGTGGTCTTTTGTCCTGGATTAGATAAATCGAAAAAAAATAAAAGTTCTTCAGAATGGATAAGGGAAATGTATGTAGCTTGTACTCGAGCTAAAAAACAACTATTCATTCCTATACAAAATACACAATCCTCGCGACAAAATTCCGCATGGACGAATTACGTTCGACGTATAGGGTATAGCTCGATTTTTGAATTTGCTCAATACCTTGCTCAGCAACATCCTGATCTTTTTTCCTTATCCTCATATTCTCCTAGTAGCCATATGACTTCTTTATCGCTTGTTCCACCAGACACATTCACTCTCACTCCCTCTTCCTCAGAGCCTATGTTTTCTTTCTCTTCGATCAAATCAATGCTCGATGAAACTTCTTCTCATGAAATGAATATCTCTTTATCAGAAATTACAGAATCTTCACTTCCTGTTAGGGAAAAAAACAGGAATTTTAATTCATAAAATTTTAGAAACTATTTCTCCTAAATTTCATACTCCCTATGAACGAATCTTAGAAATAGTCACGCGAATAGTAAACAACACCCATTTAGAAAGTTATGAGCAACTGATCACCCAACAACTATATTATACTTTTTCTTCTCCTTTAACTTTCTCAGAAGATACCTTCTCTTTAAAGAACATTTCTCCTCATAAGATTAGAAGCGAAGAGGCATTCCTTTTCTCTCACCAAGAAGAATTATGGCAGGGAACCATGGATTTGTTTTTTGAGCATAATTCTAGATATTATGTCATTGATTGGAAAACTTCTTTCTTAGGAGAAAATAGTCAGGATTACTCTAAAGAAAATCTATGGAACTACATAAAAAAGGAGAGATTAGACTATCAAGGAAAAATTTATATTTATGCAGCGCAGAGATTCCTACAACAATTTGATATCTCTAAAAATGTAGAAATGGGATTTGTTTTCATTCGGGGTATGCATTATCCAAACAAAGGATTTTTCTGTTTATCCCCTCACGACATTAATCCCACAATAATCCAAAAATATCCGGCCTATCATTAGGATTAAATTCCATGGGAGGAAGAATTAAAACAGAGGACAAGTGTGCGATATCTCTTGCTAAAGATCTTGCTTTTATTTCATAAGAACACGCCCCTTCTCTGGGTTGATTAACATGGGTAACTTCGGCAACAAGTAATCCTGGAGGGAAAATTCCATCTAATCCCGTTGTAACTAAAATGTCTCCTTTTCTTAAGTATTGACCTTTAACCATACAAAAGCCTTCTCCATGTAACACAGAAGTCTCTTCTTTCCACAAAGGCCCACCATTCCCAGACAATGTACCTCGCAATAAAAATACATTGTCCTCATGACAATTGAGAGAAGACAAAAGATCATTTAATTGATCTATTTTTTCATATTTATCTTTCTCAAGAAGATAGATGTCTGATAGATTCTCAATATGTTGTTTTAAATTCTCAACAAGATCCTTAATTACAACCAGCTGTATTCCTCCTCGGATAGCAACTACAGAAGGTTGCATACCCACATCAGTAATCAAACGAATTCGAGATTGCTGTTCTCCTACATAGTCCACAAGGCCTACAAGAACATTTCCAGAAAGGACGGGAGAATTTTTTTGTATTTTCTGTGATTTACCGGAATTTACCCAGATAGAGCTCCCCCAGTAAGAAGGATCTCGGTAAATAACACGTGATAGTATCAAATTACGAAAATAAGGAGAAAGGATCTCAGGAAACATGTGTGGAGTAGAGTGAGACAACTTATTCGCATGTAAGCATTCCTCTAAAATATGGACCCTTTCTCTCAACGACATATTTTCAATATCCTTGGGTAAGGCATCTAGAGGAGAATCTACTTTTTTCGAATATAATGCTGAATATAGTTCTACTACGTGCTTTTGTATATTTTCATAAAGATTTCTAGGCAAACTCCAACAAAAAGCAATGATAGCTGCAATAAAAGCATAAACATATAATTGCTTTTTTCTAGAACGATAATGAACAAAAGAATGAACAGTTTTTATTCCTGAATGTTGCTTATCAATTTGTGCACACATAACCCTGCTGTGTGTTATCAAAATTTTATATATCCCAACTAAGCGATAATCTTTTTATAAAGAATCAGCCTATTCTTTAGATACTCTTAGATTTGATAAGCTTCTGCAAATCCCAATGCTACATAATCCATATTTTCTTCTGTAATTCCCTTGAGATTGAAACGAGCACCACTTGTTGTGTATATCCCCTTTTCTAATCTTAAAAACTGTACTTGTTCTTCAGAAAAACCTGGATACCCAAAAAATCCTCTCTGAGACAAAATAAAGTCAAAAGAATGTCCAACATGACTACGCATTGTTTGAACAAATTTCTCGCGAATTTTTTGTATATCTTGACGAATTTTTTCTAATTCAGATAACCACTCTTTTTTTAACAAAGAATCTGATAATACTTTGGAGACAATAGAAGCTCCGTGTCTAGGTGGAGAGGAATATTCTCCACGTATTTTCTCATCCAGGACACTGGAAATCCTACGCAAATCTTCATGACACTCGCTGTAAGCAGCAAAATATCCTACACGTTCTCCATACAATGAAAAATTCTTACTTGCACAAGCAGCAACAAAAACAGGAATTCCTCGTTGTAAGAACATCTCTATCGGACGTTTATCATCGGCAACTCCCTTTCCAAATCCTAGATATGCAGTATCAAAAAAAGGAACCAACTTACGTTCTTGCATCAACTCGGCAAGAGAACGCCACATTTCTTCAGTAAAATCTTTACCAGTGGGATTGTGACAACAACATTGCAAAAGCACCATGGAATACTGAGGAGAAGACTCCAAACACGCTAACGTTTCTTCAAACACTAAATTCCTACTAGCAGAGTTATAATAAGGATATCTAAGAACTTCTAACCCCTGTTGAGAAAAAATTCTCACATGATTTCCCCATGTTTGCTCGGGAATATATATTCTTGAAGAAGGATAAGCCATAGAAAATACTTTTGCCCCAAGATGTAAGGCTCCTGTACCCCCTAGAGCTTGAACATCAGTGACAAATTCAGAAGAAGAATTCTCAAAAATTAGCTTTCGCATTCCTTCTAAAAATAAAGATAGCCCTCGAATAGGAAGGTATCTTTTATTCATCTCGTCATTTAATAAAAGGCCTTGAGCCTTTTGTACACAGAAAAGTCCTCCATAAGGATGCTTAGGATCTTCATAAGAACCAATGATAAGATTAACCTTATTTTCTCGATCATCTTCTAAAAAACTCTTTTGCAATCCTAAAATGCTGTCTGAAGGGTATATGGGTAATTGTTTAAAAAAACTCATAAAGAAAATCCTTGATGCTACACGAAGATTGATCCAAAACCTAATCTCATGGTAATTTTATTCCCTTGGGGTATTAGCTCAATTGGTAGAGCGCAACAATGGCATTGTTGAGGTCAGCGGTTCGATTCCGCTATGCTCCATCTTCATTTATCCCAAAAGGACTGTATTGTGCTAATCTTATAATCCTTGCCTTGAAACTGCAAAGTTTCTTTAACACGCTTCCCTAACATCGCTTGAGAAAACTTTGATTTTAAAGAAAGAACGTGATTTTCAGGATCCGCATCCCAAGGCCCTAAGATAGAATAAGTAACAAGATTTCCTTCACTATCTTCTAAAGAAACCTTACAGCCAACACCAACCTTATCTGTAAAAACCATATCCTTAGTTAAAACACGAGCACGATTTATTTCTTCAGAAAGGACACTAATTTCTTTTTGTAAACGAGCTCTCTTCTCTAAAGCAAACTTATATTCAGAATTTTCTCTAAGATCTCCTAGAGATCGTGCATCTTCAATTTCCTTTGCATTCTCTATTAATTCTTTACCAACAAGAGACTGTAGCTTATTTTTCATACGTGTAAAGCTTTCTGCTGTTGTCCACAAAACATTCTCTTCGACAGTAGCCGTATTTTGTTTTAGATTAGGATGAACAACTTCAGCAAGGCTTTGCAAGACACTAAGATCCCCAGAAGAAAACTGGCTACATTTTGTAGATAATAACAAAATCTCTTTCAAATAAGTCGAACTTGCTCCTTCGATGATATTACGAAAAACTAAGTACCTTTGACCTGTGAGAAAATTATAAATCTTTTTCCCCAAATCTTTTTGAGGAGTCGTACCCACTTGATGCATAAACACTAAAGCGGCTTCCAAAAACAATCTTTCGCTTTCCTTATCCTCAGGAGGAAAAATACCATCTTCGTGAATTCCAAACTTCAAGAAAAACCAAGTGAAAGCCTCAGGATACATCATAGGATTTTCAATAAACTTAAGTAGTAAGTTTCTGAGATTCTCTTTACATGACTCTATAGATCGAAAAACCTTAAACGTAAGCTCTCTCAGAGATGGGGATGTTGTAGAAAGAAAAATTTTCATAAACACCCCCTCCCAAAAAGGAGAATGTTGCTTTACCAACATTAGAAAAGTCTTTTGTAAAGCAACAATAGAAATATCACTTACAAGGGTAAGTATCTCTTCTTCTGACAAAGAAGAGATAAACTCTGGGCTCACACAACGAGATGGGCAACTCAAAAAATTCGACAACAAGATATCTCTTTGAATTTCTAAAGACCTATCATCTTCCAGAGATAAGCCTTTTAACAAATGAACAATAAGTTTTTTGTTATCAGGGTTTTTCAACTCGCTATGTAAATCACGAACAAATTGGTAAATCTCAGAAATTTTCTCAGAGTTACTTTCTAATTTTGATAAGCGATGTTCCAGCTGTGAGGTTAGTGATCCACCATCAAGATGAAATTGATAGGGATCTTTAACTGTCTTAGGAGATGTAATCCGACTACTTTTTTTAATTTTATTCTTTGCAGCTTGCCACCAACGATTCCAGTCTTTTTCAGGAATGACTAAATCAACAAGCTCATCTTTCATTTCTTTTGCTGTCTTGGGTCCTAAATCTCTAAGTAAGATTTCAATAACATCTACAGGATGCTCTTTAGCATAGGATTCAAAACCATCAGGATCCCCAAATCTTCTAGAAAGAAAATGTTCTTTAGGGAGAGGGACTAAACTCTTAAATGCTGTTTCGAAGGAGATATCCTTAGACACCATAACTCCCTCAAACTCTATTAATACCTTTTGTTGAAGAAAAGAAACCCCCATAACTTCTCCAACACCCCAACCACCTGCATGGAAAACAAAATTGCCTTCCTCTAAGTGCATTAAAAAATCAAAACGACTCAAACTATATTGAAATTCCCCGCCATCACGAAGACCAACAACACGCAGAGCCTCATTAAAATTATCTCTGCCTTTGTACTTCTTACTCACATAATCTAAAGCTACAGAATACAACTGCTTATTATTAGTGGTTTGCAAATCCAAAACCAACTGAAGCACCCTATCCTTCTCATTACCATCAGGAATCATCTCCCACATGGGAAGCACGGTATCAGCTATTTTACCAAATAAAGGCGCTAAAGATGAATTCTTGACTCTTTCTAGAATTGCAATAAGTTCCTCACCTCTCACTACATCGTTAAAACAATACTCCTCCCACAAATTAAAAAACTTGAGGACTGCCCTTCATCTATGAAGGCTTGCAACTTTTCTAGATAGTCCACGATGTCACCCGTTTTTAGAGGGAAATATACCTCGAATTATAAAAAAGAGCAATAACTCCACACAAAAATAATAATATTGTTTTATAATAAACTAAAATTCGTGGTGTATTAATGAATAGTAATTCCGCACAAAAAATAATAGATTCTATAAAACAAATACTTACTCTTTATAATATAGACTTTGATCCTTCTTTTGGTTCTGTCTTATCCTCTGATTCTGAAGTAGATTACGAATATTTAATGGAAAAAACCCAAGAAAAAATCCAAGAACTTGATAAACGTTCTCAAGAAATTCTCCGACAAACAGGAATGACAAGAGAACAAATGGAAGTATTTGCAAATAACCCTGATAACTTCTCTCCAGAAGAATGGCTAGCATTAGAAAATATTCGAGCTTCTTGCGACGAATATAAAAAAGAAACAGAAGCTATTATTAATGAAGTTTCTAAAGAGTTGGGATTTGAAGATTCTACAAAAACCACAAAAAAGAAACCCAAAACAACATCAACCAAAAAAAATAAGAAAAAAAACTGGATTCCCTTATAAAAACTTCTATAATCCTGTAGTATGAAAATTACTATTACTCAGGGTTTAGATTTATCTTTACAAGGGTCTCCTAAAGAATCAGGATTTTTAAAAAGAATAGATCCTGCTTTTGTTTCTGTAGATCTGCGTCCCTACTCTGCTTTATCCCTAAAACTTAAAGTAGAGCCGGGTGATGCTATCCAAGCAGGAGCCCCCATAGCTGAATACAAACATTTTCCCGGAGTATTCATTACCACTCCAGTATCTGGAACCGTAAAAGACGTTCGAAGAGGAGAAAAACGCTCCTTGATCGATGTCTTGATTCAAAAAAACCCAGGACAATCACAAACAAAATATTCTTACGATCTTTCTCAACTCACGCAAAAAGATCTACTTGAAGTGTTTAAAAAAGAAGGGTTGTTTTCTCTTTTTAAACAGCGACCCTTTGATATTCCAGCCTTGCCCCACTTACGTCCTAGAGATATTTTCATTAATCTTGCAGATAATCGCCCCTTCATCCCCTCAATAGAAAAACATCTTTCTGTATTTTCCTCTAGAGAAGAAGGTTTCTATGCTTTTAATGTTGGAGTGCGTGCTATAGCCAAGCTTTTCAGCCTATGTCCTCATATTATTTCTACAGACCGCCTTGTTCTTCCTGAAAACGATTTAAAATCTGTAGCTCATCTGCATAAAATAACAGGCCCCTATCCTTCGGGGTCTCCATCCACACATATTCATTACATAGCCCCCATCGCCAACGAAAAAGATATTGTATTTACAATCACCTTCAAAGAAGTCTTAGCTATAGGTTATTTATTCCTGAAAGGAAGGATCCTCGATGAACATGTTGTTGCATTAGCGGGATCTGGATTAAAACCTTCTTTAAGACGTTATGTAATTACTACTAAAGGAGCTGACATCTCTAGCCTTCTCCCATTAGAAGAAATTTCTTCCACCAATATATCTCTCATATCGGGAGACCCTTTAACAGGAAGATTATGCAATGGAGAAATTCCCTGCCTAGGTATGAGAGATTCAACTGTTACTGTAATCCCTGTCCCCCAACAACGTGAATCTTTAAGTTTTTTAAGATTAGGTATTAACAAACCCACACGCACTAGAACCTATCTTTCAGGATTCTTAAAAAGAAAACAAACTTACATGAATCCCGACGCAAATCTTCATGGAGAACCTCGTCCTATCATAGACACGGAAATCTATGATAAAGTTATGCCTATGAAAATTCCCGTTGTTCCTTTAATTAAAGCTGTGATTACTAAAAACTTCGAATCTGCTTGTATGTTAGGATTCTTAGAAGTATGTCCGGAAGATTTTGCCCTTCCCACTTTTATAGATCCCTCTAAAACAGAAATGTTAAAAATCATCCAAGATGCTTTACTACTCTACGCAAAAGAATCAGGAATATTAACTCCAGAAGCTGAGTAAATAGTTCTTTGAAGAACTATAAATAATGATGAGACAGCATTTCTAATATCATAGGAGTGGCATAAGAAATAATCATATCAGCTCCCGAGCGTTTAATTGCAACTAACGACTCATACAATACAGCCTCTTTACTTACCCATCCTAATGTAGAAGCTGCAGCCATCATAGAATACTCCCCGCTGACTTGATAGGCAGCTAAAGGCAATGTTGTTTTCTGGCGAACACGATATAAAACATCAAGATAATATCCTGCAGGCTTGATCATTAACATATCAGCCCCTTCCTGCTCATCTAAAGAACACTCTAATAAAGCCTCTAAAGCATTTTGAGGATTCATCTGATAATTGCGTTTATCCCCTATTTGTAAATGCGATCCTAAAACATCTCGAAATGGACCATAAAGAGAAGAAGCATATTTAACACTATAGGAAAGAATTAAAACTTGATACCATCCAGACTGATCTAACATAGAACGAATGTAGGACACCCTACCATCCATCATATCACTAGGAGCAACAATATCTACCCCCATCTCCGCATGTAAAGTCGCGATATTTCCAAATATTCTAACGCTTTCATCATTAATAACTTCTCCTTTATCATCTAAAATTCCATCATGCCCATGAGTAGTGTAAGGATCTAAAGCGATATCACTGATCACACATAAATTAGGAAAAGCTTTCTTAATTTCAAAAATGCCTTTACAAAGAATGTTTTTAGGATTTGAAGAATAAGAACCATAAGCATCCTTAAGATGTTCGGGAATAATAGGAAATAATATCACAGCACGAAGTCCTAAAAGACAAAGCCTTTCTATTTCCTTTAGCAAAAGATCTAAACTCCATTGATATACCTGAGGGAGATTCGTGATTTCCTCTCGAATATTCTTTCCTTCCTTAATGAAGAAAGGACAAATAAAGTCTTGAGGAAGTAATGTTGTTTCTGCAACTAAATCTCTGATCGCTGCTGTCCTTCTATTTCTACGAGGACGTTTAAGCAAACCTAATGAACACATACTAGAAATCCCTCAACAATTCCCACACACTACGAAAAAGAGATAATATTTATATTAACTTTTTTCTTCTTCTTCTTATGGTGTGGGAGTTGTTTAAAAGTTTATTTCTTAGAGAGAGAAAGGTGTGATTAAATTGTTCAAAACTTTGTTCAAACTATGTTCGATTTGTAAATAAATCCAGATTTCTCATGTTTATGAACACAATATCAACTTTTTTCCCACCATGTTTTTAGTAAAAACTCCTTTGTTTTTTCTAATTCTTGTGGCAGGCTTTTTAAATTTTGGGGTTCTTTTATGTTGAGTAGAGATGAAGAGTTTTCTACAGAGCAAAAGAAGAGTTTATCTCATTTCGTTACTAATTTAGAAAAAAACATTTTTGCGTTAAAAAACCTTCCGGAAGTAGTTAAGGGAGCTTTATTTTCTAAATATTCTCGATCAACATTAGGATTACGTTCTTTATTGTTAAAAGAGTTTCTTGAGGGAGAGGGAGGAAGTTTTTTAGACTCTCCAGGAGAAGATTTTGAAATAGGGGTACAAAAAGCTTCAGATTTTTATCGTAGAGTTCTTGATGGATTTGGAGACGATTCTATAGGTGAACTAGGAGGAGCCCACTTAGCTATAGAAGGGATTTCTATGCTAGCTGCTAAAGTTTTAGAGAATGCTCGTATTGGAGGATCTCCATTAGAAAAGTCTTCTAGATATGTGTATTTTGATCAAAAAGTAAAGGGGGAGTATTTATATTACCGTGACCCTATTTTGATGACATCGGCCTTTAAAGACGTGTTTTTGGACGCCTGTGATTTCCTATTCGATACTTATGCAGACTTAATTCCCAAAGTTCGTTGTTATTTTGAAAAGATTTATCCTAGAGAAGTTGAAGTCTCTCAATCTGCTTACAGTATTTCTTTAAGAGCTAAGGTTCTTGATTGCTTGCGTGGTCTTCTTCCCGCGGCTACTCTGACAAATTTGGGTTTTTTTGGTAATGGAAGGTTTTGGCAAACTTTGTTGCACAAGCTTCAATGTCATAATTTAACCGAAGTACGTCAAATTGGAGAGAGTTCTTTAACCGAGCTTATGAAGATTATTCCTTCATTTATTAGTCGTGCCGAATCTCACCACCATCACCACCAAGCAATGTGTAATTATTGGCAGGTTCTAAAAAAACAGCTGGTAAGTTTATCTGAAAAATATGGTGCTGATTTGCCTGTTTCTAAAAATGAAGGGGTTCGTTTGGTTTATGGAGACCCTGAGGGAATTTATAAAGTGGCGGCAGGGTTTCTTTTTCCCTATTCAGAACATACTTATTCAGACTTAATTAATATTTGTCGTTCATTGCCACAAGAAGATCTCACATCCATTTTAGAAGCCGGAGCTTTTGTTAGAGAAAATCGAAGACATAAGTCTCCACGTGGTTTAGAATGTCTTGAATTTGGATTTGATATTACTGCAGATTTTGGTGCTTATAGAGATCTTCAACGTCATAGAACTCTTACTCAAGAACGTCAATTGCTCACAACAAAGCTGGGCTATCATATTCCTCAATCGCTAATAGATACCCCAATGGAAAAAGATTATAGGGAGGCTATGGAGAAAGCTGAAAACGCTTATAATCAAATAGCTGGGGAATTTCCTGAAGAAGCACAATATGTTGTTCCTCTTGCTTATAATATTCGTTGGCTATTCCATATTAATGGAAGATCTCTTCAATGGCTGTGTGAGCTTCGATCTCAGGTTCAAGGCCACGAAAATTATAGAAAAATTGCTATTGATATGGCTAAGGAAGTGATAAAGTTTAATCCTGCATACGAAACCTTTTTTAAATTTGTTGACTACTCAGAATGCGACTTGGGGAGAATACAACAGGAGTCACGGAAAAATTTGTAACACATTTTTATAAAATCTTTGCGTTTACAGGAACAAATAGGGTCTGGTATTTTTGTTCCTTTCTTAGTAAAGGTTAAAAAATGAAAAGCCTCATCGATAATAACTTAGTCAAATTTAAAAATATTTCAAAAACTAAGCAGGGTATTTTTGTAAATTTTCAAGTTAAGGGAGAAAGAGGGGGAGCTACCTTCACAGCTTCTATAGCTGTAGATATAGAATCAGCAGATGTATCTTCTGTTGATACTCTAGAAACAATCATTGAAAGATGTGCTCATATTGGAGTTACAGAATTTAAAAAATGCGAGTTTCAGTTTGAAGGAATAACTTGCTTGTGAAAGTATTTTCCTGGGTGTAGCGCAGCCTGGTAGCGCACTTGCATGGGGTGCAAGGGGGCGGAGGTTCAAATCCTCTCACCCAGATTTTCTTTTCAATGCCTACCTAGTAGGTGCGAACGCTCATATATTCTATAAGCGTTTCTATTTCAGAAGAATCTTTTAAACCATGATTTTTTAGATGATTGAGTAAACTCAAGCAATTAGTGATTGAGGAGTTTAAAGTCGCTTTTGCTTCTTCTATACCAAATAGTAAGGCATAGTTTAAACCTACATCTTGGCGATCCTGGTTCATATCTAAAATATCATCTTTTAATTGAAAAAGAAGACCAAATTGCCTAGAAAACTCAAGGATTTGGGGAATACATGAAGTTGTACCTCCACCAAATAACCAACCAGATATACAAGCAACTTCAAAAAGGGATCCCGTTTTTTTGTTTATTATTGATTGGACATATTCAGGACCTTGGTTGTTAAAAAACATGTCTTCATATTGCCCAGCCAAAACCCCATTTACTCCTATATTTTTATCTATAATATCACAAATAATGCTGTAAGCTATGTTGATTTCTTCGGCATCAATACCCTGTTGTTTTAATTTTCTTGCGTTTGATCGAATATGAGCGTAGGCAGAAGGAATTAATGCATAGGAAGCTAAAAGAGCTGAAGCTTCACAGAATACTTTATGTACTGTAGGATGTCCCCTACGTTCATCATCATTGTCCATGCAAGGAAGGTCATCAGCAATTAAAGTGGATGTGTGTATGAATTCTATGGCTAAAGCAGAATCTAGAACGTCTCTGTTTTTCCCTAACCCTTTAGCAATCATACAAACTAACATAGGACGGATCCGTTTTCCCCCATTGGTTAGGGCGTACTCTACAGGTGCTCGTATGGATTGCGTTGGAGAACCAAAGGACTCTAAAGAGTTTTTAATCCCCTCTTCTATCATAATTTTATAGGTTTCAAATAATTCCATTGTAACCATGGAAACTTCCTTAAGCTAAATTACTTTCCCGGGATATATTTGTGTATAAGCTGGAAGACAGCGTCCTGGATTGATTACCACATTGCAGCCTACAGATGCCTGCTTCCCAATGAATGCTCCCACTTTTCTTAATTTTGTATTTATTTGTCCCTCTTCACCAGATATAGAAATTGTTTGTCCATCAAGGCGAAAATTGGCACAACGAACTCCAGCTCCTAAATTAACTTCCGCAGATAATACAGAATCTCCTACATAAGCAAAATGACTTGCTTTAGTATGATGACCTAAGTAAGAGTTTTTTAATTCACTACAATGACCAATAACACATTGTGTTCCCGTAATCACTCCCCCTCGTAAGTAAGCTCCATGACGCACTTCTGTTTGAGGTCCAATAATGCAGGGACCAACAATATAAGCCCCAGATTCTACGTAAGCTCCCTCACCAATTTCGATGCTCTCAATATTTTTTAAAAAAGCTCCCTTTTCTACAATTCCATGAATTCCAGAGAAAACATGTTGTGATAATTTTTGAGATAGCAACCCCAGAATATCCCAAACGTAATATGCTTCTGTAATAAGTTCTGGAAAAGGAAAATCTTCAGGGGAAAATAAAATGGATGCTAGCATGGCTGATTACAGTTTTACAAGTATTGTCTGTTTATGATCATTTAGTGACAAGAGTAATCAGAGAGGATTAAAAGAATAAAGCAAATCCCTAAATGTCATCATCAGAAAACACATAGCCTATACCACGAATTGTAGAAATTTTTGATCCATATGCTCCCAATTTTTTTCTTAAAGAAGCAATATGTACGTCTACATTTCTTGATATGATTTCTTGAGAATTATCTTTTATTTCTTCTAGTAAATGTTTTCTTAAGCAGGGACGACCTCGATTCATAAGAAGTTGTTTAAGTATTCCTGCTTCTGAAGGAGTGAGATGAATAGTTTCTTCTGGGGTATTTATGGTAAGATTTAGAAGATAAAAAGTACAATTTCCAAAAACAATATACTCTGGAATTGTATGTTTAGAATTATTTTGTCTTAGGAATGATCGAATTATAGCATCAATAACTCTAGCTGTCACAGGATACAGGATGTATCCCTGAGCTCCCTGATTTAAAATTTGAATTATCTTTTCTTCTTCAAAACTATTAAATAGTACAAAGTAATTTCCTTGAGAAGGAAGGAATTGCCAATCTTGTTCTGGGATGAGGGTCTGATCAAAAAAAATCAAATCAGATTTTACATTAAGTACGAACTCAGAAGAAGTGATAACTTGATATTTGAATTCAGAATGAGAAAATTCTTTTAACTCCAACGGGATATTATTGTTTTGGGTAACAAATAATATTGTTTTATCCGTAATCATAATTTGGATGCATTTGTACCATAATATTTGAGTGAGTAATACAAAATTATTTATTTTTCAAAGATTCTTTATGGTTTTTTAGTTTTTTTTGTTTAAAAAATAATTTTGCATAAAGACAATCCTATAGTTATAATTTACCCTTAATCAGTTGTGATTATTTTAAGATTAAATAGTTTAAGCAAAGTCGGTAAGTGCTTCACATGGTTCGCTACGTGTTATTTTGCGTATTTTTTTTCTCATGCTTTTCTGCTGGTGGAGGGTTGTATTTTTTGTATTCCATCCTCCCCTCAAAGACTTATTTAAATAACACAAAGATTGTAGTGGACGGAAGAAAAGAGAGAGAGATGTCTTTTTTGAAGCGCCCTCTTTCTAATAACAAACAGAAAACTCTTCTTTGTTATCAGGGTTTTCTTTTGCAAAAGCAAAGAAATATAAATCAATCAGATAAGATTTTTATCAAAATTTATGATGAAAATAAAAATGCGTCTTTTTTGTTTAAAGAAGAAGTCCTAGGGGGACGTATTCTTAATGCATTTTTCTTGGAAGACATAGATCTCATGCAGGAGTTAATAGAAACTCTACGACAGCAATTTTCTCAATCCCATCTCCTGCCTCTATTCGAATTTCTTTTACACTATAAGAAGAAGTGTTTTTCCCAAGCTTTAGATTCTTTATATTTATGGAAAGAATGCTTAAAAAGTCATGAGACCTCTTTACTTAGTGAAAATATTCAACTTCTACTTTCAGATTTCTTTTTAGAAAGCATGGAAGCTAACTGTTTAATTGAGATGGGCGAGTTTTCTTTAGGCAGGGTAATACTCAATCGCATCATTGAGAAGTTTTTAAAAAGAGAATGTGATTGGAATTCTGATATTTATGATAATGCTGTGTTGATGTTGGGGAGAAGTTATTTTTTAGAACTTCAACAATCACATTCATCTAAGGTGTATCCCGACTATTATGAAATGATCCTTTTCTATAAGAAAAAAGTTCACACCATAGATAAGAAAGTTTATGAACAATTTATTCCTCAAGAAACTTTTTTTTCTATGTTAATGGAACACATTTTTATCGTTCCTGAATCTAGACTTTCTCCTTTATTACAAATTATAGAGAATTGGGATCGTTTTTATTTTAATCCAAATCATGAATTGGTGATTCAGCCTCTAGTCAATCATTTTTTCTCTTCTTCCAACAAAGTATCACGTATCTGTTGTTCCATAGTGGGTTTTAGAGAGGATTCTTTAAAAAAGAAGCTCATAGATACATTTGGAGCAATTTTATCTGAAAAAGTTCTTCAGTTAAAAACCAACGAAGCGCAAAAAACTCTATCTTTATTGAAGCAGTTAGATTCAGATATTTTTTTAAGTAAAAAACTCATTATTTCTCCAGAGACTCTCCAGGAGATTATTTTTCACGATGATGTCAATTATACGAATCTAAGAAAATATCTAAATCTTTGGGAGGAAATCCAATCCTACGATATCGATAAGCAACAACTAGTAAAGCATTTAATTAAAATAGCTAATCAGTTGTGGCAATTAGGGACTTGTGACAATAAAGCATTAAATTTACTTCGAGTAATTTTACAGTTTACTAATTCTGATATAGAAAGCGAAAATATTGTTTCTCGTTTTGTGAAACAAACTTATAAAAATTTATTATCAAGCCATGCTATTTCTCGCTTATTACAATTGGAAGACTTCATAGTGGATATAGGACTTAATCCTATAACTGTGTGTGAAGAAGATATTGCTAATTTCATTGCTGATGCCGAATTCTTATATTCTCAGGGAAAATATAAACAAAGTTATCTTTACAGCTTGTGGTTAACGAAAATTGCCCCTTCACCACAGACTTATCGTTTATTAGCATTATGTCTTGTGGAACATAAGTGTTATGCAGAAGCTTGGGAATATTTTAGTTTATTATCCACTCATGCACGATATGACCCTAAAGTGCAAAAAGCATTAGCTTTGTGCTATAAGTGTTTATCTAAAGATTCTGGAATAAACTATGAGAAGTAAAACGTCGGCGTTTATATCATCATTAAATACTAACGTTCCTTCTGCTCTTAAAGATTCTCTTCAACAACAATACATTTTACCTATAGATTTAGCATTTTCTAAGAGGTATTCGCGATTAGATTCTGAAACAGATTTTATATTTTTGGCTATATTTTCTTCTCTTTTACGTTCTGGCTATCCCTTTCTTTCTATAGAAAACGGACGAATATTTCCTTCTATTCCAGGAATCTCAGAGCAATTATTTTATAATTGTTTTGCTAATCTTCACAGAGATCTTCTTTCTTCTTTATTTTTCGTGAAGGATAACAAGATTTATTTGCGCACATTATATCATACTCGTGAAAATCTGTTTCATAAGTTGTCATTGTTATCTAAAGCGGTGCCTAAATATATTATTTCTGATGTAAAAAATGATTTGTTGTCAGAAGAACAAAATCAGGTTTTTCAAAAAGCAATTCGTTCTTGTTTTTCGTTAATATGTGGGGGGCCTGGAACGGGGAAAACTTTTCTTGCTGTTCAAATTGTCCTTACTCTACTTCGAAATAATCCTCAAATGCGTGTTGCTGTAGTTACCCCTACGGGCAAGGCTGCTTCCCATATTCGTCAAATATTTGCTAGCAATGATATTTTGGGAGATAGGGTCTATATCCAAACAATACATCATTTTTTACAAGAATATGCGTATAAACGATGCAATCAAGTCGATCTTTTATTAGTGGATGAAGGATCTATGGTTACATTAGGTCTGCTTAATAGTTTGGTGAATACATTATCAGGGATGCGTGTGGATGGTCGTGTTCTTGCAGATAATTTAATCATATTGGGTGATGCACAACAATTACCTCCAATAGGGCTAGGAGCAGGAAATCCTTTACAAGATTTAATTGCCTATTTTCCTGAAAATACTCTACGTTTACAAATATCTCATAGAGCAAAAACAGATCAAATACACAATTTATCTCAGGCTATTTTAAATAAGCAATCGTTACCTTTTACTCCCCTGCCTCCTATTCACCAAGCTATTTCTATGATTAAGGAAATGTTTGTTCTATCTTCTTCTCAAATGTCTTTGTGCGTACTTACTCCAATGAGATATGGAAGATGGGGGTATTTACATTTAAATCATCTCGTTTTTTGTGAAATGCAAAAAACACATCCAGATTTATTGATTCCTATTATGATTACAGCGCGATATGCAACTTGGGGATTATCTAATGGAGATACGGGGTTTCTTTGTCATAAAACACGTAGATTACTTTTTCAGCATTGTCCTCCCATAGATGCCACTACTTTTTCTCACTATACATATAATTATGTAATGTCTGTCCACAAAAGTCAGGGAAGCGAATACGATCAGGTTATTGTAATAGTCCCGCAGGGGTGTGCTACTTTTGATTCTTCAATGCTTTACACGGCTATTACTCGTGCAAAGCATTCTGTTACAATTTGGGCTGAAGAAACTACCCTAAGGAAAATCATAAAGAAACGGCACAAATATCCTTATGAAGAAGCCTAAGTTTTTGGAAGCAAATCGTACGTGTTATCCTGTGATAATATCTTGAGCCAAATTAAATACAGAAGATAACAAACAGGAAATACCCAAAATAAGCGAAGCATGTAATCCAAGTAATGCCGGAGCAAACGAGAATACTAAGCTTACGGCATAAGCACCTAAATCTACTAGGTTGCAAATGAAGGAGAGCACTTTTTCTCTTATTATTTGTCTTATTTTTACCCTTTCTTCTGTTGAAGCAGGTTTGAATGCATTTACTACTGCTATGCAGGATGCATCATCAAGTGCTCCACACACAGAAGCTAGAGCTCCAAGGCTAATGCTTATTCCTCCTACTGTTTTAGCATGAGCTCCTAAGTTCACAAGCTTTAGAGGGTAATTGAAGAAGGACAAATTACCTATGATTTTAGAAAACAGGCGGGCCAGCTTGCGAGCAATACTTAACGGAGATCTAAGTATTCTTTGAGCTCGCCTTGTACGAGGACATATTTTCCAGAAGATGCCCCCCTTTTTCCCTGTTTGATAAAACATCGCTCCACTTAGTAGTTGAGTTAATTGAACTCCAATGTCCATCAAATTGTTCATTCCTATAGCTATACCACAAGCGGACTCTAGATTAACTAGCTTTTGTGCTACTGGGCTGGAAGACTCCAAAGCAGCTAGGGCAATTGACGAGGACGAGCCGATAACCCCCAGTAAATCATTGGTAAAACTTATATGATCATGAAGATTAGAAGATAGCCTTCGCGTTTTATTCATTACAAATAAAAAACTATTATTTATAGTAAAAGGATCATTTGCAGAAGGATTACTTGTGGATGTGGCTAAAGTACTCATAAATTATACCGATAAACTAAACTAAATATTTATATTAGCACGTTTGGTGGCGTGAGATTTAATTCGAGCAGCTTTATTGGCCTTAAAAATTCCTCTTTTCACTGCACGATCGGCCATGCTATAAACTAGTCGCAATCCGGTGGTAATATTTTCTTGATCACCCTCTTTTAAAGCTTGTTCGAATTTCTTAATTAAAGTTTTTACTTTAGACTTGAAGCTTTGATTGATTCGAGCGCGTTTTTGTGATGTAAGAACACGTTTTTCTGCAGAAGATCGCTTTTTAGGATCATTTTTCTTTGTAGTTTTTTTAGTTGCCATAATCACTCCGGTAGTCTGGCATATTATTAGCAAGGACTAAGAAATTTCGTTATTGATGAGATACAATAAGCCTCTAAAAAGTCTCATTGATTTAAGAGCTAAAATTGTAAAAGACTTCCAAATAAAAAGAAATAAAAATGAGGAGGAAGAAGTATATTTTTATGGAATAAATAAAGTTTTGTGTAAACATAAATATAGAGCCTACCTGAGGTGTTTTTAAATTTTTAATGAAAAGAGTAATCTCTCAAGTAGTGGCTGGGGTTTGAGTTTTATGTCCTTTGTGAAAAAATATTTTCACTATATTTTAAAATATTATTACTATTTTTTTCCTCTAGCAGCGTTTCTTATTCCCTTGATTTTTTTCTCTTGCCTTTCTGATTTTCAGAAAAATTATCAATACTTTGTCTTTTCTGTAATTTCTTCGGGTGGATGGTTTTTTGCTATCATTTGTAGGGAGAAGCAGTTGAAATTTGCTGCTAATCAGCTATTGCAAACTAAAATTCGTAAAATCATAGAAAAAGATGAAGGATTACGTAAGGTTTGTGCTTCTGTTGAAGAAGGGCGGCAAGAAAGCATGCAACTACGTTCTCGTAATCAGGAGCTTTCTAAGCAACTTCTTCTCGCGAGAAATGCTTTTATGAAAACTAAAGCAGAATTTCAGCAATTAGAAAGTTTAATTTCTCAATTAAAAGAAGAAAATCAATGTTTACATTTACAATTAGATGCTTTGTCTCAGGAATATAAGGAAAAAGAAGAGGAAAGTCAAAAATTACATCGCGAACTTACCGATGCTTTAGCGTACCAACAAGTTTTGAATGAGGAGTATCAGGCTACTTTTGAAGAACAGCATAATATGTTAGATGTCCGTCAAGCTTATATCGGAAAGCTGGAATCCAAAGTTCAGGATTTGATGTGTGAAATCCGTAATTTATTGCAGTTAGATTCGACAGCAGCTGAGCATTTTCCTAAAAAATCCCTATTACCTTCCAAGGATGTACCTAACCAGTTATTGTCAGAATTAAAAAAAATCGCTTTTAAAGTGGAAAATACTGAAGCAGCTTCTTCATTAACTGCTTCTCGTTATATAAGATCAGAATCTTCAGTTAGAAATTATTCTTTAGAATGTCGTCAATTATTTGATAGTTTACGCGAAGAAAATTTTGGTATGCTTTTTGTCTATGCTCCTCAGACTAGGCGTGCTGTTTTTGCTAATTCTTTATTTAAAGTTTGGACTGGACATGGAGTAGAAGATTTTTTTGCTATGGACGAGGACATCGTTGTTTCTGGATTGCCTCAGTGGGAAGCTGACTTGCGCATACAAGATCGTAAAGAACGATCGGGAAAGTTAGTTATTAAAACAAAAAGTCGTGGTCATACTCCTTTTTATTATTGTTTAACTGTTTTAAATAAAGGCCCTCTTCACAATCATGTTTTAGGAGTCCTACATCCTGTACATAGAGATGTTGTACAGGGGTAAATCGAAGAAAATCCCTAGATTTCCTATCTTTCTTTGGCTACACTATTGCCTAAAGGTTAGGGGTCTATATTGCAACCCAATAATTAGCTCATGAATACACAAAATGGTCAAGCTGTAGATGCAGCGCACGAAGAAGCTCAGAGAAAATTAGAAGAGTTGGTTACTCTTGCTAAGGATCAGGGCTTTATTACGTATGAAGAGATCAATGAAATTCTTCCCATGTCTTTTGATACACCTGAGCAAATTGATCAGGTTCTTATTTTTCTTACAGGGATGGACATTCAGGTCCTGAACCAAGCAGATGTTGAAAGACAAAGAGAGAGGAAGAAAGAGGCTAAAGAGCTTGAAGGTTTAGCAAAACGTACGGAGGGAACTCCTGACGATCCTGTCCGCATGTATTTAAAAGAAATGGGGACAGTTCCTCTATTAACTCGGGAAGAAGAAGTCGAAATTTCTAAAAGAATTGAAAAGGCTCAGATACAAATCGAGCGTATCATTTTACGTTTCCGTTATTCTACAAAAGAGGCTATTTCTATCGCTCAATACCTCATTAATGGGAAAGAGCGTTTTGATAAAATTATTTCTGAGAAGGAAGTTGAGGATAAGGCACATTTTTTAAAATTACTTCCTAAATTAATTACTTTACTTAAAGAAGAAGATGCTTATTTAGAAGCATTACTTTTGGCATTGAAACAAAATAATTTATCTAAGCAAGAAGTATCTAAATTAAATGATGATTTAGAAAAGTGTCGTATTCGTACACAAGCATATTTACGTTGTTTCCATTGTCGTCATAACGTGACTGAAGATTTCGGTGAAGTTGTTTTTAAAGCATATGATTCTTTTTTACAGTTGGAACAACAAATAAATGATTTAAAAATTCGTGCAGAGAGGAATAAATTTGCTGCGGCAAAGTTGGACGCAGCTAAACGACGTTTACATAAACGTGAAGTAGCTGCGGGAAGAACTCTAGAGGAGTTTAAAAAAGATGTTCGTATGTTGCAGCGCTGGATGGACAAGAGTCAAGAAGCAAAAAAAGAAATGGTAGAGTCGAATCTTCGACTTGTTATTTCTATAGCTAAGAAGTATACCAACCGAGGCTTATCTTTCTTAGATTTGATTCAAGAAGGGAATATGGGGTTAATGAAAGCGGTAGAAAAGTTTGAATACCGTAGAGGATACAAGTTTTCTACTTACGCTACTTGGTGGATTCGTCAAGCGGTTACTCGTGCTATTGCTGATCAGGCGCGTACTATTCGTATTCCTGTACACATGATAGAAACAATTAATAAGGTTCTTAGGGGAGCCAAGAAATTAATGATGGAGACTGGCAAAGAGCCTACTCCAGAAGAATTGGCCGAAGAACTAGGTTTAACTCCTGATCGGGTGAGAGAAATTTATAAAATCTCTCAACATCCTATTTCTCTACAAGCAGAAGTAGGAGAGGGTGGAGAAAGTTCTTTTGGAGATTTTTTAGAAGATACTGGAGTCGAATCTCCGGCAGAGGCTACTGGGTATTCCATGCTTAAAGACAAAATGAAAGAGGTATTGAAAACACTCACGGATCGTGAGCGTTTTGTGTTGATCCATCGTTTTGGTCTTTTAGATGGTAAACCGAAGACGTTGGAAGAAGTGGGCTCTGCTTTTAATGTAACTCGTGAGCGTATTCGACAAATTGAGGCCAAAGCATTGAGAAAAATGCGACACCCAATTCGTTCTAAGCAATTACGTGCGTTTCTTGATCTTTTGGAAGAGGAAAAAACGGGTTCACATAAAACGAAAAATAGTAAGGGATAGGAGTGAGTTTTTCTCAATTAAGTGCTACTACAGCGTCTTATCAATTGATAATATCTGATTTTCGATTATGGGTGCGTTTAGGGTGTTCGCCTGAGGAACGTCATTTTAAACAACCTATTTTAATCTCTCTTATTATTTCTTTTAGAGAGGAACCCATTGCTTGTGTTTCTGATGATCTCAATGATGCTACATGTTATGTTAGGTTAACTTCTTTAATAGAGGAAGTAGTTGATTCCTATCCATGTACGCTAATTGAACATTTATCTACGTTGATTATGCAGTCTTTAGAAGAGGAATTATCTAACCAGGTATCTCGGATAGATCTTGAAGTTTATAAAGAACGTCCTCCTGTTCCTAATGTGCTGAAGCCTATTTGTTTTAAAATAAGTAAACAGTTTGCGATATGACATCTCCACGTTTTGTTTGTTTATCTTTAGGTTCTAATTTAGGGAATCGTTTTGATAATTTCCGTAAAGCATATTTAAATCTCAAAGAATTAGGTATTCAAGATTTACAGAGTTCAGTAATTTTAGAAACCAAGGCTTTATTACTTCCTAATTCTCCAGAAACTTGGGATTTGCCTTTTTTTAATTCCGTAATTATAGGGAAAACTTCTTTATCTCCTTCAGAGTTATTAAAAAAATTAAAAAATATAGAAAATCTTTTGGGTAGAGATCTTCATGCTCCTGCTTGGTCACCTCGTACTCTAGATATTGATATTTTGTTGTATGGAGATGGTGATTATCAAGACAAAGATCTCACTATTCCTCATTCTGGGCTTTTGAAAAGGCCATTTTTGATTTCTCTTATTGCAGCACTTTGTCCGGATCGTCAATTATATCAACCAAACTCACCGTATCATTTGAAGACATTCGGAGAAATTGCTCATCTCTGTCCATGTCCTAGGGAGATGATTTTGAATGCATTTTCTCCTACAACATTTTGTATGGGCATTGTGAATGTTACGGACAACTCTATGTCAGATGGAGGGGAATACTTAGATCCGAATAAAGCTGTGGAACATGCTGAAAAGTTATTTTCTCAGGGAGCTAGTATTATAGATTTTGGTGCACAATCAACAAATCCTAAGGTCAAGCAGTTTCTTTCTGTAGAAGAAGAGTGGAAGCGCCTGGAGCCTGTTTTACAATTATTATCTTGTCGTTGGTCTGGATGTGCGCAATATCCCTATATTTCTATAGATACGTTTTATCCTGAAATTGCTATCAGAGCTTGCAATATCTATCCTATTCATTGGATTAATGATGTATCTGGCGGGTCTGAAAAAATGATCGAGGTTGCTAAAGAATTAGGAACATGTTTAGTAGTGAACCACTCCTGTTCTTTACCTCCATGTCCAGAAGCTACGTTAGATTTTACTTCTTCTCCTGTGGATCAGTTATTAGATTGGGGAAGGAGAAAAATAGAATTTTGTGATCATTTGGGATTAGATTGTTCTCAAATTATTTTTGATCCTGGAATAGGTTTTGGGACAACATCTATACAAGCTATGTACATACTGCAAAAAATGCAGATGTTTCGCGAGTTAGGTTGTCCTTTGTTAGTGGGGCATTCAAGGAAGTCTTGTTTTTCCTTATTAGGGAAGTATGACCCCAAAGATCGTGATTGGGAAACGGCGGCTATTTCTATTTTATTACAACAGCAGCGGGTAGATTATTTACGAGTACATGATGTTGCGCATAATCAGAGGGCGCTATCTGCATCTGCATGGTGCGGACAATCTGTATGAAAATTATTTTAGGTATAGCTGCTTGTGATCCTCGAGGAACCATTGGGAAAGGAAACCGACTGCCATGGGATTATCCTGAGGATTTGCGTTTTTTTTCTCATGTTATTGGGAAGTATCCTATTGTTATGGGAAGAAAAACATGGGAGGGGTTGCCGAAGCATCATTGTGTTCATCGTAAGGTGATAGTCTTTACACGACATACTTGTGTTAACTCCTCACATCTTATTTGGGTTTCTTCTTTGGAAGAATTTGATATTTTAACACTTCCCTCTCCCATTTTTGTGATAGGAGGAGGCGAAATCTTTTCTTTATTTTTGGAGAATTACAAAATTAGGGGATGTTTTCTCACGCATATTCGACAGTGTTATGATGGAGAGATTATATTTCCTTTATCTTTATTAGAAGGTTGGAAACAAACAGTGCTTCATCAGACACGAGATTTAAAATTTTGCTATTATGAAAATTACTCCTATTGTTACGCGGACGATTTTTCTATACGATGATTTGTATGCGATTTTGGAAGAATCGCTTCCAAAGTTAAAAGAGAAGTCTATTATTGTTATATCCTCCAAGATCATAAGTTTATGCGAAGGAGCTGTTCTTGATACTCATACAATAGCGAAAGATACCTTGGTAAAGCATGAAGCAGATGCATATGTTTATTCTATGCCTGGTCTGTATTTAACTAAAAAACAAGGAATTTTGATTCCTTCTGCTGGTATTGATGAATCCAATGCATTAGGTTATTATGTTTTATATCCTCGAGATTTATTAACTTCTACTAATGTTGTGGGAGAGTGGCTCAAGAAAATATATTCAGTAAAAGATTTAGGAGTCATTGTTGTTGATAGCCATACGACACCCATGCGTCGTGGTGTGTTAGGTTTGGGACTATGTTGGTATGGTTTTTCTCCTTTGTATAGTTATTTAGGGAAAAGAGATTGTTTTGGCCGTCCTTTACAGATGACAGCTATAAATCTTGTCGATGCATTATCTGCGTCTGCTGTTCTTTGCATGGGTGAAGGCGATGAACACACACCCTTAGCGATTATTGAAAATGCTCCTAAAGTTTCCTTCCATTCTTTCCCTACTCGACAAGAGGATATAGCAGCTTTAGGTATAGATGAAACCGAGGATATTTATGGTCCTATATTGCGTTCTATAGCTTGGCAATCTACTCATATGGGAACATGTTAACATTTAATCTCATTGTGTATAGAAATGAAATCCCCACGATACTGATATCTATGTATCGTGGAGAGATAATTTCTAAGAAACAATGGTTGCTAGTGGGGTTTCTTTATTTTCTTCAATAATTAATGATTTGGGAACAGAAGTTATTTCTAAAATACGTTTCTCTAACTCATCAAAGAGTTTTTTATTTTTCTTTAGTTCTTCTCGTACAGCTTCTCTGCCTTGTCCTAATTTACGATCTTGGTAATTAAACCAGGAACCTTTTTTCTCAATGATGTTGTGTTCGACAGCAAGATCTAAAATGCATCCGGCCGAAGAAATACCTTCATTGAATAGGATATCAAATTCAGCTGTTCTAAATGGAGGAGCGAGTTTATTTTTGGCAACTTTAACTTTGATACGATTTCCTAGATCAAAGTTTTCATTACCTTTTATTGCACCTATACGGCGAATATCAATGCGAATGGAGGAATAGAATTTTAATGCACGTCCTCCTGTTGTTGTTTCTGGATTACCAAAGCTTACACCTATTTTTTCACGAATTTGATTGATAAATATGGCGCAAGTTTGACTGCGTGCTAAAGTTGCAGTAAGTTTTCTTAAAGCTTGAGACATCATGCGTGCCTGCAAACCTACATGCATATCTCCAATATCTCCTTCGAGTTCGCTTTTGGGGACTAAGGCAGCAACGGAATCAATGACAATAACATCGACAGCTCCTGATCGTGCTAATAATTCAGCGATACTTAAAGCATCTTCACCACAGTCAGGTTGAGAAATCATTAAATCATTGATATTAGCTCCTATAAGGGAGGCATAGCTTGGATCAAGGGCATGTTCAGCATCAATATAAGCAGCAACACCACCCATTTTTTGGGCATTAGCAACAATGTGTGTGGCCAACGTTGTTTTTCCTGAAGATTCAGGGCCAAAAATTTCTACGATCCGTCCTTTAGGAACTCCTCCAATGCCTAATGCCAAATCTAAGGATAAAGCCCCTGTTTTAATTGTTGAAATTTCATGAGAGGCCAAGTGTTTCCCCAAACTCATGATGGATCCAGAACCAAATTGCTTTTCAATGTAAGCAATAGCTGCTTCTAGTGCTTTTTTCCGATCTGGTAAATTCATTTTAGGTGCTCCTTGTTTCCACTCTGCTTTTTCCCACAATTGAAGTGATTTTAAAAGGGGAAGTTAGATTGATTCTTATGATTTCCTACTAAATTGTTTGAGTGATTATTTTTGAGGTAGTTGGGATAGTTTATTGATTTGTATGGATAAACCAATTTTCCCCACCAGTCAAGATAGAAAGTCATAGTTATGAAGACATATAATGTGGTTATCGATGTTACAGTGTTATGGATCTTCATAAGAAAGTCAGTTGCCTTGATTATGACACTGTCATCATACATAGAGATAGTGTTCTTGACAATTCACGGATTATTTTTAAAACAAGTCGAAAATAAGAGAGAGATCTTTTTGAGTGAAAGAATTGTTTTTAGCGTTAAGCCAGAAAGAACCATACATAAAGAAATATGGTTCTGAATTGGTAATGGCTTAGTAATAAAGAGAAGGTTTCCCATCTTGATAGGGGATTTTTTTTATAATTGTGCCTGATGGTGTGAAGAATGTAGCAGTGCCGCATCCTTTTTCTACTTTAGAATAGGGATGACGATCTCCGGATCGGAAGTACTCTCCTTTAATCAGCAATTCGTTATCATATTCTTCGGTAGCCATAATTTGTCCCTCAGGGTAGTACAGGGTTAATAAACCCGATTTTTTGGTGTTTATTAATTCTTTACAACTTTCTAGATTTCCATTTGGGAACCATGTTTTGACAGGACCTTGTAGAATACCATGATTCCATGTTAATAAAAGTTTAGGTTTCCCAGAGTCAGCATAGAAAAATACTTCTTCACCGTGTTTCGTCCCATCTATTGATGTATATGTCTGTATGATAATTTTCCCTGAAGAATCCCAGAGAGTAACCTTTCCACAAGGTTTTCCTTGTGCAAATACCCGTGTTTCTATAATTGCATGTTTCCCATATAAGGCTTGTAGTCCTTGGCCGTGAATGATTTCAGAAAACGGTTGATAAGTTTGAGGATCAAGATAATACCCATGGACGAGTAAACCTTTGTCATATTCTTCTTGGCAAAGGATAGTCCCAGATTGTTCTTCATAGCGTATGGAAATACCGTGTTTTTCACCGTTCTGGTAAGTTTGTTTTTTTAATAAATATCCTTCACATGTGTAAGTTAAGAAATCACCATGAGCCTGTCCTTTATGATAGGAGCATTCTTTCCATATTTGTCCGTTAGGGTGATAATAGTAGGAGACTCCTTGTAATGATCCTTTATCATAGTTGATAGCAGCTTCTAATATGCCTTCGTCATTGTGGGCTAGAGTTGTTCCATGAAATAACCATCCCAATTCCGCTGAGGGGTGAAGATCTGCAATGCCTCCAATGACCTCTGCTTGAATGCGGATTTTCCCATTAGAGTGCCATTCGCGATAACGTCCACAAGCACGGTTGTTTACACATTCTAGATACTGTTTGATCTGTCCATTGTTATGGTACGTGGTTAGACAGGACACATGCTCTCCCTTGGTATTTTTATACATTCGCATGACTTTTTGATAAGGTTGGGGGGAGAGAAAATCAATTTGGGAGTATTTCTTGAGTTTTTCTTTGGAACCAATGGTTTCGGATAGACCATTTCTGTCGATAATATTAATTCCTATGAGTGTGAGTTTTTCATATGTACCCGCGGAATGTAGAGGAAAAGCACATAGAAAACATAGAATGAGATGATAAATATATGTTTTTATAGCCATCGACTTATAGCCTCTGCATTTACTGACCAGACTTGATTATTTAAGGGAGTGGTCGATTTCACCATTTCCCAATGTGTGAAGAAAGCTACGGGAGCATTGGGGTTTGTGGGATCTAAAAGATAGAAGATTTTTTCGAGATCACAGCAGTCAGCTTCTATAGGATGGTCTAGGCGTAGGGATACAAGATCATCAGCTATTTGTGTGACTGACCAGGTGACATGATTTTTAGACGAGAGAAACATTTGTTCACGAGCCCATACTTCTTTACTTTGAGCAATTAAAGAATTTTTATTGAGGGATTTCAAACGTGTCTGTTCTTTATTTAGTAGTTCGATACGTTTACTTGCCTGTAATAGTTCATGAGGCTGGATATTTTTGTGTTGTTGTTTTAGCTGAGTATTGGTTTTTCGTATGTCATTTGTTCGCTCTTGCATGATTTTGAGGGCAAGAATGTGCATATTTAAGTCTTCCCATTGTTTTGTTGTGCAAACATTGTGATACACAATACCGATGACAGGAAGACAACCCAAACAGCTTATGGCAATAGCATAACAGATGACTAACCACTTTTTCATAGGATTTCCTCGGAAGCTATATTAAATTGTAATTCAAAAGTTTGCCCACACTGGGTTTTAGTAATTTTAGAAAGTTTGGGGTGCTGGTAAATCCGTTGAAGAAATTGTGATATTTCTTCGGAATTTCCCTCTCCTTTAATAGATACAGTTGCTTCGTAAGGAACATTTGGCGTTTGTTTGGAAGGAAATGAAATGAGGGAATAACAGAAATAAGATAGTTTAATTGAGGGAGTAGGTTCAGATATCGCCGAGAGAAATTGCATGGTTTCTTTACTTGTAGGTATTGTAGGTAAGTAGGCATACTCTTTATGTGTATTATAAGATGATAGTGCGGAGAATAGGGCAGTCTTGATAGTCCGTAGGGAGGAAGGTATTTTTTTACTTTCAGGACATACTAATGCAAAATTATCTCGAACACGATGAGAGAGAGAAGAAAGTTTGAGCATAGAATCCGTGCCCACGATCAGAGTGGATATCAAGGCGAATTTGCTAATAAGTCGTGTTGTGCGTTTTAGCCAGAACTTTTGTGAGGCAGTGGAGTTAAACATAGGGTTATAGGGAAATGCAACAATCTTTCTAGATGTCCCGTGGTAGGCTGAGATAATTGCGTCGCCATAGTTTAACCAGGTGTCTTCGTCTACATTTAAGGTTGTTATTTGGCAGGGAACTAACGGTAAATTAATTTTTTGTTCTAATGATTTTTTAAGTTCAGGTGACAACCCCATCACATGAATGACAGATAGAGGTATTGTAGGGTAGGTATCTTTGATATAGTTTAGGGTTGTTACAATATTTTCATGATACTCTGGAGAAGAGTTGTGGAAGGAGCGAGAGACTAGTACGGATTCATTTTTGACAAATAGGCAGGTAGTTTCCAAAGAGCCGGTATAAATTAGAAAATAAGCGGGTAAAGCTTTTAACGGTGTTTGTTGAGCTAAGAAGAAAATATCTGCAGGTTGACAGGATATTGTATCAGGAAAAACCTGGGATTGGTGTAGAAGGCTCACTTTTCGTTCTATGGTATCTTTTTGTGTGATCCATAGTGTAATAGGTGTTGTCTTACAGGCATCTTTTTTCCCTATGTGAGGAGAGATGACTAGGGATTCCCAAGGGAAAATGGCATGAGTTTCTAAGTCTGTTAAAGTAGTTTTTAAAATATTTCTTTTATTCTTTAAAGAAGACAAGGAGCTTTTGATTAAGCTATCACTGCCTTTTAGAGAAAAAATACAGAGAGCTTCGCGATATTTTTTAGGAAGGAGCTCCGTATTGTTTTCACCAATATGTGCGCAATAGGCAACTATCCATTCTTTACATGTTTTCTGTAAGATTGCTATTTTAATTGTATTATTTATATCCTGGGTTACCCCAATGCGGTATATGGGTAGTTTAAAGTTCATAGCGCAACATGTTTAAAATAAAGATAATCATTTTAAAGAATAAAAGGCTGTTTTTCAAGAAAAACACATATTAATTGTTTATAAAGGGAAAAGAAATGGTATCTTATTTTTTGAGAACCGCTATTAATGTTTATAGTTTTTTATTTTAGTGTATATTTTAGCTTCTTGGATTCCTGAGTCTCGTAATGCCTTGTGGTATCGGTATATTTTAAAGCTGGTAGATCCTTATTTAGCATTATTTAGAAAATTTATTCCTCGGATCGGTTTTATTGATATCAGTCCTTTGATTGCTCTTCTTTGTTTGGAAGCCGTTCCTTTTATTGTAATACGAGCCCTACGGTTTATTGTTATTCATATTTTTCATGCTTCATGGCTTCTTCAATATATATAAAAAATCTTCGTCTTCGTTCCCCTATAGTTTACGCACCTTTAGCAGGATTTTCGGATTATCCCTATAGGAGGATGTCATCTATATATAGTCCCGCATTGATGTTTTGTGAAATGGTCAAAGTCGAAGGTCTACATTATTCCCCCGCGAGAACACTAAAGTTATTAACATATTCTGAAGCTATGCGGCCTATAGGAGGGCAATTATGTGGTAGTTGTCCTCAGATGGCGGGAGAAGCTGCTAAAGTATTAGAAAATTTAGGTTTTGATATCATCGATTTGAATTGTGGTTGCCCTACAGATAGGATTACCAAAGATGGTAGTGGATCCGGTTTATTAAAGACTCCCGAGCTTATAGGAAGAATAATAGAAAAAATTGTTGAATCCGTAGCTATTCCCGTTACTGTAAAAATACGTTCAGGGTGGGATGAACATAATATTAATGTCGAAGAGACTGTGCGTATTATTAAAGAGTCAGGTGCTAGTGCTGTTTTTGTACATGGAAGAACACGTGCTCAGGGTTATGTTGGTGCAAGTAATTGGAGTTATATAAAACGGGCAAAAATTGCTGCAGGCCCGGAGTTTCCCGTATTTGGGAATGGTGATGTGTTTTCTCCAGAATCAGCTAAGCTTATGTTAGAAACCACGAATTGCGATGGTATTCTTATTGCTCGAGGTACCATGGGTTCTCCTTGGATAGCTCAACAAGTACAGGATTATCTGAATACAGGCACTTATCAAAAAATTTCTTTTCACCAAAGAAAGCATGCCTTTGTACAGCATTTACGATGGGTGGAAGAGTATTATCAAAGTGAAGAAAAACTGCTTGTAGAAACACGTAAACTATGTGGGCATTACTTAAAATGCGCTTTTAATGTACGTTTACTTCGTTCCGCACTATCTCGAGCTACAACCTCAAAAGAAGTATATCAGCTTATTGATTCTTATGAAGAATCGGACGAGGGATATGGGGACTCGCCATCGATTTTAGATAAATGTTGATTTAACAATTTCGGTAGTTGGAACATATCGATAGGATCTGTGCCAATAATCTTTTGAAATTTATCGTCAGGAATTAATCTTTTTTTGTTTGTAGGATCTTGAAGTTGGGAGTCCTTAATATATTCCCAAACCTTTTTAATTGCTTCTCCGCGTGTTATAGGTTCTTTACCAAGGATTTGTGATAGTTCTGGAGAGGGCATGAGTAATGCGCCCTTACTTGAAGAAGCTTTTTTCTTTAACGAGGCATTTTTGGTTTTATTATTTTTCTCAGTTGCTTTCTTTTTAGTGCTTTTCTTTTTGTAAGGAGTTTTCTCTGTTCCAGTATATTTATTGATTACTGCATCTATAGAATTGCCAATAACACTACAGTCAGGATACTCCGAACAAGAATAAAATGTTTTATTATATCGAGAGCGTTTCTTTAGGATTTTCCCCGAACATCCAATAGCAGGACAATGAGGTGTTTCTTCTTCTTTGACTTCCTCTCCTTTTTTATGTAGGGTAATTGTGCCACGACATTTAGGATAGTTTAAACATCCTAAAAAAGTACCGAAGCGCCCATGACGGATTTTCATAGGTCCTCCGCATAAAGGACAGGGACTATCCCATGCTGTTTCTTTAGCATAATCGTCTTTGTTAAAGGTAAGCTCTTCTTCTGATGTTTTAAAATCACACTCTGGATATTCTGAACACCCATAAAAGTAGCGGTTTTTAGACCAGATTTTTACAAGTTTTCCTTTATGACATGCTGAGCAGGGAGTATCAGTGATGATACGTGGGATAACCGCTTCTTTTTCTACTTTTGTAACCACGGGAAGAAATTGATCCCAAAACTCTTTGAGAAGCAATTTCCACGATTTTTTATTATCAGCAATCAGTTCTAATTCATCTTCCATGAATGCAGTGAAACCAATATCCATAATTCTAGGAAAATTTGTTTCTAGAAATTGAGAAATAATTTTCCCTAATTCAGTGGGATGTAAGCGCTGATTTTCTTTAATTGTATATTCGCGATTCTGAATTTTGTTCATAATTGTTGCATAGGTTGAAGGACGACCTATACCAGATTTTTCTAGCTCTTTAATTAAGGAGGCTTCCGTAAATCTAGGGAGGGGCTTGGTAAAAGCTTGCTCTGCAGTAACTTGAATTTTTTCTAGGACATCTTGTGCATGTAATTGAGGGAGGGAGGGATTATCTTCCTGATCAGGATCATCATCATGTTTTTCTTCATATACAGCTAGAAAACCGCGAAACTTTAATACAGAACCTGAAGCACGTAAATCGATTCTCACATTTGTGGAAATCGTTAACGTCAAAGTATCATAAATCGCAGGATTCATTTGCGAGGCAATGAAGCGTTTCCAGATCAAAGAATATAATTTAAATTGCTCATCAGATAGTTTGTCCTGTAGCTTATCTGGAGATAACCGGATATCTGTAGGACGAATGGCTTCATGAGCATCTTGAGTCATTTTTTTTGTAGCAAAGAGATTGGGGGACTGAGGTAGATATTCGGAACCAAATGTTGTTTGAATATAGTTTCGGACTGTTGATAAGGCTTCAGGATCAATACGCGTAGAATCAGTACGCATATAAGTAATTAATCCTGTTACGTCTTCATTACCTAGTTCTACACCTTCATATAAAGTTTGAGCAATAGACATGGTTTTAGATGAAGAAAATCTAAAATGTCGACTTGCTTCTTGTTGTAATGTGGATGTGATAAATGGAGGAGATGCATGACGACGTTTTTCTTTTGCTTCTACACGTGTCACACGGTATGAAGTGTTTTCTAGTTGTTGAATATACTGTTGTGCTGTAGTTTCAGAATTAATTAATAGAATGTCTTCGGTTGTTTTTCCCTTAGGAAGTTCTTTTTCCCATTTTTTCCCATCTGCAGAGTACAAATGTGCCCAAAAGGTTTTTGATGTTTGTGGATCTTGAAGAAGAACACGAATATTCCAGTATTCAGTAGGAATAAAAGCTTCTATGGCTTTTTCTCTGTCCACAACAAGTTTTAATGCTACGGATTGTACGCGTCCCGCAGATATTCCCGATCGTTGTTGAAGTTTACGGCTTAAGATAGGGGAAATTTTATAACCTACAATGCGGTCTAATAAGCGCCGTGCTTGTTGAGCATTAACTAAAGCCATATCAATAGGTCTAGGATGTTTTAAGGCTTCAGTAACAGCACTTTTGGTGATTGCATTAAAAGCAATTCGTTGTGTTTTTATATTTTCAGGAAGTTGTTGAGCAATATGCCAAGCGATAGCTTCTCCTTCTCTATCAGGATCAGGAGATAAGTAAACAACGTCACAACTTTTTGCTAACTTGCAAATATGGTTAATCACTTCTTGTTTTTCAGGAAGAACACGATAAATAGGTTCAAAATCATGATCTATGTCGATACCAAATTCTTTAGCAGGAAGATCAACGACATGTCCTAACGATGAAGCAAAAACAAAACCTTTTCCTAAGAGCTTTTGTAAAGTTTTAATTTTAGCTGGGGATTCCACTATGATTAAGGACTTTTTCATTAACTCAATGGCGAACTCCGTGCTTGAGCTCGGAGAAAAAACGCCTCTCCTTTTTTATTGTTTTTGTTCCTACCTAAAACAATTCTCATGCAGCCAATTGCTATTTATTGCAAGTTTTCTACCAAAATTACTTACTTCGTCGTTACAAGAACGGGAAAGAAGAATTTTTAGAAGTAATTCTCTTAAATTAATAAAGGAGAACTTCCCAAATCTAGAAAGAGAAATTATTCTCTTGTTTTACTAGGATTTGTCATGAATACATAACTTAAAGCACGCCATTCAATTTTTCAAATTAAAGATTTCGTAAGTCCTAGTATGCCCTATGGTTATTTAGAGGTAGATTCTTTTCAAGGGAATAATGTAATAATTAGGGAATATTAGTCCTAGAAATCCTATATAAAAGAGAAACTTCGTCAAGTATTTTTAAGTTTATTGCACGATTTATCTAGATAAAAAATGGTTGAAATGTGAAGAAGTTAGAATTTTTAATTCCTCCTAAATCTTTAGATGATGACTTGCTCAGTTTGAATAAACAAGGGATTATCGCAGGTCCTGAAGAATTAAAGCCTCCTTTTTTGTATCGTGTTGAGGAAATTTTTGACAATGCTCCAGAGCAACCCACTCCGTTTCCTTCTAGACTTCAAGATATGTTTGATATCAATCCCACGCATCTAGAAGTTATCTATTCGGATGAAGGCATGGATGTTTGGGAAGCAGGATGCACATGGATAGCAAATAATCGAGTTACGATACAGCTTCGCAAGCATTTACGTAAGGCTGTTCGATGGTTTTGTATATATTCTAAGGAAGAAATTCTCGCACATGAAGCTGTTCATGCTGCACGCGTGAAATTCTATGAGCCTATGTTTGAAGAAGTTTTAGCTTACCAAACATCTACTTTTATTTGGAGGAGATTTCTAGGCCCTTTATTTCGTTCCCCGGGGGAAAGTTATTGTTTATTCTTTTTTGTTCTTTTAGGTTTGGGAATTACTTTCTGGGCTCCTTTATTAGGATTCGCCTGTCTTCTTGCGGCTCCTGTATATTTTGGTACACGACTATGTATTGTTCAGCGTTACTTCTATCGTGCTAAGAAAAAAATTCGTAAGATGTTAGGTATCCCTCCCTTATGGGTTTTGTTGAGACTTACTGATGCTGAAATTCGTATGTTTGCAACACAGCCCATTCCTGTTCTTGAAAAATATGCCAGAGAACAAAAATTAAAAAGTGTACGTTGGCAACAGATCTATATTGCTTATTTTGCTTAAGTTTTGCTGTAAAACCGCTTTACATATCTATGGCGTTTGTGCGCAGGCAGGATATTCAATTGAGCGCGGTATTTAGCTACTGTACGTCGGGCACAAGGAATACCTTGTTCTGAGATTCTTTTGCTAATATCGGCATCAGATAGAGGAGAAGTTTCCGATGAGATCCACTGATGAATCCAGCGTAAAATTGTTTCTTTAGATTGTGTGCTATTATGAATAGGTCGAGGAAATAAATACTTTAAAGGGAAGATTCCTTTGGGTGTAGCAATAGTTTTGTTTTCTATAGCACGGAATAAAGTAGATTGGTGATAAGGTAGCTCTTCCGCTAGGAATTTTACAGAAAGAGCTTGAGGAGCAGAAGACTTCCCAAGAAGAAAACTCTCTTGATAAGGAAGCATTTTCTCAACAATAGCAAATAATAATTGTTCTCGTTTTTTTAAATTTTTGATCAACCATTTTGCAGAAAGAATTTGGTGTTTTAGATTCTTTTTTTCTTGTTCCGGTAGTTGTTCGTAAATATGTAAAACATGGGAGTCAATTCTAATTGGTGGCAGACCTCGAGAGTTAATGTGAATCTCCCAAATGCCAACTTCATATTTAAGATAAATATCAGGAAGAGAAGGCTGAGGACAAGATCGAGGCGAGGTATAACCTGCAGCAGGAGACCAAGGGATAGATGTTAATGCATCTTTTAAGGATTTAAGAAGATGATTGGGAGAACAGCGAAGTTTTTTAGCTATAGAGGAGAAATCACAATTCCTTAATGCATTGTAGTGGTCCTTGATAAGAGTATAGGCTAGTGTATGAGAGGAATGTTTCAAAAGGAATAACCAGTAATCTTGTAGGGATGACGAAGCTATGCCTAGAGGATGAAAATGCTGGATTTTGATTTGTATTTGGGCAATCTCTTCTACTGGCACTTCTAGTTGTAATGCCAGTTCTTGAATAGGGATGGACAATAAACCTTGCTCAGATAGATTTCCTATAATGTGTTGAGCTATCCGAACGTCTTGTGGATTATCGAAAGTATGTTGTATTTGAGTATAAAGATAGGATAGAAGAGATTCAGGTTGCGATACTTCTATGGAAGGTAGAGACAAACAAGGAGACCATTCCTCTTCCTCTAAAGAGGAAAGATCAAAACAAGGGTTATGAATAATTTGTTGCAACAAGTAAGAAGATAGCTCCGTAATAGGGAATTGCAACATATGCAACCCTTGTTGCATACGTAGCGAGGGTAGGTATTTTAAAGAAAGTTTTTGTTCTGGACGAAACATACTTACTTAATGTACTTGTACCCAACATTCTTTAGGAATTTCTTTTAGAAATCGGCTAGGTTTCATTATACGAACTGTGCTCCAAAGAAAACGTGTTTGTGCTGCAGTTAGATAAAGAAGATCCTGAGCCCGAGTAATTCCTACGTAACATAAGCGACGTTCTTCTTCAAGATTTTCATAGGTTTCATTTGAATTAGCGTGAGGGAAAAGCTTTTCTTCTAGGCCCACAATAAAGGCAATACGGAATTCAAGTCCTTTACCATTATGGATTGTCATCAAGTTAACACGATCTGTAGTTAATTTTGTTTCTTCAGTAGAGCTTTTTAAAGCTAAGTCATCCAGAAAGGTTTCTAAAGAAGCATCAGGATTTTGCTCCCATTCAAAGGTTTTTGAAGCTAGCTCATCAAGATTGCTTTTTCTATCCTCATACGTATCTGGATCTTCTTTCTTTAAAATATGAAGATATTCTGTGATGCGTATAGTAGAAATGACGAACTCACTTAGAGAGAGAGTCAACCGAGCATTTTCTAATAGTTTAAAAATATATAAATATTGTCTTAAACCTTCGTGCTGTTTTTTAGAGAGCTTAACACTTTGAGTTTCTAAAGCAAGTCTACATGCTTCTAATATGGGGAGATTATTACTTAAAGCATAATCCATTAATGAAGATATTGTTGTGGGGCCGAGACCTCGTTTAGGCAAATTGATAGTTCTTTCAAAAGCAATAACATCGCATGGTGTAACCAACATTCTAAGGAAGGAAAGAATGTCTTGAATTTCTTTACGTTTATAAAAAGAAATGCCCCCAAGAATTTCATAGGGAATACGGCGACGTAGTAAAGCGTCTTCAAAAGTACGCGATTGGCTATTCGTACGATAGAAAATGCAAATATCCTTTAAAGGAATATGAGATTGTCTATGCAAACGGGAAATTTCATTAACAACAAATTCTGCTTCATCTCTATCTGTTTTCCCAAAAAAGACACGAATTTTTTCTCCAGGTCCTTTTACACTACGAAGTTCTTTTTTGAATCTCGACGTGTTGTTTTGAATAAGTGTATTTGCAGCATGCAAGATATTCCCAAAACTACGATAGTTATCCTCTAGTCTTAGAATACGCGCTTGAGGATAATCTTTCTCAAAATTTAAAATATTATGAATATTTGCTCCGCGCCAAGAGTAAATAGATTGATCAGGATCTCCTACAGCAAAGATATTCTGATGTTTTCTTGCTATTGTTTGAGCCATTACATATTGTGCATGATTGGTATCTTGATATTCATCAATAAGCAAAGCTTTCCATAATTCACTATATTCTTTGCTTGCTTCTGGACAATCTTGAAATAGTTTTACAGATAGAAAAAGAAGATCGTCAAAATCAACAGCATTAGCTTCTTGCAAACGTTGTTGATATTCTTTGTAAATAGGTATGATAGGATTAACATAGTCTTCGGGATTTAAATCTTCTGGTAAGAGCAAACGATGTTTTGCTTGAGAAATTAAATGTTGTGCTTGGTTACTCAATGTTTTGTTCATATTCATTTTTTGTAAACACTGCTTGAGTAACTTATCCGCATCTGCTTGATCATAAATAATGAAATTGTTGTTTCTATTGAGTAGATGGATAGACCGACGCAAGATAAACACTCCTAAGCTGTGAAAAGTACATACCATAGGAGAGTCTTCGCCTTGTATTTTTGGACATAGGTGCGCAATGCGTTCTTTCAATTCTGTGGCTGCTTTATTTGTAAAGGTAACAGCAAGAATCTCTTTTGGGGAGATGCCTTCATTAATAAGGTGAAGAATACGATAGGTAACAACACGAGTTTTCCCTGCTCCAGCTCCTGCTAAGACAAGGATTGGACTCAGAGGTGAAGTAACAGCATCACTTTGAGCCTGGTTCAATTCTAAGGTCAACATAGGATATCCGGGGATTATTCGCTTTTTCCTATAAAGATTAGGATCGCAACTAAATCCTTATGGGAAGATACTATATGTTATTTTCAAATAATAAAACGTGGGCAGTTCATGCAAAACGCATTTACTATAAACCAGCTTCCAGTGTCTTGGCAAGAACAGCTTGAAGATACTTGGTTTCAACCTTACATGCATCAACTTAGAGAGTTTTTGTTATTAGAATATTCTCAAACTACTATATATCCTGATAAAAAGAATATTTTTAATGCTTTGAAAAGCACGCCGTTTGACTCGGTGAGAGTCGTGATTCTTGGACAAGATCCTTATCCTGGTCAGGGACAGGCTCATGGACTCAGCTTTAGCGTTCCTACAGGAGTCCGGCTCCCACCTTCACTTATCAATATTTTTCACGAACTACATACTGATTTAGGGATTAAAAATACTACGGGATGCTTGCAAGCTTGGGCAGACCAAGGAGTCTTATTGTTAAACACTGTATTAACAGTGCGAGCAGGAGCTCCTTTTTCTCATGCAGGTCGTGGATGGGAGTGTTTTACGGATGTCATTATTAAGAAACTTATTGAAAATCGCTCTCATATTATTTTTGTTTTATGGGGAAATGCAGCAAGGAAAAAATGTGATCTATTATTTCATTCTTCTCATAAACATGCTGTTTTAGCTGCTCCTCATCCTTCTCCTTTATCTGCACATCGTGGTTTTTTCGGGTGTTCACACTTTTCAAAAATTAACTACCTGCTTAAAAAGCTAAATAAGCCCATGATTAACTGGAAGCTCCCATGAACGAAGGTATTCAAACAGTATCTTTTAGTAAAACTCATAAATTGACAGCAAAGTCAACAGTAAGTTTAGAAATGCCCACAGCCACACAAAAACTTCAAAAAAGCGAAGGCATGCCAGCAGCAGCACGACTAGAAGCTGATTTTCTACGAGCTGAAGCTTTGCTTACAGAAATGCGAGAAATCCGAGGTTGCCTAGAACATTCATTGCAAACTTTAACTCCTAAAGACTAAAGAAGATTTAAGTAAATCTTCTAAGTAAGGTGTAAGTTTCTGCAAAGCCTTAGCTCTATGTGACACTTGGTTTTTTACTTCTTCAGATAATTCAGCAAATGTTTGTTTGTAATCATATTTTAGAAATAGTGAATCATAACCAAATCCTGAAGAACCTTTTTCCTGGTGGCCTATATATCCTTCGCAAATTCCTCGAGCTTTAAAAAAATTGTCCTTCAGGGGATACTAAAACAATACAACATTCGAAGTAAGCGGAACGATCTACAATACTTTCCAAATGCTGCATTTGTTTTAAAAGTTGTCTACAGTGGTCTTTATCTGTAGCATTTTCTCCAGCAAATGTTGCAGAAAATTTTCCAGGAAGTCCATGAAGAGCTGGGACTGTAAGCATAGTGTCATCTGCAATGACCCATGAGTGTAGTTCTTGTGCAGCATGAAGACCTTTAGCTAAGGCATTTTCTTCAGGAGAAGATCCTGTTTCTTTAGGAGTATGATAGTTGGGGAAATCTGTTAGTGAAAAAATATCAAAATTTCCTATTTGTTTTAAAAAAGTCTTAGTTTCTCTTATTTTATAACCGTGTGAGCTGGCAATGATTATCTTCATGGATTTCTCCTAGGAAAACCAAGTTTTTTTCAATGAAATTATATACACAATTCAATCAGCATAAATTTTTTTAGTATACACGATTATTGAAATAGTTGCATCCACACAACTTGAACACAATATCTAAGCTTTTTGCTAGCTGTACATTCCCTATAGAGGAATATAATTTTGGTAATTACGCGAGATAATATGAAGATTATCAGAGTATGTTTGTTGTTTATCTGGTTTTTCCCTTATGGGGGGGTTGCTCAGGTTCTAGTGGGTTTGGATCGCATTTTCCAAGAAGAAGAGTATTTGTCCTGGTTGCGTCATAAAACAATCACATTGGTCTCTCACCATGCTGCAATTAATCGTGAAGGAAAAGATGCCTTAACTGTTTTCCAAGAGCACAAGGATTTGTGTTCTTTATTTGCTCTTTGCACTTTAGAACATGGTTATTATGGTACATCACCAGCAGGAACTCCAGGATGTGTTTTAGAAGATCATGGGTTACGCACAATATCCTTATATGGATTAAAAGATATTCCTGAAGATGCTGTTTTGGGTAGTGATGTTCTTGTTTATGATGTACAAGACATCGGAGTGCGTTCTTATACGTTTATTCTTACGTTATTGCAACTCGTTTGCGCAGCAGAAAAGTATAAAAAAACATTAATTGTATTAGATCGTCCTAATCCTATGGGTGGGAACATAATTGATGGACCTATGCCACCTGCTTACTCAAAAAATAATCCGGAAATTCCTTATTGTTATGGCATGACTCCCGGGGAACTTGCTTTATTATATAAAGCAAAATATGCTTCTCAAGCTGATGTCCGTATAGTTCCTATGCAGGGATGGCGGCGTTCGATGACTTTTTCTCAGACCGGATTGCGTTGGATCCCAACGAGTCCTCAAATTCCAGATCCCGAAACGACATTTTTCTATGCTACCACAGGGGTAATAGGTGCGTTATCTATAACAAGTATAGGCGTAGGTTATACCTTGCCATTTCGTCTTATTGGTGCACCTTGGATGGACGGGAAGCTAGTTGCTCAAAAACTCAATGAAGCTCAATTATCTGGGATTTCTTTTTATCCTTTTTGTTACGAACCTTTTTTTGGAAAGTATAAAATGGAATATTGTTCAGGAGTTTTGCTTCTTCTAGAGAATCCGGAACAATTTTTGCCCATGGAAACACAGTGTACTATTTTAAGTGTTTTAAAAACTCTATATCCTGAACAAGTGCGCATAGCTTTAAAGTCTGTAAATAGATTCCCCCAACGTTCTGAAGCCATTTCTCGTTATCTAGGAGAGGAAAAATTTATACAAATATGCAGCAATGAAAAGTATATTCTTTGGCCATTAAAGCAATTATGTTTAGAAGGAAGAAAAAAATTTCGTGATGCTCGTAAACCGTTTTTACTCGCTGAGTACGGTGAAAACTAATACAACATTTACGCGTTTGACAGGAATTTTTGTTATTTTTATAAGGTAGCTTTACAGGGTATTCTGGTCCCTGTAGAGGTATTGTGTCTAGAGTATTTAAAAATCATTTAGATGGATTAAACGCATTACATCGTGGTGTACGGGCTTTAGCTAATGCCGCGTCGACTACTCTGGGCCCTCAAGGCGCTCACGTTATCATAAAAAAAGAACATTCTCAGCCCTATACTACGAAATACGGTGCTTCAATAGCTAAAGAATTGCAGTTGCCTGATGCGTTTGAAAATATGGGTTTAAAACTTGCTCGAGAAGTTGCTCTACAAATAGATGCGCATGTAGGTGATGGATCAACAACGGCAATAATTTTAACAGAAGCTTTATTTGCTTTAGGGTTGCAAGGCATTGCTCGTGGTTTAGATCCTTTAGAAATAAAGCAGGGCATTGTTCTTGCTGGAGATAGTGTCCTAGAAGAATTAACAAAGCTTGCAACACCCATCTTGACCGATCAGGATATCCTAGCTGTGGCTACCACAGCAGCAAATAATGATGCTATATTGGGACAACTAGCTGTTGATGTTATTGCCAGTATAGGAGTAGAGGGAGAATATTGTATAGAAGAAAGCCCTACTCATCAAACTACTGTACATACATGTGCATACTTAGGGTTGCATTCGGGATATCTATCTTCTTATTTTGTTACACATCCTGAAACAATGGAGGTGATTTATGAAGATGCCTACGTATTTTTATGTAACCAGACTCTTTCATATTTAAACCAAGATTTTATCCATTTTTTAGAGAAGGTTGCTCAAGAGAAAAAATTTCCTTTAATCATTATTGCTGTAGATATTGATCCTCAATTGCTATCTGTTTTAATTGTGAATAAACTTAAGGGTTCTTTTCCTGTATGCGCTATAAAAATACCAGAACAAGGAGCACATGCCAGGCATATTTTAGAAGACATTGCTGTTGTTACAGGAGCAACTCTTATCGATAGTTTTTCCGGAATTTCTTTAGACACCGCAGATGTAAATGTTTTAGGAAAGGTGAGGAAAATTCTTATTACCGAAAGAACAACAGCTTTTTTCCATGGGACAGGAGATAACACTATTGTTTCGGATCATATTACTCATGTACGTCAGCAAACTTTATATCATCCTTCAGAAGAAGTTGTTGAAAAGCGTTTATCTCAATTGCATGGGAAAAAAGCATGGATTTACTTAGGGGCTGTAACAGAGAACGAGTTTAAAGAGAAAAAAATACAGATGATTCATGCTTTACAAGCAATAAAAGCAGCCTATCGTGAAGGGTACCTTCCCGGAAGTGGCATTGCTTTAATACGAGCAGCTGAACGTATACGTATTCCTGAGACAATATCGCCGGGAATTGCTCATGGATATACATGTCTTATACAATCCATGAGAGCACCTTTAACAACGATTATCACTAATTGTGGGAGGGTCCCCACAGAACTTTTAGATACTATAATACAGCATCCTGATACTTCTTTCGGTTATAATGGGATCACTCATACGATAGAAAATGTAATTTCTGCAGGCATATTTGATGCTTTTTCTGTGATGAGATTTGTTTTAAAATATTCCATTTCTATGGCTTGTTCGCTTTTGTCAAGTTCATTATTTATTACAGATTCTCCAGAGAAAGTAGAAGATGAATCTCCTCATGAAGAAAAATAGATCAAAAGTATAGTATCTTTTTGATTTCAAGTGATTTTTTTCGAAGATAGGGAGAAAGACTTGATCATTTGACGTATCTTGACTAAACTTTTCATCATTGCATTTTCTATGCACCAGTAGCTCAGTGGATAGAGTACCTGGCTACGAACCAGGTGGTCAGAGGTTCAAGTCCTCTCTGGTGCGATTATAAAGTTATGATAACCCATAAACAATTAGGATAATCATGGAATCATTGTCAATTGGTAAGCCTGCTCCGGATTTCACTGCACACGCAGTAGTGGATGGCAAAGTAAAAACAATTTCGTTAGCTGATTATCGTGGGAGATACGTGCTTCTTTTCTTTTATCCTAAGGATTTTACTTATGTATGTCCTACAGAACTTCATGCTTTTCAAGATGCTTTGCAGGAATTTCAAAGCCGAAATGCAGAAGTTCTGGGTTGTTCTGTGGATGATTTAGATACTCATCAACGTTGGTTGAATACCAATAAAAAGTTGGGCGGTGTTCAAGGAATTACTTATCCTCTAATTTCTGATATTGGTGGGGAGCTTTCTCGACTCTATGGTGTTTTAGATAGTGTATCAGGTTTATCTTTTCGAGGATGTTTCCTAATTGACAAGGAGGGGATTATTCGGCACTTAGTTATTAATGATTTGCCACTCGGGCGCTCCATAGATGAAGAATTACGCGTATTAGAAGCACTTATCTTCTTTGAAAATCATGGTTTGGTATGCCCAGCAAATTGGCAACAAGGACAAAAGGCTATGGCCCCTAATGAAGAGGGATTAAAAGAGTATTTCGGGACAATAGATTAAAATAGTTTATTAAATGTTAATAGATCATAGAAATCTTGTTCAAAAAACAAAAGAAGGCTTTTATATTTTTGGCATAAAGATTTAGATGCTTCTATAAGATACTGATCTCCTACACCAGGAAGTCCCATAGCAATAATATTTTTTAATGTGGTTTGTGTATTTAAAAAATGAAGGCCAAAGAAATAGCTGTCTACGCAATAGCCCTCTTCTCTTACCCGAAAGTAAAGCACATCGTAATTATACATTAGGGCTTGTATAGCAAGAGATATTCCTGATTTAGTTATTTTTTGGCTACTACCTAAATGATCATAAAGATCTGCTGCACTATGACATAAGTATGCAACGTCATAGCTTCCTTTTTCTGCTTCGCCAAATAAAGCAATTGTGAATTTCATTGAATTGTGGATATATTGGCTTTTATTTCTGATCCTACAAAAGATATTTTTTATTATCTATCAGAGAGAATAATTCTGAGAGAGCAAGAAAGAACCGTATTATTTCTTATTCTTTGGTAAGCAAAGCTTTTGATTAACATAAATAATATCTGAAGATAATTTATTAAGTTTTTTTAATTCTTCTACAGATATTTTATATTTTGTAGCTATCTTTCCTAGATTTTCTCCGGGTTGTACTACATGAATATGAGCAGGAATAGCTTCAGAAAAATCCGGATACGTCTCAGAAGAACCATCGACAAGCGCAAGTAATGATCGCCGTAAAAGACGGATATCTTGTGATAACGTTTTGTAGTCTTTTTGCATGATTTCAAGTTTCTGTTGCAAAGTAGCTTGAATATCTTTTATTGATGCTGCTAACACACTAAGAGTTTTCGCTAATGTTTTTTGTTCTATTTCCAATTGTTGGATTTTCTTCGAGATTCCTTCGGGTTGTATAGATTCTAGTTGTTGAATTTTAGAATCTTGTTCATCTAAACGTTCTGCTAGAATTTGCATTTCCGATTCATGACACAGTAATTTAGCAGAAGCGTCTTCAATTTCAGCAAGAAGAGTTTGCATAGCAGGATTTTTTCCTGCTGCAAATCCGGGTATGGATCCTAGTAATCCACAAAATAACCCTAGGAATAAATAACTTACATTAACGTGCATGGACTTTAAATTCCGTACGACGATTTTGTTGCCAGGCAAGCTCATCATGAGACAGACTAATTGGGCGTTCCTTCCCATAAGAAATCGTGAATAGTCGTTCAGGAGCAATACCTTGTTTGATTAAATGTTGTTTCACAGCATTAGCTCGGCGAGCCCCTAGTGCAAGATTGTAAGATGCTGCCCCACGTTCATCTGTATGTCCCTCAATATATAAAGTTACTTTTGGCGATTTTTGCATATGACGAACAAGACTGGATAAAATAGCCAGGTTCTCCTCACCTTTAATAGTATAACTATCTGTTGCAAAGGTAATGTTTCGAAACGCTACAGAGCTGCTAGTTTTATATAATTGTTCCTCTTTTGAATCATAGGTATTTACAAGGTTTTGGTTAATTTCATCGTTCGAGTACAGAGGAACAAATGCACACGCATGTTGTTTTTTCTTGTTAGTATTCTGGCAATTGTAACAAACAACATCCCAGTCTCCGCATGGGTAAGAGCATGAAGATAAGGAAAAAAGGGCCAATAACCAGCAAGTTAACATGCTTAAATATTGTTTTTTCATATAGTTCTCTTTATTTAGTTATTTTAGGTGCTCCCCAAGAAGGGAAGCGTTTTTCTCCTGGTCCTATAACAATTTTTTTGGTTTTTTGAGTGATTAGACTTAATAAATAAATATCCGACTCTTCTGCATTTCCTGCGCTATATACGAGATGTTGACTATCCATAGCCCATGAAGGACTTTCCTTGTTTATAGGAGTAGTTGTAAGTTGAGAATCTCTTCCTGTAGAGAGATCATAAATACAAATTTGGCGGACGCCCTTAATTACAGAGCAAAAAGCTATTTTTGTACCATCCGGAGACCATACAGGGCAACTGCTATTTCTATATTTTTTAGTTAGAAGCTTTGGTGTTTGAATTTCAGGTTCGATTTGGAGAGTATACAGTCGAGGTCTTCCATCTTTATTAGAAACAAAAACCAGTTTAGAACCATCAGGACTAAATGAGGGATTTCCTTGTGTGCCATAAGTCTCGTTGAGTATGCGGCGTGGTTTCCCCATAGCACCTGTAACTAGGGAAAATGATTGTAAAAATAGATCAGGGTTACCACAACTATCAGAGATAAAGGCAAGAAGCTTTTTTCTAGGAGAGAAAGCGGGCATAAATTGGTTTCCTGGTAAATTGAGAATTTTTCTTCCCGAAGACTCCCCTAAAGAACCTAGAAAGATCTTAGGAATACCTAATTTATAAGATACATAGAAATACGTAGTATTTTCACCTATATTTGTCCAATGAGGTGTGATTGATAAAGAATTTTCCTGGGTAAGAGGACGTAAATTTTCACCGTCGTGGTCTACAGTCCATAGTTCTCCATGTTTTAATTCTTGATCTTGTGTAGGTTTACATAAAGAAAAAACAATTTTTCCTGAACTAATTCCCGGAATATTTGTTAGTACATAGTGTAGCTTGTCAGCAGATTCATGGATTTTTTGACGATTTTTCTGAGTGTCTTCTGTAAGGATAATAGAGTGGATAGGTTGATACTCCTGATTGGCTTTCGCTAAACTGAAAATAAGCTCAGGATAGTGATCAATTATAGCAATGCGTAGAGAGGTTGATGCTGCCCCTGGTTTTACAAATGAGGGTTGTAAGATATCTCCAAGGGCGAGATCATTAATAAACACATTACTCAATGCATGTAAATATTGTTGTTGCTTTGCATCTGTAGAACGAATGTGGAGTTCTACATGCAGGGGAAATGTAGTGGCTTCTGAGCGTACGATGACTTCTAAATCTCTTGCATATGAAGGTCTCCATCCGAAAATAAGAAACGTACTAATCAGAACACGGAGGAACATTTCTACTTTCCTTCTGGTTAAGATTCATTACTCAGAAGCTTAATATGAAAAACGATATTTTTCGAGATTTTGTATTTGTCGAGAAATTTTGTAAAAGGAATTTCGCTCATACGTGTAAGAATAAACTGTTTTTCTGCTTCACTGATTGGTGATAGGATGACACATTCATAGACTCTTCCTTGTGGAGTGAGTATGAGTTTAAGACGTATTTCTCCGGAAATAGGCAAGACAATGTATTCACGAAGGAGTTGGCAAAGTTCTTCCTCTTGTGTTTCTGATATGGGTAAGGGCATCTTATCATGTTTCGGTAAGGCTAGATTCAAATGCGATGAGCTATCCTCAAGATGATCAGAAAGTTTTTTTGTAAGATCTGCAATGGTTTTGAGTTGTTTATTTTGAGTAATAACTTGTTTAGTGGTGTTTTCTAGTCTTTCTGTTTGTTGAGATTGACATTTAGGTTTTTCTTTGTCTTTGGGTGGAGTCGAAATCGGCTTGTTCTCCGAGGAATTTTTGGTTTGTTTCTTAGGAGGAGACTGAGGGATAGATGTCTCGTGTTTTTGAGCAGCTGTAGATTGGGTAGATTGTACAGGGGTTGGAGGTTCATGAATAAAAACTAATTTTTCTTTAAAAGGGTGTAATTTCAGGTGTTTTGTTTTCCCAGGAGAATAAATTAAAAGAGCGATACATGCTCCGTGAATTAAAGCTGCAAGAAAAAAATGAGAAAAAAACGTATTCATAATTAGCTTTTTAAAGCTATGTGAAGTTCATGAAATCCCGCAGACTCTACAATTGCTTTTACCTCTTGATATACTTTAAAAGGAGTATTTCCGTCTTGTAAGAGTAAGGGAATTCTCTGTGGGTATTGTTGATGTAAAAGTGTGAGTTGTGTTTTTAGTTCTCTTAAAGAAAGTATCTGATCATTTAACGATATTGTACAGTCGGCAAATACCTTGATAACAGTTGTTGATGTTTCATCTTTTTCAAGTGCTTCATGTTTCTCTGTTCCAGGAGCTAGGGTGATTGAATCTAATCGTATTAAAGGCATGGTAATCATAAATGCCATTAAAATAACAAAAACAATATCAATAAGTGGTGTGAGGTTTACATTAGATTCTTCTTCAACATCTTCGATGATAGTTCGCTTCATAGCTTTGTTTGGCGATATTTTACTTCTATGGAATTTAATAATAGATATGCTGTTTGTTCAATTTCTAGAATTAATCGAGAAGAATGAGCTTTGAGATAATTAAACCCGATGAGGGAGGGGATGGCTACAAATAATCCAACAATTGTTGTGCCCAAGGCTGTAGCCAATCCTTCCATCATGGCTGTATTACTTACCTGTCCTGAATTAATATGAGAAAAAGCTAATAAAATTCCCCAGACAGTTCCTAGAAGGCCTAAGAAAGGGGCTAGGCTTATCGTTGTTATGGGAATGAAGTTATTTTCATACATGAGAGCACGATATTTTGGCATGACAGCTCCCAACAAAGTTTCCAAAGATTGGATATCTTCAATAGATAGTACCGGTCCTTGATCTGGGGCTTGCTGACGGTTTTTATCTAGCAGCTCTAGAGTGCCTCGTTTGATTGTGAAGTATAGGTCGGCAAAAGGATTTAACTCGGGATGAATTTCCAAAGATAGGGGGGCGTGGCGATTTTTTATTAAGAAATCTTTAAGAGATTTTCCTGATTTTAAAAATTTTTTTGAATAGCAAGCTTTTGGTGTAGTACTGTCCAAGTACATAAAGAAAGAAGCAGTAGGCTAAAAAATATCCCCTTACCAAAAAGATCAGCTTCCTGATAAGCCTGAATGATGGGGTTATGAACACTTTGCAGCATAAACGATAAAGTTCTTTACACATTATGGGAGTAGACTAAAAGATGATCCTATCAAAATTCTAGTATAGAGCCAAGAAGGTTTTACTGAAGAAGTTTATAAAAAATAAATAAAATTAAATATTTTTAGTATAATTAAATGCCGATTTAAAAATAAAATGGGGTTATTTTGAATAAAATCAAAAAGTATTTTCAAATTATCCTGGCAACAGCATTCTTTTTATTGCCTATATCTATGAGTACTTTACGCGCTCAAGAAAAAGGGAATCAAGAAGAAGGAGGAGCCAGCTTGATTGCTGCGGGTTCTCATATTCCTCGAGGAAAGCAATTCAGTGTAGGAATACGTATTTCTGGACCTGAGGGTAGTCATATTTATTGGAAAAACCCCGGTGAGGTAGGAAGCCCTCTAAAGATTCATTGGAATCTACCCGAAGGATTTGTTGTTAATGAGGAGCATTGGCCCGCGCCTCAGGTTTTTGAGGAAGAGGGAACAACGTATTTCGGTTATGACAGCACCGTGTTTATTGTTGCAGATATATGTTCTCCTGAGTCAGCAGAGGGAGAGAATGCAGTAATACAAGCACACGTAGAATGGTTGGCATGCAATGATAGCTGTATTCCCGGTAAAGCAGATCTACAATTATCCCTACCTTATGGCGAGAGCAACAGTATCATTTCCTCTGATAACGTGAATAATGCAAGAGATTTTGCTCAAACCCTACAGTTGCGTCCTCGTGTTTTTGAAGAAGGGCAGCAAGTAGTGTTAAGGAAAAGTCACGATGGAAAGATCATCATTAATATTCCGGTTTCTAGTGAAGCTGAAAAGGCATGGTTCATATCTGAAAAAGCAGATAGAATTTTTGCTTATTCCGAAGAAGAAGCTATAAAAGATGGTGTTCAGACTCAGTGGAAACTCAAGGTAAAGGCAAAAGATAGTGTTGTTCAGGGAAATCAAGAATTAGAAGGCATCTTGTTACTCACAGATCGAATGGGGCAGCAATTAGAATCTTTTACTATTCGTGGTCATATTGCTGCAGATTCTACAACACAAAGTTCGGGAATCTTAGGTTTTGCAACTATTTTGGTCATGGCATTTTTAGGAGGCCTCTTTTTAAATATTATGCCTTGCGTGCTGCCTTTGATTACTCTTAAAGTATACGGATTAATTAAATCTGCTGGAGAACAACGTTCTTCAGTCATTAAGAATGGCCTATGCTATACTCTAGGTGTTGTGGGATGTTTTTGGGCACTGGCCGGAGTTGCTTTTCTTTTAAAAACATTAGGGCATAACATCGGTTGGGGATTCCAACTACAAGAACCAATGTTTGTAGCGACCTTAATGATTATCTTTTTCCTTTTTGCTCTTAGTTCTCTTGGTTTATTTGAAGTAGGGACAATGTTTACAAATTTAGGAGGAAAACTACAACCTGCGGAAACTGGTGGTCTAAGAAATAGGGCTATAAGCTCTTTATGTAATGGTATTCTTGCTACATTAGTAACAACTCCTTGTACGGGACCGTTTTTAGGTTCAGTATTAGGGCTAGTTATGTCTTTAGCATTTACTCGTCAGTTGCTTATATTTACTGCTATTGGTTTGGGGATGGCTTTGCCTTATCTCATATTTGCGATTTTCCCTAGAATGCTTGTCTTGCTTCCTAAACCAGGAAGTTGGATGAGTGTATTCAAGCAGCTTACAGGTTTTATGCTTTTGGGAACAGTAACGTGGTTGGCATGGATTTTTGGCTCAGAAACAAGTACAACAGCATTGATTGTTTTATTATCGGGCTTATGGTTGTCTGGATTCGGAGCATGGATCCTAGGGAAGTGGGGGACTCCCGTATCTCCTAGGAAAATTAGAACAGTAGCTTCAACGTTATTTTTCGGATGTATTTTAGGGGCATTATCTTTAGGTTTTGTTGCCTCTCGTTATTTTGTGGAGATTCACAATCCCACTATAGAAGATGGAACATGGCAGTCATTTTCTTTAACGAAACTTGAAAAGTTGCGTAAGGAAGGCCATGCAGTATTTGTAAACTTTACTGCTAAGTGGTGCTTAACATGCCAAATGAATAAACATGTGTTATATGCTCATACGGTGCAGGAAATGTTTAAACAGCACGGCGTGATCACTTTAGAAGCTGACTGGACACGCCAGGATCCTGGAATCACAGAAGAACTTGCACGATTAGGGCGAGCTAGTGTTCCTTCCTATGTATATTATCCTCCGAATCAAGAGGAACCTATTGTATTGCCAGAGAAAATAACACAAACTGTTATCGAGAACATACTCCTTTCGAATCGCTGAGTATTTCAAAATGAAGTCCCACCCCATGTTCTCTAAAACTTGAGATATTTTCATTGAGAAAAGTTTTTTTCTAAGTGCGAATTCTTGAAGATATTGCAAATAGGTGCGGGATAGTATATTTTTATGTTTCCTGTAAGGGAGAGAGTTATGAGTTTAGCTGACGCACACGTGCATCTTTCGGACGCCGCTTTTTGTGAAGATGTAGATGCTGTGATCGCTAGAGCCAGGGATTCGGGAATTTCCCTTGTAGTGAATGTAACAACAACGAAAGAGGAGCTTGATACATCGTTTATTTATGCTGAGAGATTCCCGCATATGCGCTTTTGTCATGTTGCAGGGACTCCACCGCAAGATGCTCAGAATGCTATAGAAGAGGATTTTCGTTATTTTCGCGATGTTGCCCACACGGGAAGACTCTCTGCTATTGGCGAAGTAGGGCTGGATTATTTTTTTGCAAATACTGAAAATGCCCGAGAGAGACAAAAAGAAGTTCTCCGCCAGTATTTATCCTTAGCGTTAGAGTGTTCCCTACCTCTTGTTGTTCATTGTCGCGCTGCTTTTTCTGATTTTTTTTCCATATTAGATCAGTATTATCACCATGATGCTCGTTCTTGCCCAGGAATGTTACATTGCTTTACCGGGACATTAGATGAAGCAAAAGAATTACTTGTTCGCGGGTGGTTCGTGTCTATTAGCGGTATTGTTACTTTTAAAAATGCTCAGAATTTACGCGATCTTGTTGCTGAACTTCCTCTTGATCATTTGCTTGTAGAAACAGATGCGCCTTTTCTTGCTCCTACGCCTTTACGGGGTAAGAAAAATGAACCTGCTTATATAACACATACCTTGGAAACTATTGCAGCGATTCATAATATGAGCGTTAAGGAGCTAATAGATATTGCTTATGCAAATGTTTTGCGTTTCCTTCGAGGTGTTAGAAATTAATTATTTTTTAAAATTACTTTCCTTTATGTAAGCTTCTATGATTCTGGTAAGGAGATTTTGGGGTCACAGCTTACGATGAATGATAGCGATAGTAGAGAAATCAATTGTGAAATTACTCAGAAGTCTCGACAGAACTACGTGAGCTTTATACTACGTTGCGTACATTCTTTGGCCGGAGTAGTATTCACTTTGTTTCTTTGCGAGCATATTTTTACTAATATGTTAGCTTCTTCTTATTTCCGAGAAGGTTCAGGCTTTGTCCGTCTGGTCAATAGTTTTCATCGTCTTCCCGGATTGAAAGTAATAGAAATCGTGTGTTTGGCATTACCTTTTTTATGCCACACAGTCATAGGTATACTGTATCTTTTCCAAGCATCTCCTAATTCAGGAGTTTCTCGAGGAAGTAAGCCAGCGTTATTCTATGCTAGGAATATTGCTTATACTTGGCAAAGAAGAACAGCATGGATCCTACTTTTTGGATTGATTTTCCACATTGTACAGTTTCGTTTTATTTGTTACCCCATTCATGTAGAATTGCATGGGCAAACTTATTACGGTGTTAGGATTCATCCTGAAAGATATTCTGTCATAGTACGTGGGACTCATGGAATGTTTACAGTAAATTTTTCTGATCCTCAGCACCATACTTTGCGTTTAGATATTAGTGATTTTGAAGGTGACCAAGTTTCTCGTTTATCAACACATCCTTACCTTCTTACACCAAGTATAGGTACAGCTTTTCTATATACAGTTCGCAATGCTTTAGGATCTTTATGGATGGCAATTTTTTATACATTACTTGTAATTGCTGCTGCATTTCATGGATTTAATGGATTATGGACATTTAGTTCTCGGTGGGGAATCATCATTCCCTCGCGCTTACAAACATTGTTACGTAATTTGTGTTATTGTGCCATGGTTGTAATTATTGCTATGGGGGTGAGTATGATTTGGAATATATATAATATGGCATAGGATATGGGACAGAGTAATGTCATTGTAGTAGGGGGAGGATTAGCAGGATTATCAGCTGCTATGAAGTTAGCAGATCATGGTATTTGTGTTCATTTAGTATCCTTGACGAAAGTAAAACGGTCGCACTCTGTTTGTGCTCAAGGGGGAATTAACGCTGCGTTAAACCTGCATTCTGAAGAAGAAGATACTCCCTATATTCATGCCTATGACACAATTAAAGGAGGAGATTTTCTCGCAGATCAGCCTCCAGTTTTGGAAATGTGTTTAGCTGCACCCAGAATTATTCGTATGTTGGATAGTTTTGGCTGCCCTTTTAATCGTACTGCTCAAGGATCTTTAGATGTACGTCGTTTCGGAGGTACCCTATATCATCGTACAGTATTTTGCGGTGCTTCTACAGGACAACAATTGATGTATACCTTGGATGAGCAAGTACGTCGTCGTGAGCATCTAGGAAAGATTTTTAAATATGAAAATCATGAATTTATGCGTTTAATAGTTAACGGTGCTGGGCGGGCTTGTGGCATTGTTTTGATGAATTTGTTTAATCATCGGTTAGAAACTCTGCAAGGAGATGCTATTATCTTTGCTACCGGGGGGCCTGGAGTGATTTTCAAAATGTCAACAAACTCGACATTTTGTACAGGAGCAGCAAATGGACGATTATTTATGCAGGGAATGATATACGCTAATCCTGAATTTATTCAGATTCATCCTACAGCAATTCCAGGAATTGATAAGCTTAGATTAATATCTGAGTCTGTGCGAGGTGAAGGGGGACGTATTTGGGTTCCTGGAGATGCCTCAAAAACAATTACTTTCCCTGATGGTTCTCAGCGCCCTTGTGGAAAAACAGGAGAACCCTGGTATTTCTTAGAAGAGATGTATCCTGCTTATGGAAACTTGGTAAGTCGTGATGTTGGAGCACGCGCTATATTACAAGTGTGTGAAGCAGGATTAGGAATTGATGGGCGAATGGAGGTCTTTTTAGATGTTACTCATTTATCTTCAGAAAGGCGACATAAACTTGAGGTCGTATTAGATATCTACAGAAAATTTACTGGAGAAGATCCCAATCATGTACCAATGAGAATTTTCCCTGCCGTTCATTATTCTATGGGTGGGGCTTGGGTAGATTGGCCCGCCGCTGATGATCTCGATCGTGATAGCCGATTTCGCCAGATGACAAATATCCCCGGTTGTTTTAATTGTGGGGAGTCAGATTTTCAATATCATGGAGCAAATCGTTTAGGAGCAAATTCATTACTTTCATGTTTATTTTCTGGATTAGTGGCTGGAGATGAGGCAGCACGATTTATTTCTGCATTTGGCTCATGTTCTTCACAATCAGGAGATTTTACTGATGCTTTGCAACAAGAAAAAGAAGAAAATAAGCGTTTGTTATCCCAAGGTGGGGGAGAAAATATTTTCATTTTACATGAGGAAATGGCCAAGCTCATGGTGAGAAATGTGACAGTAAAACGTAATAATAAAGATCTTCAAGCTACTCTAGATCAATTAAAGTTATTACGAGAACGGTTGCAAAGAGTTTCTGTACATGACTCATCAAAATTTGCGAATAAAACATTTCATTTTGTGCGTCAAATGAGACCAATGATAGAACTTGCTTTGGCAATTACTAAAGGAGCTTTTTTACGTAATGAGTTTAGGGGATCACATTATAAAGAAGAATTCCCAAATCGTGATGATACACATTGGTTAAAGACAACATTAGCTTCATATTCTTTTGATGAACCTGAAATTTCTTATGTTCCTGTAGATACACGGCATGTACAACCCACACTGAGGGATTATACGCAATCCTCAACAGGAGATATTGCGCTTATGAATGTTCCCAAGAACATTTGTTTACCCATATAAGTAAGGTATTATGGATCTTCCTGAAACTTTTATATTGAAAATTTATCGAGGAACTCCAGGAAAGCAATATTGGGATAGTTTTGAGCTTCCTCTACATCCAGGTGAGAACATCATCAGTGCTCTTATGGAAATTGAAAAACGTCCTGTTAATGTTCTTGGTGAGACTGTGAATCCTGTTGTTTGGGAACAAGGGTGTTTAGAGGAAGTCTGTGGATCGTGTGCTTTATTAGTGAATGGTGTACCACGACAAGCATGTACTGCATTAATACAGGAATATATCTTGGCTACGAAGTCTCGAGAAATCACTTTGGCACCATTAACTAAATTTCCTTTAATTCGTGATCTTATAGTTGATAGAACCCGAATGTTTGAAAACTTAAAACAAATTCATGGGTGGGTAGCCACGGAAACGCAAGGAGAAACCTTTGGCGTTAAAGTTTCTCGTGAACAACAAGAACTTTTATATGCGTTATCTATGTGTATGACATGTGGATGTTGCACAGAAGCTTGCCCACAAGTTAATAAACGTAAGAAATTTATGGGACCAGCAGCTATTGCTCAGGTACGATATTTCCATACATATCCTGGAGATCAACAAAAAGATAAACGATTAAGAGTGCTTATGAGTAAGCATGGCATTGAGGGCTGTGGTCAGGCACATAATTGTGTTCGTGTGTGTCCTAAGAAGTTACCTTTAACAGAAAGTATTTCTGCTATGGGGAGGGAAGTATCGAAATATTCATTAAAACTGTTATTTCGCACGCTTTTTAAACGTAAGAAAAAATAGCCGTTAGAAGAATCCTTTCGGCATGCGGCTACGATATCCGGGAGGAGGCGGCATTCCATAATCAATAGGATTCGCGTATAGCGTCCAAGGTTGTGAAACAGAAAATAGCTCATGAGTATTTTCTAAAGGGTATCCTTGTAGCCCGGCGTGATTAAATTTCCAGAGGTCGATTTCTTGCGTCCCAGGATGAAGAATAAAACCAAAGTAGCTATAAGCCCAATTGGTATCACCAAAAAGTAAAGGAGCGGGATAAGATAGTTGATGGTGACGCATAGCACTTGTAAGTCTGAAAAATAGATCCTCTTCAAAATAGATTCGCTGATAACTTTCCATGAGTAAGCCCATGAGCAAATGACGGGTATCTTTTGAGGATAGTAGGGACAGTTTCGGAACAAATTGTTCTATCAAACTACGAAACTTTTCATAAGTAATGCGAGATGAAATGCCCAAATAGCCACAAATATTTTCAATGACATCTGGAATTTGTTGTTCTGAAATATAAGGGATATCTTGAACAAACCTATGGGCTAATCGTCTTTGATACAAAGTGAGTACAGATTGTGGAAGTACTTCTTTCAAGAATCTTGATGCTTTGTCATAAAGATCGGGTAGTGTTAACGAATGATCTGAGCAGAAATTATGAAAATCTTTCACTACATCTTGTAGGCTATATTTTAAACAAAAGCGATCAATGAAGGTATAAATTTCCTGTTCATATAGAATCGTATTTTTTAAAAAATCTTGTTGTTGTTTTACCCAAACATCACGTAACCAAGTATAACTGTACCAGTCATTATTCCAAGCCATGCGAAATAATGGTGATCCCGCGGTTATAGAAAATACGTGCGTAGGTGAAGAAGCAATAAGATTATGAGATCCATCTTCTAAATAATTTTTAATTACGGAAGGAAGGTCTTTTAAAGCATCTGAGAAAAAAGCTGCTAATTCGTGTGGATTTTCAGGACGTTTATGAATTTGTAGAGCTTTCTCTGTATTTTCGAAATAATCTTGAATTAAAGTATCTACAGTTCCTCCAGAAACATATACCCAGGGTGTGTGGGAAACCTTATCTAAATTATTCAGAATAGAAGAAGGTATGGGTTCGTTATATGCTTGGAGTATGCGTATAATGGCGGATTCTTGAAATATATTTTTATGTAGATGAGAAATGATTTCGTTGATGAGGGTCGAGGTTTCTTTTTCTAGTCCTAATGCACCATGTTTACTGAGTATATCTCCTTCAGTAGAAGAAAAGAACTCCGAAAGAAAAGCAATAAATTCCTTTAAAGAATAGATAGGAGACCATGTATGGGGATGGCTTCTCCCGTGTGTAAATAAAATCCGAAATCCTGCAGGAATGTCATCATAGTAGGAGAATTCCTGGATGAAGGCATCATAAGAACTTCGAAAATATTGAGGCAAAACTTTGCTATAAAATGATAAAATGAAATTTGGTAGGGATAATAATTTCTTTGCCTTCTCTTGAGCTGTATTCCAATCATGCAAAGCTTGGTTTAATTCCTGGCGAAAACGGATATGGTCCATGAGAAGGATTTTGTTATCCTCAGCATTTAGAGGATTTTTCATTCTGTTTTCAATATAATCTAGTTGAGCTCGGGCTTCATTATATGTTTGTTCGCACTTTTCTATAAGTTTACGTGCATTGTGTACTTCTTGTTCTACAGATTTCTGAATCACATAAGCTATACTTTGAGGATCTTGAGCATCCCATCCTAAAGCGATACGCATGTGGTTTAATATAGTTGTATTGTTAGAGTCTGCAAGAGTAGCTAATGTGTATTCCCAGGACTTTAATAAAGGGTTTTGTGTATCACGAATAAATGCTATTTTTGCTCTGTTATACGCAGTTAGATAACTATAAATTCTTTGATTTTGAGATAAGTTTTGATGTTCTCCAGATAAAGTTGTTCCTTGCTTACTATAAAAACCTTCTTGATATAGAAGAGATTGTAAAGCATGTGATGGGATTTGGTAATAATGTAAAAGCGTGCTTTCGATAATTTCATTTGCAGTTATGGTTTCATCAATATACTGCAACTTGTTCATCAAATATTCATGAGAAAGCAGTTGTTGTATGCGGATTTGAGGTTCATCTAGGGTTTTCACAAGCCCTGCTGCTAGGAAAGCCTGTTTTAAACCTGGGGATGAAGATAATTTCATTATAGGATCAGGGTATAAATCTAAAATTCGTAAGGGTTTGAATAACTCTCCTATGCATCCCGAGAGATTGATAGGGACGGAGATTTCATTAGAGCCCACAATTCGTGTAATTTTCCCTGAGCTCAGGAGGTCATCGATATCTTTAATAAATAAAGTAGGATATTCTTCATGGATACGTATAGCAAATGCCGTAACAAAACAAGATCCCACATCTTGACGTAAATAACAGAAAAGAGAGGTAAGCACTGCTTGACGTACGTGGTTTGGAGTCAATATGCTCCCTGGGTCGAGAGCTAGAGTATGACGTATAAGATCTTGAATAGTAGAATAGGAAGGAACGAAAAGTTTTTTTATTCTCTCTTTAATTTCAGATTCTTGTTTGATTGCCTGAAGCATCTTTAAAAGGTGCTCTCGGGGTTTTATGTCATTATGTCGATGAGGACCTAAAGGGTATAGACAGGATGTAAGATGTTCAATAGCGAGAACAACTTTAGCTATATCAATTTCTCCATTGTCTGCGAGAATATAGCATGCTGTATTTCTTGCTAGTGTAATGTTTTTAGCTGCTAGAGGGGATTGTAGAGCTGTTGTTTGATAAGCACGGAATAATTCATCATCTTCAACACAGAAAATCTTCTCCAATTCATTAGGCCTTTGCTTATGAACTAGAGAATCAAAAACAAAACAATCCAAACGTGACATAAAGAACAAGAAAGAATTTAAAGCTTTTCTCGTTTCTTAGCATGAATTCTTGGTTTCTGTCAGCAAGCGATTCTTAAAATACAATACGGTCGTATTTTCTATCTGATTCTTGTGTATTATTTAATGTTTTAATTTGTTTTATATTCTTAGCGTTAATAGTGAATTAATTAAAGGTGAAAAAACTCACAGTGCTATCATCTATTGATGTTTGATCTAACATTTCTTTTAGAGTTTCTATAAAGTTATCTGAATTTAAAGGTGATAAAGAATCTTTAAGTAACTCTTCAATTGGGAGATGTAAGAGATATTCAGCAAGTTTAGGATTCCCTGTGATGCATACAAGGATATCTTTGGATTGTATTTTTTGCGTACGTGGAGTGGAAAGTTGTGAAAAGGTATTTTCGTTTTTTAAAAAAACTAAAGGTGGTGTTTCTCCAGAAGAAATTAATTCTAAAGTATTTTCTGTAGAACAGTAGCGTAGAAATGTCATAGAGATAGTCGAGTCCCCTTCAGTTATTTGTTTGAAAGAAACTAAAGTTTTTTCACTAATTTTTTCTAAAGAGGGGAATAAGTTTGCATAGGTAAGGAATAAACTTTGAGCCGATAGAGCATAAAGATAAGAGGGGAGACCAATGTCTCCTGCAGTCCCTAATACACCTAAAAAGATATTCTGAGAATGTTTCCATCCATAAAAATGTCCCGATAATCGATTCCCTAGATGTTGAGACGAAAAAGAAATCTCAGGGAATTCAGGGAAATCAGGGCTAAGTAATGTTTGTTGTAAAGAATCCAAAATAGTGAGTTCTTTTTGTAATTTACTTCCTGAAACATATTCTATTTCTGCTTTTTCCTTAGAGTTGAGTAAAAGGAGTAAGGTACAGTTAAAAATATTGCCGAGTTCATTAATTTCATATGCATAGGGGCAAGACTCATAGCGAATATTATGGTTTCCTCTCCAAGCGGATTCCATACATGTTGCTAGTTCTTGAATAGGATGATTTAGACGCTTGTTCATTTTTCTAAGTATCCATCCCATGCCAAGGAAAGCTAGGAGGTAAAAGAAAATAACATTTAAAGGTAGTTTAATTGTTTTAGTAATTAATAAAGAACTCGGAACTATAGAAAGTGAGTAGACCCCTTGAATAGGTATTTGGTTTAAGAGAATACCTAAATAGGATGTGTGTTTCATTTTCATGCTAACAAGATTGCCCTCTCGGAGAATTTTAGGAGGTTCTTTTATAGATATGGGAGTTGTTGCTAATTTTGGTGTGATTTTAGGAAAGTGCGCAATGTCCAGAGAAAAAACCATTGAAGATAATTCAGGATTTGATGAGAAGAGAACCTCTCCATATTTATTTAATAAACAGATATCTTCGTTTTGAAGATGGAGGGATTTGAAGAGATCCTTTTGTAAAAAAATGCATAGGATAAAAACCTACAATCAGACCTGCTTGCATAGGGGAGTTCCATGCTTCGATATCTTCAGGAATGACAAGATAGTAATCATTCTGATGTTGAGTTTCTGAGGGTACTGTAAGAATACAAGCTTTTCCCGTGTTTCTGCTGAGTTTCTTTTTGATTTCTGGATGTTTTTTTAAATAACGGATAAAAGGGTCCAAGGGATTTTTCGCTTGGATATTTTCATTGACTAGGGGAATTAGGCATAAGGAAAAGTCTGAATCCGATATGGAGAGGACTTCATGATATGCTTGAGTGTAGAAGTCATCCGCTGTATTGGCTTTCAATGCTAGAGTGTTAGCCAATCTTTTGAGAAAGATTTTATGAATGGATAATTTTTTCTCAAATTCAAGATTAAAATGAGTGGCATGAGTATGGAGATTATTAATAATAGTGTTTTTAGCTGCTGAAAAAGAAAATACCGATAGAACAATTAAATTCAGAATCAAGGGAATCGGAATTACCAAAAAAAGAAAAAATAAAATACGTTTGGTAAAATTCTGTTTCATGAGTCTACTATTTTAAGAATCAGTAAAGTAATGTCATCGTACTGAGGGCAATTACTTACGAAGTTTTTTACTGATAACATTAATGTGTGCATAGCATCTTCTGCACTTTTTCCTACCAGAGTTTTTACAGTGTTTTTTAAACGTTCCTCGCTGAACATTTCTCCTGCTTGATTATGTGCTTCGGTAATTCCATCGGAATAGAGAATAATAAAAGAGCCAGGATCTATTTGGAAAGTTTGCGTAGGGACAAAAGGTACCTGAGGTAAGAATCCTAAAGCTATTCCTTGATGAGTGAGCATAGACACTTGACCGTCAGGAGATAGGAGACAGGCGGGATTGTGACCACAAGAGTAAAATTCTATAGTTTTAGTTGCATAGCTATAGCTATACACACAACATGTAACAAACATTCCTGTTTCAGAAGTAGATTGATGAAAAAGTGCAGCAGTTTTTTCAATGGCTTCTTGGATGGATGACGTGTGAGATAAAAAAGTACGCAACATGTTTTTTAAAAATAGTGAGTAACCACATGCATAAACTCCTTTTCCTGAAGCATCTGCAACAATCAGGAATAATTTTGCATTCTCCCCTTCACCAACAATAAAAACATCGAAAAAATCTCCACCAACATTGATAGCGGGAATGTATGCTTTAGCTAATTCTGTTTTTGGATAGAGAGGAAGTGTATTAGGAAGAAGACGTTGTTGTGCTTGTTCTCCAAGGTATAGAGCATTTTGAGCGTTTTCTTTTATTTCGTGATTTTTTTGTGCTAAAGCTTGTTGTTGGTTAAGATTTTTTACCATAGCGTTGAAAATATGGCCTAAACGGTTGATTTCAAATCCTAGAGTGTCATCAACATAGTCCAGAGTATGATTTCTAGTATTGATCATGACCGTAGCTAATTTACGTATAGGTAGAGATAAGCGTTTTGCTACAAGATAAGCAACAGTACTTCCTAATAATACGCAGGTAAAATAGGCAAAATAAATAACAGCGCGTTTCCAAAAACTGGATAATAAATCTGTCTTTTCTCCGTAGGAAAGAAGACTGAGTTCCATTTGTTGGATGGGAGCTATGTAGCCCCAGATTTCTTGTTTTTTAGTTATAAATGAGAAAAAGTTTTTCCCTATAGATAAGGGAGTTAGGCGAATCTTTTGTAATGCAATTTTCTTAGGGCACGATTCCTTATTTATAAAGATATCGCAGAATTGTTCAGGAGTAGTGTCTGGATAAATGGTATGCAAATTTAATTCTGGGTCTGAGGATTTTAATATCACGCCATTTTTAGATACAATTGCTGTTTTTACGGTAAATAGTGGCTGGGTATTTATTAAGATATTTTTTAAAAAATCTTCTACATTATAAGTAGTGTAAAGAACTCCAGAAATTTCATTAGTATTTGTGTCAAAAATATTTGACTGCATGACTGAGTAAACTTCATGATTTTTTGCTGATTGTTTCAATGTTGCTGAAAACATAGAGTTATTAGGAATATCAAGAATGTGTTGGTAATTTTCCCCCAAGCGTTCAAGAATACTCGAGGCAACAACAATTTTTTCTCCGTTTGGGAAAATTTTAATTAATGAAATCTCATCATATGTTGAGTTAAACATTCTATGCATTTTGTTGCTGAGCTCAATGTTAGGATGGGTAGGGATTCCTGCATCAAGATCTAAAATTTCAGAAAACAACGTTAGAATATCTGCATTTAAAGGTACGGTATGTTGAAGAGCATCGACTTTAAAAGCAGCATTTTCTTTAAATGCTATAGCAACTGAAGATACTGTATTACGGTATTGTTTAAGGTTAAGTAGAACAATATTAATTCCCAGAGGGAAAATAATCGCTACTACACATGCTAACCATAAACGGAAACCTATTGTTTTTGTAAAAGGAATCATTTACACGAACTACACAGATTGAGGATATTTTTTGAAGAAACCTTGTCTGTCCTGTAGGCTAGTTATTTGTGTATTTACTTTTTTGGATATATAAAAGATTTAGCTTAACCAAACACCTACTATTTGATTTGGTAAGACACAAACCTTATATTTTCTTAGAAAAGACAATGAGAATCGTAGAAAAGTTATCGCTTAGAAAATGGATTTGAATCTTTGAAACAGGCGACATTCCCTAGTTCTTCTTCTATTTCCATGAGCCTATTGTACTTGGCAATGCGTTCTGAACGCGATAGAGATCCTGTTTTAATTTGTCCTGTATTAAACGCTACTGAGAGATCTGCAATTGTAGTGTCTTCTGTTTCTCCTGATCGATGAGAGAGAATTGTTGAATATCCATGATTATGAGCAAGCCGTATAGCCTCAGATGTTTCTGTCAATGTTCCTATTTGATTAGGTTTAATTAATACGGCATTGGCTATTCCTTTATGAATTCCCTCGGAAATGAGTTCAGGATTAGTCACAAAAAGATCATCCCCTACAATTTGGATACGGTTGCCTAATGTTGTAGTGAGTAATTTCCAGCCTTCATAATCCTCTTCAGCGAGACCATCTTCTATAGAATCTATAGGGTAGCGATTACAAAGATCAGCTAAGATTTCTACTTGCTCTTGGTAGCTTTTCCCTTGATATGTACGTGTTTTCTCGTCATAGAAAGATGATGCGGCACAATCTAATGCTAAGGAAATATCTTCACCAGGGGTGAAACCACTTTTCTCAATAGCTTGCATGAGAAGATCTAAAGCATCAGCATTTGATTGCAATTGAGGAGCAAATCCTCCTTCATCTCCAACTCCTGTAGTGAGGTGCTTATCATTAAGAAGTGTTTTAAGAGTATGGAAAACATCAGCACCCATACGTATAGCTTCTGTCAATGATGGAGCCCCTAGGGGGCGAATCATAAATTCTTGGAATTGCAAGCCATTGTTTGCATGCATGCCGCCATTAATAAGATTCATCATAGGGCAGGGAAGGATATGGGAAAAACATCCTCCAACATAATGATAAAGAGGGAGATCTAGTGTTGTCGCTGCGGCTTTAGCAAGTGCTAGAGATACTCCTAAAATTGCATTAGCACCGATTTTTTCTTTATTTGGCGTCCCATCGGTATCTATCATAATTGTATCTACAAGGATTTGGTCGAAGATATTCAATCCTTGAAGGACAGGAAGAAGAATTTCTGTAATATGTCTCTTCGCTTGTAATACTCCTTTCCCTTGATAGCGTGAGCCATCTTGATCACGAAGTTCTAAAGCTTCTTTTATTCCAGTCGAAGCTCCTGAAGGTACACAAGCTTCTCCAAAAGTCCCTAAGTCTGTAATTACTTTAACACATAGCGTAGGATATCCACGAGAGTCTAAGATTTCTCGTGCTTGAATATCAGAAATAGCAACTTCTAACATAAACTTTATCTCTTTTATCAAGGGATTGAATACTCTTTTCAAAGTCATTTAACTCTGATTAATCAGAGAAAGAGTATATGGGAAATTTAAGGGCATATGAATGTAAAAAGCAAGTAGATTCCAAAGAATTTTATGAAAGATAAAGCAAATGTTCTTTGACTGCTTTCATTTTATCTCGATATTTAGCTGCGTCGTCAAATCGAAATTCATTAGCTGCCTCGTGCATGAGAGTTTCATATTTTTGAATTAGTTTCTCACATTCCGTTACTGATAAAGGAAGTGGGGGAGATTCTGTAGTTTCTTTTTTCTTTCCTTGAGGAATGGGATTAGCAAAAATTCCCTTAATAATTGGTTTAGGAGTAATATGATGTGTTTTGTTGTATTCGAGTTGTACACGACGACGACGCTGTGTTTCTTTTAGCGTTTGTTCTATGGATGGTGTTTTATGATCAGCATAGAAAATGACTTTCCCTTGAACATTTCTTGCTGCTCTTCCGCAGAATTGTATTAAGGAAGAGGTACTACGTAAGAATCCTTCTTTATCAGCATCAAGAATAGCAACTAGAGATACTTCAGGAAGGTCTAGCCCTTCTCGAAGTAAATTGACACCTACAAGTACATCAATATTCCCTAAACGTAAATCAGTAAGGATATGGGTGCGTTCAGCAGTTTCTATGCCAGAATGTAGATAGGCGGCAGAAATATTTAACTCACGTAGAAACGTTGTTATGTCTTCAGCAAGTTTTTTTGTTAAGGAAATTACTAAAATTTTTTCTTGGGATTTTGATAAGCGTTTGCGGATTTCTTCTAAAAGATCATCCACTTGTCCTACTGCTGGGCGTATTTCTGGGAGAGGATCAGGAATTCCTGTAGGTCGAAGAATTTGTTCAACAACATGGCCTTGGCTTGCACGTAATTCTGTCGCTCCTGGTGTTGCAGATACGTAAATTACCTTACGAAAATATTTCTGAGCTTCATCATAAGTTAAAGGACGATTATCATACGCTGAAGGCAATCGAAAACCATATTCTACTAAAGATTGTTTTCTAGAAAAATCTCCGCGATACATGGCTCGCATCTGGGGTAAGGTTTGGTGAGATTCATCGATGATTAACAAAAAATCTTCAGGGAAATAGTCGAGAAGACATGTAGGAGGAGCCCCTGGGGGTAATTGTGTGAAATGACGAGAATAATTTTCAATTCCCTTACAGAATCCTGTTTCTTTAATCATTTCGATATCATGGGTTGTCCTATGAAAAAGACGATCTTGTTCTATAGGACGATTTTGGAAAAACATCATGCGTTCTTCTAATTCTTCACGAATTGAGCGTACAGCTTGTTCACGAATTGCTTCAGGGGTTACATAATGTGATCCGGGATAGATGATTGTTGAACTTACAGATTGTTTGGGGATCATCGTTAATGGATCACTAAATTCTATTGAAGTAAGTAGATCATTAACAAACTCTAAGCGGATAGCTAGATCATTTTCATAAGCTGGGAAAATATCTATGACACTACCACGTTCTCGAAAAGAAGAAAGTTGCCCAGTAAGGGAGGCTCGGTAATGCATTTTTACTAACTGCGTAGTTAACATAGCTCGAGGGTATTCTTCTCCTACTGTAAGCTTGAGTGTCATAGCAGCGTAATTTTTAGGAGAGCCAATACCATAGATACAAGATATAGAAGAAACAATTAGAGTATCCCGACGTTCTAGAAGGGATCGTGTTGCTGATAAGCGTAGCTTATCAATCTCCGTATTGATTAGAAGACTTTTTTCTATATAAGTATTACTGCGCGCAATATAGGCTTCTGGTTGATAGTAGTCGTAATAAGATATAAAGTATTCTACTGCATTATTAGGGAAAAATTCTCTAAACTCTTGATATAGTTGAGCTGCCAATGTTTTATTGTGTGCTAATACTAGAGTAGGGAGATTCACATTAGCAATTACGTTAGCAATAGTGAATGTTTTCCCTGATCCTGTGGCTCCTAAAAGGACTTGAGCAGGTAAATTATTCCGTATACCTTGAGTAAGTTGAGCAATAGCTTCTGGCTGATCACCACAGGGAGCATAGGCAGCACATAATTTAAAAGTCATAGGCATGAGTTTTGGATAGTCGAGAACGCCATTTATGGCTTAGACCTAAGGTGTCGTGGACTTCTTCCATGGTTGCTTTTGCTACATTTCGCATAGTTTCCGTGCCTTGTTGTAAGGCTGTGTGTAAGACTTGTGGTTTTGCCAATAATTCCGCACGTTTTTCTTTAATAGGTTGTAGAAAGAGAATGATTGCTTCAGCAAGGCGTGCCTTAACCTCTACATCCTTTATACGCCCTTGACGGTAACGTGTTTTAAATTCTTCAACTTCGTCTTTATTGGGGTTAAAGATGTCATGATAGATAAATAAAGGATTCCCTTCTACACGACCTGGAGTCGTAGCATGGATTCGATTAGGATCCGTGTACATTTTACGAATTTTTTCTCTGATGACCCGATCTTCATCAGAGAGGTAAATAGCATTATTTGCAGATTTACTCATTTTTCCTAATCCGTCTATTCCTACTAAGGAAGTGAGATCTCCTTGTAAAACAGTGGGTTCTGGGAAAACTTCTCCATACAAACGATTGAAATTACGTGCAATATCTCGAGCTAGTTCAATGTGAGCTTCGTTATCCTTTCCCACAGGAACAATTTGTGCTTTTGCAAGTAGAATATCAGCGCTTTGTAATACGGGATAACTTACAAGGCCTAAAGATAGCCCACCTTCTTCTATAGCAGCATGCTTTGCCATTTCCTTAAGGCTAGGAATGCCCATAACACGATTAATCGAAATTAACATAGAAAACAGTAAATGCAATTCATAAATCTCAGGAATAGCAGATTGTAGATAAATGGTGGATTTACTGGGATCTATGCCTACGCTCAACCAATCAGCGAGTACTTCATAAATATGATTGTCTACATTTAGGATTTGTTCCTTACGTATTTTTGTTGTTAGAACATGAAGATCCGCAATGATAAAAAAGCAGTCATAATTTGGGTTGTTTTGCAGAGCCAAACGATTTTTTATTGATCCAACCCAATGGCCTAAGTGTAGCTTACCTGTAGGCCGATCACCAGTAAGAACACGCTGTTTCTTGTTCATATATTATTTATTGTAGAAGCGATTTTTCTAATTCTTCGAAGTAGTTTCTCAAGGATACAATATCTTCTTGGATTTCTTGAAGGTTTTTCTCTCCTATAGGATTTTTTTGTGCTTCTAATAGACGAGCAAATAGATGTCGAATTAAATGGCAAGTATTCTGTACATCTGTCATTAGCAGGAATTCTTGGCCATCCACTCTTGCTAAGCGATTTAAAAATACACAGCGTTCTTGTTGAGTCAACATATCGGAAGTGATAAAGTTGATGAATTCTCCGCGTTCGTGAATATCTTTAGCCACGCGAATCGGCATCATAAAATCAGAAATTAAACTTTGAGATGCCTGCTTTTGCTCTGCAGGTAGATCTTGAATTAATTTTCCATTGATTAGCATTTCAAAAAAGAAATTGGCTATGTCTTGTCTCCCATTAGAGCAGTTAAAAACAACATTTTGAAATTCACGAAATGTAGTGTAACCAATGGGAGTAGCGAAGATTCTTTTTAGATTGCCTTCTAGAATGAGAAAGACATTATCTTCAAGTTCGATAGCTTTGGATTTTGCTGCCATATATTACACCTTTGTATTGGAGGAGAAACTATTTTTAATTTTTTGCATTTTTTTTATCAGTTTATCTAGATCTAAACAATCTTCAGAAGATAGCTCTGGGCATTTTTTTAATAATTGTAGGCCTTTAGATAGTAGAGAAAAAGCTTGCCTAGATAGACAGGTTTGTCGTCGATCAGTAGCCACAAGAGGAAATGTTTTTCGGATGATATCTAAAAGTTCTCCTTTGCTTTCACCACGATAATTACGAATAATCGCTTCTTTTTGTTCTTGAGAACCTTGGCGGGCAGCTAACGTATATATTGCTTGCCGTGGCATTTTTTCTACTTCGATTTTCAGAGGATCAGGAAGAGCAGAAAATAATTCATAATATACAAGGAAATTATAGGGGGTTTGCCTATTCCCATAGGTAAGCAATAGCCAGGAAGAAAAGGCCCCCTCACGATAATTTTTTAATAAATCGCGAACTTTTTTAATACGTTCTCCGTGCAAGAGAACAGCTTGATGATGGATTTGTTTAATTTGAGCAGAAAGACAGCATAAATTATGAAAATCTTCTTCGGATATCTGATCATCACAGGTGTAATTTTCTAACAGTTGGCGAAACTTTTCTTCTTCTTTTGGAGATAGTTCTGGGGTAGAAAATCTACTTAAAAGGGGAGAGAGCTCCCCATTCATGCGTTGACGTGTCAACGTATCCATTTTTTCTTGGGAGCTTTTTTTAAAACGACTTTCTAATAACGTTTTCAAATTTCCCATGGATCACATGTCTCTCAGTAAAATTAGTAATTCTTTGGTGAGATTTAAGTAATCTTCGGAAGCTCTAGCTGAGGGAGCAGTGGTAAACACAGGCTTACCATGGATAGCGGCTTCGGAAATAGTGATATCTCTACGAATTTTTGTATTTAATAGTCTTCCTGGGAAAGTTTTATGAATAAGTTCAGCGAAGGCTGCATTATTTTTCCCCCGATAATTCCAAAAAGACAAAGCAACACCGAGGATACTCAGAGGATGGCGAGAAGATATCCCTTGGATAAAAGATGCCAGTCTTTCTAGACCTTTAACGCTATAAAATTCGGGAGTAGCACAAATCAGCGCGTATTGTGCTGCTATTAATGCGGATTCCGTAAGCCAGCATAAAGAAGGGGGGGTGTCAATAATGACAAAATCATACTCATGCTCCACAGCAGAAAGAATATGCTTAAGTCTTTCGTGAGAATAACGGTCTGCAGCTAAATTACCAGAAACTTCGATACGTTCTAACCATGTGTCTGCAGGAATGAGATCTAAAGTATTCTCAATAGGCCGGATCACCTCATGAATATTTTTTTCCCCTTGTAAGACGACAGCGAGGCTATCATAACAATCTGGGTCCAGACCTAACCCTGAGGTCAAATTTGCTTGAGCATCAAAATCGATAAGGAGCACTTTAGCATGGTGATATTGAGCTAAAGCTGCTCCTAAATGTAAGGCTGTTGAAGTCTTTGCTGTGCCACCTTTAAAGCTATTGACAGCAATAGTTTTCATTAGAAAGGCCTATCCTTAATTTATATGTTTCTATAGTAGAGAGGTTAGATTCAAAGAATTCTTTTCCTCAAGTAGTGTATTTATAAATCTTTCTACTGTTACATCTAATACACGATTATCTCGGGTGCGTACGGCTAGAGTTTTTTCTTCAACTTCGCGATCTCCTATAGTCACCATATAATTTACTTGCATATTTTGTGCGTTACGAATTTTTTTACTTACTGATTCATTAGAGTCATCTACAGTAACAACAAAACCTAATTGTTGCCAGGTAGAGGCAAGCTCATTCGCACGCGGTTGATGACGATCTGCTACGGTAATAATTCTTATATGTTCAGGACTTAACCATAGAGGGAATTTCCCTTTGAAGTGTTCTATAAGAATTCCTAAAAATCTTTCAATAGAGCCAAATAAGGCGCGATGTAACATGATCGGAGTGCTTTTTTCTCCTTGGGCATTGGTATATTCTAAAGCAAAGCGTTCAGGGAGGAACATATCTAATTGAATGGTTCCACATTGCCATGTACGCTGAATAGCATCTTTTACATGAATGTCAATTTTAGGGCCATAAAAAGCACCGTCACCGGGATTGATAAAAAATGGTGTTTTTGAATTAGTGAGAGCTCTCTCTAAAGCAGAGGTTGCTAATTCCCAAAGTTCATCACTGCCAATGGTACCTTGTTCTGGTCTTGTAGACAGTTCTAAATGATAATCTAATCCAAAAGTTTTGTATAATTCAGAAACTAAATTCAGAATATTTAAAGTTTCTTCTTCTACTTGCTCAGGCATGAGAAAAACGTGAGCGTCGTCTTGATGAAAGGCTCGAACGCGCATTAATCCTGACAATGCTCCAGAAATTTCATAACGATGAACGTGCCCAATTTCTGCTATTCTTAGTGGAAACTCTTTGTAGCTATGTAAGCGAGTTTTATAATACAGCATGCATCCAGGGCAATTCATGGGTTTAATAGCATAATCCTCGTCATCAATTTGCAGGGTGTACATATTTTCTTTATAATTTGTCCAATGTCCGGACACCTCCCAGAGATGTCGATTCATAAGTTGAGGCGTTTGGATTTCCTTATAGCCAGCAAGTTGATGTAGTCGTTTCCAATACCCTATTAAAGCGTCCCAAATGACCATTCCTCGAGGATGAAAAAAGGGCATTCCTGCAGAACATTCTTGTTGAGAAAAGAGATCTAATTTTGTTCCTAAAACACGATGATCTCGTTTTTTCGCCTCCTCTAATTGATATAGGTGTTCTTTCAGCTCTTTTGTTGTAGGGAATGCCACCCCATAAATGCGTATTAGAGAGTCTCTTTGCGGGTCTCCTCGCCAATATGCTGCAGATGTACGTAAAAGTTTGAAGGCTTTTACAGGTGCTGTTGATGGAAGGTGGGGGCCTCGACAGAGATCTATGAATTCCCCTTGGGAATAAGATGTAATTTTTTCTCCATCGGGAAGTTCTTTAATGAGCTCTACTTTAAATGGATTGTGACCGAATTCTTTTAGGGCTTCGTGTTTGTCGCAAAATGTTTTTTTTGCTACCGGATGCTTCTCTTGCACAATTTGTTCGGCCATTTTTTCTATAGCATCGAAGTCGTCTTCGCTAATCGAAAGATTGGCAAAATCATAGTAGAATCCTTGATCAATCACAGGACCAATTGTTGGCATAGCATTAGGCCATAGTCGTAACACGGCTTGAGCTAAAATATGCGCGGAAGTGTGTAAAAAAATTTCACGACCTTCAGGATCTGAAAATGTTACAAATCTTAATACATCTCCTTCTTCTAGGGTTGTAGTCAGATCTTTAATTCGATCATTTATGACAACGCCGGCAAAATAATGAGAATTTTTTAATTTGCTCGCGAAATCAGCGGCTGTAGAGCCTCTAGGAAGTTCGAAAGTTTCTTGGTCGCAGATTACGCGGATCATTTTCTCTCCAATTTAATGAAGTTTGTAAGTGCATTATTGTAGCTTTTTTTGGGATCTGTGCAAGGGAGTTTTCTGAAAAACGTTTATGTTTAGTCCAAGGAGAGGAATTGAGAACGTTTGAGATCTTTGTGTAAAACATTATTTGAGTTGGATGCAAAGCTTTTTTCACTTACAATAAGAGGTTTTTATCACTGAATTTGATCCCCCATGTCCATTTTTCTCATTTTTCTTACAGCTTTTATTTGGTCCTCATCATTTGCTTTTAGTAAGTTAGCTATGGAGGTAGCTTCTCCTATGTTTGTTACAGGGAGTCGGATGCTAATAGCAGGTATTCTCTTAGCTGGAGTTGTTATTTGGAAAAAAGGTTCATTACGATTACCGAAAAATGCGTATTTACCAGTAAGTGTGGTAGCTATAGTGGGGTTTTATTTGACTAATGTATGTGAATTTTTAGGTTTACGTCATTTGTCTTCTGCGAAAGCTTGCTTTATTTACGGATTGTCTCCTTTCATGTCTGCGCTATTTTCTTATATTCAATTACGAGAAACTGTGACCATGAAGAAACTAGGAGGGTTAAGTCTCGGCTTATTGGGTTATTTGTTTTATTTATTTTTCGGTGGGGCAGAGTCTTCTGCATGGAGTTGGCAACTAGGATGGCCAGAAATACTTGTATTATTAGCAACATGTTTAGGGGCTTTTGGATGGACATTATTAAGAAAAATTGAAAGAACTTCATCACTATCAGTAACGGCAATTAATGCTTATGCCATGCTGATTTCTGGGATTCTTTCCCTAGGGCATTCCTTTGTTGTAGAAACTTGGCGCCCTATCCCTGTGAGTAATTTTCAAATTTTTGTGCAGGTGATTTTCTGTTTAGTACTATTTTCTAATCTTATTAGTTATAATCTTTATGCAGCGCTATTGAAGAAATATTCATCTACTTTCCTGTCGTTTTGTAATCTTGTTATGCCCATATTCTCTGCTTTTTATGGTTGGGTACTTTTAGGAGAGCATTTTTCTAAGTCTTTACCCTTTGCTGTTGCCTTTATGGTTATTGGTTGCCGTCTGATTTATGGCGAAGAATTTCGTCAGGGATATATTTATGAGTAAAGCCGCTTTACATGAGGGCCTAACAGTAGTTAGGCCTAATCAGTTAAGCAGGCCTTCTCTAATTGAAAATTGCTTGCGTTGTTTGAGTTTGTGAATCAGAAATATTCTGGAGTGTTTGTAGAGCAGAGTTGAAGCTTTGCATTGATTGTTCTTGTAGAGTTTGAGCCTGACTTGCGTATTGTTGTTGTACAGAGGTAAGTTGTTTTAGTTCTTCGGCTTGAGCTTCTGCCATACCTGCTGCTCTTTGATGGAAAGCTACTTCAGCACCAATAATCCCACCAGCAATACCATCAACAGCTGCAGTTAGCCCATGGACTAATTGTGCCATTTGCATAGATGAAGAAAGGGCACGCCCTGCAAATGCAGCTACACGACTTCCTTGTGTTTTCACCACATTCAGTCCTCGAGATAGTTTGTCTTGCCATCCGGCGGTGTTGAGAACCTTACCAAATAATCCTGATCCAGATGTTGCTGCTTGTGTCGTGGCTTTTGATGTAGCCGTAGCAATATCGTCTACTAGATTAGCTGCAGCTTTAGTTGCAGCATTACTTGCAGCTCCTAAGGCAGATGTTGAGGCTGCTGTTGCTGCTTTAGTTGCTGATGATGCTACTTCACTAGCTGCTTTTGAAGCTTGGGAAGCTGCTGCTGCTGCTGTACCTGCTGTTGCTGTTTCTTTTGTAAATGCTGCGGATTTTAGGCCTCCTAAACTTTTAGCAGCAGAAAGGATACCTCCAGCAACAGAGACGGCAAAACCAGCAAGATTGGTAATACCAGAGATAAGACTTTGTTTAGCTTGAGCTTCTGTAGCACTAGCTTGGTGTTCGGCCTGATTACGAATAGCATCTCCAATCATTGGTGCCATAGCTACTTGGTTTTGGATAGCTTGGTTTTGTTGTTGGAATTCTGTTGACCAAGACTGAGCACTAGATTGTGCTAGTAAAGTCATAATTAATCCTAGAAGAGCTAAAGTCCCCATTCCTTTTTTAATTACGACACCATTAACTTCCGTGCTTTCTGGCATAGGCAATGATGGAAGCTCATAATTACTTTTCGTAAGAGATGATGGTGCTTGTACAGCTTGGGCTGTTACTGTACTTGATGCACTAGATACTGAAGATGAGGATGAAGATGAAGATTTCTCTGATTTAGTTGATTTTTCTGATTTGGATGATCTAGAAGTCTGAGTAGCTTCTTTTTTTACAGTTCCTTGTGTTTGAGTATCTTGAATCAAATCTTCAAAACCACTAGCTACATTCTCTGTTTGTTTTTCAGGTTGTTTTGCATCTTTTCCTTGTAGATGTGCAGCTGCAAGTTGCGCTGCTAATACAGTAGGATCAGATGGATTCCCACTAACTCCTGATGTCATAACAATATCCCCCTCTTAAATAATTTTCACGCTGCTGATGCTAAGCTAGAACTAATTGCTGTAAATGCTTTAGCAATTTGTGCGCCTAATTTCGTTGCTTGTTGCTGCATTTCACTAGCACTATCTACTTGTTTTGCAGCAATTTTGCTTGCTTGTTGCCAGAATTGGGTGAACATATTCATCATTTCTGCTTGTGCAGAGAGCATTCCTGTAGTTCTTTGTATTTCTGCAAGTTCGTTTTGTAAGTTCGATAGATTAATACTTCCGATACCTTGTACTAATTGAGGGACGGCTATCGCCATTCCTAAAGCAAATGTAGTAATTTTACTTCCTAAGGCGTTGATAACTTTGGAGAGATTAGGAAAAGCTCTTGAAAGAGTAGATTTTCCGGTGTTGAAAATTTTCCCAATATTTTTTGCCAGTGTTTTGACTACTGTTTTGACCACGGTTTTGATAATATTTGCTATACTTTTCTTCACAATAGCCTTGACTGCTTGCATAACTGCTTGCTTAACAGCAGTGACCACTGCTTGTTTTATTGCTTGCATAACTGCTTGAACAGTAACTTGAGTAGCTACGGATGTAGCTACGGTAGCTCCTGCTGTAGCTCCTGCAGCAGCTCCTGTTGCAGCTGCTGTAGCTCCAGCTGCTGCAGTTCCTATAAGTCCTAAGCCACAAGTAAAGAGTGCAGAAACGACAGAGACTACTGTTATTGTAATGGAAACAGCCATTAAAACAGTATTAACTGTTTGCATTGTTTTATTCGTTGCCGATTGTTTTTGTACTTCTTGCAGCTTTTTGTACTCAGCACGCTCAGAATCGATTTTTAATCCTTGAGATTCTAGTGCAATACGGCTCATTATGGTGGCTTGTGCTTGTGTACTTTGATAATCAGAGAGAGCGGATGCAGTTGCTTCTCCTAGAGCAGAAATTGCTTTTGCTAATGCTAAACTAATCTCAGACACATCTTGCCTTGGTGTTACAGAAGGCTGCGGAAGCTCTGGAGTTTCTAAAGAAGAGTTTACGCTAGAATTTCCTGCAGTTGCTGCTGCAACTAGTTCTTGAATTTGTTGGGTACTTGAGGCACTTAAAGAAGAAAGAGAAGAAAGGGAAGTTTCTTGTAGTTTACTTACTTCCTCAGAGGTTTTTGTATTGACGGCTGTCGTACTAGTCCCTGTTGTTTGGCTTATTTGTGTTGTTTCTGTTGATGTTTCCGCTTCTTTCCCTGCAGCAAGCCCTTGTTGCTCTATACTCTGAGCTTCTCCCGCTTTTTCTTTCCCCTGAGTTCCAGCAATAGTAGAATTGCTTTCCATTTCAGTATTCTTACCTTGGCGGGTTTGCTGGATTTGCTTAACCTCATTGCCTGACATTTTATCTTGATTTGGGACCCCTTGAGGTGAGGAGGCTATGACCTGAGATAAGATATTTTTAGTGCTAACGTTATCTGAACCTGAGGAAGAAACGGACATAATCATTATCCTTGGTTGAGTGATGTTTTAGAGTTATTTCTTTCGGGAAATATGCTTGTTAACAGTTGACGAAAGATTTTTTAATCCATGCAAAATAGTAGAAAGCTCTTTAGCAAATTTTGAATCTTCCTGAGGATTATCGAATAAACCTTGTGTAAGAGTTTCTATTGGCAAAGCATCTAAAGTGCCATTTAGAGCTGCCATCATTTTTGCAAGCTGTTTTTCATCTTGGATTCCTGAAAAGGTTTGTGCTAAGGGCAGATCTTGATAGATCGAGGACACGAGGTTTTCTAAGTTTGTAATCGCCTGCTCTTGTTTGCTAGTTTCTGGTGTAAATAGTATTGCTTGATTATTAGCCTTTTTCGTTGTTTTTTGTGTTTTTTTGTGTTTTTTATTCATTATTTCTTCTCCACAACCTTAATGGGATTATCGTTTCTTACTAGACTTCTTTTTCCCGGATCCAGAAGCTTTAGCTTTTGCTGGGGCCTTTTTCTTATTGTTGGTATTATCGTCTGCTTTAAGCATGTTTTTCAGAGATTCTTTCATGATATTGCAGCGTTCTTTGAGCACACGGTACTCCGGTTTGTTTGCACAGATATCCATGGTAATGTCTAAGAAGTTCTTTGACTCTTCTGGTTGTTCTAATTTCATTAAGCTGTCTGCGATGTAGTAGGGAGGAATGGGATTTTCAGGCTCAACATCAAACGCAAGGAAAAAGCCGAAAGCAGCTTCATTGTAAAGCTGGAGTTGATGATAGCATGAGCTTAAACCTAGAATATATTTGTAACATTGAGGTTTGGAAGCGGTAAGAATTTGGAATAGTCCAACTGCTTCGTTGTACTTCCCTTGGGAATAGAAGCTATAGGCTATTGTATAGATTTCCTCCAATAGAACATCAGATAAGCCTAGAATTTGTTGAAGAGTCAATCCGTTCCCTAATCCCTGTAGAATGTTTGTGAGAGCAGCTTTTGCTTCTTCTTCTGTGGGGAGAGGATATTTTTGTTCTAAATCGTCAGCTTTCGCCTTCTTTTGTGCAGCCAGTTCCGCAAGTCGGCTACGCGTTTTTTTATTAAATGACGCAGATGGCTTATTAGAATTATTAGAGGTAGGCTTGCTCATTAATATAATTCCTAAAATTATTTAAATTATAAATTTAATTTTAAAATTAACTAATTCGCAAAACAAGTTATTTTTTATTATTTTATCTTAGTTTAAGTATGATAATTATGTCGTAAATCACTTGTATTTAGATTCTTTTAATTCATAGAATTAGGTTTCTTGACATTAGTTTAACAGTATTTTAACTTCGACGTGCGCAATAGCTTTTATGGTAGTAGCACTATGTCCTCAGGGAATCGTATTCAATTGCTTGACACTGTCACAATTAATCAAATAGCAGCTGGAGAAGTAATTGAAAGTGCTGTTTCTGTTGTTAAGGAGTTGGTAGAAAATTCTTTAGATGCAAAAGCTGATGAAATTGATATTGAAACTTTAGGAAGTGGACAAGGACGTATTGTTGTTAAAGATAATGGTTGTGGAATGGATCCCGAGGATATTCCTTGGGCTATTCGTCGTCATGCCACTTCAAAGATAGCTGCATTTTCCGATATTTTTTCTCTATTGAGCTTTGGTTTTCGTGGAGAGGCCCTTTCTGCAATTGCAGCGGTTGCTAAAATGGAAATTCTTTCTTGTTCTGGTTCTGGAAGAGGATCGCGTACTGTTGTTCGTGGAGGAGAGATTCTGACGTCTGAGAGTTCCCCTAGGCAACGAGGCACCACAATTACAGTAGATTCTTTGTTTTACAATGTTCCTGTACGTCGTGGTTTTCAGAAGAGCCCTCAGGCTGATCATTTAGCTATACGTAGGCTTTTAGAGAATCGAATCTTATCTATGGAAGGAGTAGGTTGGTCCTGGATTAGTGAAAAGCAACAGGAATTTTATATTCATAAACATTGGGAATTCTCTGAACGTGTTGCTTTTGTTATGGGTGATAGTTTTATGCGATCTGCCCTAGATGTAGACAAGCGTTCTGGCTCCTTACGTATTTCTGGATTTTTAGGGCTTCCTGATTTTCATCGTCCCACGCGTCAAGGGCAAAGGGTTTTTATTAATGATCGTCCCGTAGACTCTATTTTCATATCTAAGAAGGTTGGTGAGGCTTATACCCTACTTCTCCCTCCTCAAAGATATCCTGTGTTTGTTTTAAAGCTGTATCTTCCTTCCCATTGGTGTGATTTTAATGTTCATCCTCAGAAAACAGAAGTACGTCTCCTAAAAGAAGATAGTGTAGGAGAGTTTATTTTAGAGTCAATTAGAGATGCCTTAGCCAGATCACAAGGAAACTCTATTTGTTCCTCTCATTCTGTCCCTACTTTCCCAGAAACTAATCAGAAACAAGAGTTGCGCTTTGTTGAAGATATACGGAATGTGTCGTTACCACAAAATGCTTTTGTAAATGATTCTATGTTACCTAAGTCTCCTATGCTTCTTCCTACACAGGAAAGGCAAATACATATGCCGTGGGGAAGAGAAGAATCTTCGGTAAGGTTTCTTACTTCTTTAGGTAAAGTGATCCTTGCAGAAGATTATGAAGGAGTACATGTAGTCTTTGTAAATGCTGTTAGGAAGCATTTATTTTACCTTTCCTTATTGGGTGAACAGGATTGTACATATGAAACACAGAGTTTTTTAATTCCTATATGTTTAGAAGTAACTTCTCAAGAAGGAGCTTTTCTTGTTTCTCATATGGAGGAATTGAAGCGCTTAGGTATAGGAATCTCTCAAATGGGCCCTTCCTTATTCTTCATTGACAGTGCCCCCACGTTGATATGTGATGAAGAATTAAAGACATGGTTACTTTATTTGTCTGCTGAAGGAAAGAAAAAAATCGATAAGACAACCATCTCACTTTTAATTAAAGAAACCCTGGCTCAAACAATGTTTTGTAAGTCCAGGCCAGAGTTCGATGTTTCTTGGTTATCTTTTTTTTGGGAGCTAGGGAAGCCAGAAAGGGCATTTGATGGTTCGCTAATGCGTCGGTTAATTGTAGACGAGGATTTCATTAAGGAGAGAGGATGATGTTTCAAGAACGAATTCGGAAGGCACAGGCTACACTGTCTTGCTATTCTGTAGATGCACTCATTGTAGAAAGAAACGAAGATATTGCTTATTTTCTTGATGATCAGGCAAATACGGGCACCCTTCTAATTGGACGAGATGAGGTTGTATTTTTTATTTACCGCATGGATAAAGATATCTATGCAAATGTTCAAGGTGCTACGTTAATCTTTTGTGACGGAGATACAACTGCTCGTCTCATTTCTTATCTCAAAGGGACGACATATCATACTATAGGATTCGATAGTCTTCATACTTCGTATCATAAATATGTAGAGAGACAAAAAGCGTCTTCTTCCTTCTCTTGGAAGCCTCTTGCCTTATTTTCTGAAAAATTGCGTAGTCGTAAGTCGGATGATGAAATAGAAAAAATGCGTCTAGCTGCCGCCTTAGGGGCAGAAGGATATGACTTTGTGCTTTCTATTTTACAGGAGGGGATTTCAGAGAAAGAGGTTGTTCGTTTGTTGCGCATATTTTGGGCAAAAGCTGGCGCCGAAGGCCTTGCTTTTTCTCCGATTATTGCTTTTGGGGAACATGCGGCATTTCCCCATGCTGTGCCAACAGAACGTACTTTACGCAAAGGCGATATAGTGCTCATTGATATTGGTGTTTTATATCAAGGTTATTGTTCTGATATGTCACGCACAGTGGCATGGGGACTGCCAGACCCTTGCTTAGTAGAAAGTTATTCTGTTGTGGTTGAAGCTCAAAAAGCAGCCATACAGCTATGTCAAGAAGGTTCTCGTTGTGTAGATGTTCATGAGGCAGCTGTCCGTGTATTAAAAGATGCTGGTTTGGAACAGTATTTTTGCCACGGTGTTGGTCATGGTGTGGGTAGAAATATTCATGAGTATCCCACTCTATCTTCCAAGGGGGGTGAATCTACTTTAGAGACAGGAATGACAGTTACCGTGGAGCCTGGAGTGTATTTCCCTGGTATAGGAGGCATACGAATAGAGGATACAGTGCTTATAGATGGTAAAAAGAATTTTAACTTAACCAATCGGCCAGTATCTAATGAGCTTATTTATTTATAAAAGCACTTATTTTGAATTTAGTTTTTTTATTGTTAAACATTTTTTCTTTTAGTTTGTATAAATTGATTTTTTTTCACCATTTGGATATCTTATAACTTTATTTTTATTTGTTCCTACTATGCACCAGCTTTTTTCAATAGGATATAGCCTTATAAGTATTATAGCCTTTTTTTTAATGGTGTGGGGCTCTCCTCGTTTCTTGGAAAGCATATACAGCCTTTCTTTGCAATACGATGAAACTAAGAACGCGCGTGCTATGTTCCCCAAATCTCGAGATATTACCTCAGGAATTTGGGTGTTAGATTTTCCTGATCTCCAAGAGAAATTACCTGATCTTAGACAGGAAGTTATTTTTTTAGGCAGTAATAATCGTCCCGATGCTTTCGGAGGGAAGTTTTTTCTAGAACTAGCATCCTCAAAAGATCGTTATGTAGCCTGTGCGAATGAAAAAGTCTATTTGCAGGCCCTTCCCCCTGATCAGGGAGGGGGATTTATTTTTAGCCCTAAGGGGCAGCCCACAGATTTATGGCTAGAGTGCCGCCCTTTGAATGCGGATAACCGTATAGAAGTAAAAGTACGGTTGCTAGGAGTGAATAAAGAAATGATAGTCCTCCCCAAAGAGAGGGAGACACTACTTTTATCTACCCTATCTCGGGGATTAGAATCTTGGGAGATAGGCGGAATCCGTGTGGATGCAAGCTTTCCTGTAAAGCAGAAGATGCGTCGTGTCGGAGTAGATAAGTTTTTATTGATGCACGGTGGTGCTGCTTATGCGGATATAGCAAATAAGGAGAGGGTAGATTTTGTTTCCTTGTCCAATGAAAATTATAGTCGTTATCTTGCTGTAGGGGATATTTTACTTTGGGACGGGAATTGCTGGCAGACATGCGGAGCATTTCAAGGAGATAGCTCTCAAGTGCCCCTGCTAGAAGTAAAAAAGGTTGATGAGAAGACGATGCTGATCGAGATTTGGAATGTAGGAGGAACAGCACATCAAGCCTTTAATTTAGTTAAAATAGCTAGTTCCCCCATGGAAATAGCAGAGATTCTTAAGGAATTTGAGTTTGTAGGAATGCGTTCCTGGTCCCGTCCCATTATACATGCTAATGGCCAGAGATTGATTCTTTCTCCTGATGATTGGGTGATTCATTCAGACACAGGATGGGAAAAGATTGTGAGAAAAGAGCAGCTGGAAGCTTACCTGTCGGGTCGGATTTATGGGCCCCTATTGATTTTTGATAAGTTAGAGAAAGACTCAAGAGGGTTCGTATTTCGAGCTCATATGTTTAATGCACAAAGGACTTTGGTTGAGACAGTGACTTTGCCATTGAAGCAAGGTTTTGATTGTGTAGCTGGTACAGGAGCAAAAGAAGAAGTATCTCTGACGAAACCATTATTATCTAATGGTGAGGGAACAAATCGTAATGGAGGGGCATAGATGCGCTTATTTCGGAGTCCTTTAGTTTATCTTTTGGGATTGTCAGGGGGGATGTTTTGGTGTCCCTTCGGTATCGCATTGACCATTTCTGAGAAAGTGGCTTCTCTTGAGTCTTTAGATGGCTGCTCTGATAAAATAGCGGGATTAGCTTCGTTTAACGTAAGTATGAAGGAATTGAATTTACGTTTGCAGGGCCTGTATGAAGAAGGAACTGCTCTACGTGCTGCAGGATGTGATGACGAAGAGAAATGGCAAACATTACGACAACAGATTAAACAGGTAAAAGAACAAATTCAGGAAATAGAAACTCTATGGGCTGCAGAGATTCGAGAAAGAGGAAATAATCCCGAAGATTATGCGCTATGGCACCACCCTGAGGCAACTATTTATAATTTAGTTGCTGATTATGGAGAAGATAACGTTATATATCTTGTTCCTCAAGATATCGGGATGATTAAAATTTCCGCACTTTCTCGATTTACCATCCCTAAAGAGGGATTTCAGGAGTGCCTAGAACAATTGTTATCACGACTCGGTATAGGCATTCGTAAAGTCGGCCCCTGGATCAAAGAACTGTACACCACACGTAAGGAAGGATACGGAGTTGTCGGTGTTTTTTCCTCTAGAAAAGATTTGGATTCACTTCCTCCTACGTCACATATTGGCTATGTGATTACCTCGAAGAATATTGATGTTCATGCTGATCAACATATTTTAAAGAAATGTATAAATACAGATACGGTACAAATAGATATTTTTGGGGGGAAATTATGGATTTTCGGCCCCGTCGGTGAGATTAGCGAACTACTTAAAATTTATGAGTTTGTTCAGTCAGATAGTGCTCGTCAGGAATATCGTATCGTTCCTCTAGTTAAGATAGATGCTGCGGAAATGATTTCTATTCTTAAGGCAGCGTTTAGAGAGGATATGGTTCAAGAAAACGATAAGGATAATCATAGTGGTGGCTTGAAAGTAGTTCCCCTACAGTACCACGGGAGATCACTATTTCTAAGTGGAACAGCAGCTTTAGTACATCAAGCAATCGATTTAATTAGAGATCTGGAAGAAAGTATAGAGAATCCTACGGATAAGACTGTATTTTGGTACAACGTAAAGCATTCTGATCCTCAAGAGCTAGCCTCTTTATTATCTCAAGTTCACGATGTTTTTTCAGGAAGGGAGGGGAACTCTGCTCTATCAGATTCTACAGTTATAGGAGATTCTAAAACTTCTGCGCATATTGATACCTCAACAGGGATGACAGCTAAAGAAGGCTCCATTAAATACGGTAACTTCATTGCAGATTCGAAGACCGGAACATTGATTATGGTTGTCGAAAGAGAAGCATTATCTAGGATCAAGATGTTATTAAAGAAACTCGATGTTCCTAAAAAGATGGTTCGCATAGAAGTGTTGTTATTTGAAAGGAAACTTTCAAATCAGCATAAGTCAGGGCTTAATCTTCTACGGCTTGGTGAAGAAGTCTGTAAGAAGACAGTTTCTTCTGTATCATGGACCAATGCTGGGATTTTAGAGTTTTTATTTAAGGGGAATACCGGTAGTTCGATAGTCCCTAGTTATGATCTAGCATATCAATTTTTAATGGCTCAAGAGGATGTGCGCATTAATGCCAGTCCCTCTGTTATTACTGTAAATCAAACGCCAGCAAAAATTGCTATTGTTGAAGAGATGTCCATAGCAGTTGCTACAGAGAATGGAAAAATTCAATATAACCGCGCACAATACGGTATTATGATTAAGATGCTCCCCGTTATTAATATTGGAGAAGAAGATGGGAAGAATTATATCTCCTTAGAAACGGATATTACTTTCGATACCACAGGAAAAGCACCGGGAGATAATCCTAATGTTACACGGAGAAATATCACGAATAAAGTTCGTATAGCTGATGGGGAGACAGTAATTATTGGAGGATTGCGCTGTAAACATGTTTCCGACTCACAAGATAGTATCCCTTTCCTTGGAGAAATTCCTGGAATAGGAAAATTATTTGGGATGAATGCAACCTCGGATAGTCAAACAGAAATGTTTGTATTTATCACACCAAAGATATTGGAAAATCCCGTTGAACAACAAGAACGACATGAAGAGGCTATTCTGGCATCACGTCCGGGAGAAATTGATGAATTTCGTCAGGCATTGTTTGCGAGTGAAGAAGCTGCAAAAGCAGCGTATAAAAAATTAGATTTGATTTCTGCTGTTGATTTGCCTGCATCTCGATTAGAGGGCTGCGAATATGATGGGCGATAAACCTCAGTTATCTTCAGAACTTCTCGACCAACTTCCCTATAGTTTTTTAAAGAAACACTACCTATTGCCTTGGGAAGAACACGAGGATCATGTTGTGATAGCTCACACTAAAGAAACTTCTTTAATGGCAAAAGACGAGGTACAGCTATTAATCAAGAAACCCGTAGTTTTTATCCTTAAAGATGAAAGTAGCATACTACATCGTCTACAAAAGATATATTCTGATCTCGATGGGAAAGCTTCTGATATGTTGCTTGCCATGCCGGCAGAGGCAGGGGCCCCTCCAGAGGAAGAAGATCTTTTAGAAAATACGGACGCCGTTCCTGTTGTACGCTTCTTAAATTTAATTTTAAAAGAAGCGATTGAAGAACGCGCATCAGATATTCATTTTGAACCTTTGGAAGATACTCTACGCATACGATACCGTATTGATGGTGTTCTTCATGATCGTTTATCTCCTCCTGCGCATCTGCGCTCCTCATTAATTATGCGCATTAAAGTTCTGGCAAAGATGGATATTGCCGAACATCGTCTTCCTCAAGATGGAAGAATAAAAATTCAAATAGGTGGTCAAGAAATTGATATGCGAGTGAGCACGGTTCCAGTGATTTATGGAGAACGTGTTGTCCTTAGAATTTTAGATAAGAGAAACGTAATTTTAGATATTTCAGGGTTGCAAATGCCCGAGAGTCTTGAGGATTCTTTTAAACAAGTTATTTCTGCTCCTGAAGGTATGTTCTTGGTCACTGGACCAACAGGAAGCGGGAAAACAACTACACTATATAGTGTGATTCAACACTTATCGGGGCCCTTTACTAATATCATGACGATAGAAGATCCTCCGGAGTATAAGTTAGCGAAAATTGCGCAGATAGCTGTCAAACCTAAAATTGGTTTATCTTTTGCTTGTGGTCTGCGTCATTTATTACGGCAAGATCCTGACGTACTTATGGTTGGAGAAATTCGTGATCAAGAAACTGCGGGAATTGCTACTCAAGCTGCTCTCACAGGACACCTCGTTATTAGTACTTTACATACCAATGATGCAATTTCAGCTATTCCTCGCCTCTTAGATATGGGGGTGGAGTCCTATCTACTTTCAGCAACACTTGTTGGTGTGATAGCTCAGAGGTTAGTTAGGAAAATCTGCCATCACTGTAGAGAACAGTATGATGCAGATGAACAGGAACGAATGTTCTTACAAACCATGGGGAAGGATGCTCAGACAATATTATATCGTGGTCGGGGATGTTCTCAATGTTTTCATTCAGGGTATAAGGGGCGGAGAGGTATTTATGAACTTTTACGTCCTGATGCTGTTTTATGTTCTGAAATAGCTAAAAATAGCCCCTATCATATTTTGAAGACATGTGCCGAAGCTCAGGGGTTTTGTTCACTATTAGAACATGGCTTGTCCTTAGTTTTGGCAGGAGAAACAACACTAACCGAAGTCCTTCGTGTTACCAAACGGTATGATTAGGGAGAGGAAGCCATGACGCGGTATCGTTACACCTACCTAAATGAAAAGGAAAAAAAAACAGGGGTGGATAGAAGCTCTTCATATTCGTGAGGCTAGAGAAAAATTAGCTCAGAAAAAAGTACAATTACTCACTATATGTGAAGTTCAGCCAAAGACAATACGGATAAAGACGAGTGAACTTATTATTTTCTCTAGACAACTATCTCTTTTGTTGCGTTCAGGATTGCCTCTGTACGAAAGCTTAGTATCTTTAAGAGATCAATATCAAGGACAAAAGATATCGGGATTACTAACAGCATTGATGGAAGTTTTGCGTTCGGGAGGATCGTTGTCTCAGGCTATGACAGCATATCCTCATATTTTTGATGATTTTTATCGTAATGCCATCCTTGCTGGAGAAAGTGTAGGGAATTTAGAGGGGTGTTTGCAAAATATTATCGCTGTTTTAGAAGAACGCGAGCAAATAAGGAAAAAATTTATAGCAGCACTGAGTTATCCAGTTGTCTTGTTAATATTTTCATTTGCTGTGATTCTTTTTTTCCTAACAGGAGTCGTCCCATCTCTTAAGGAAACTTTTGAAAGTATAGAACTCAATACATTGACTTCTTTAGTTTTTAGATTAAGTGATTTTGTATGTCAGAACAAGTTCTCTTTATTAGGAGGTCTTGGGGCTATCTCAGTCAGTTTGGGGATCCTGTGGCGAAAGCCTTTTTGGAAACAACAGTTGGAAAATATGGTGTTTGCTGCCCCCTGGCTGAGAAGATTTTTTGTTAAGGTAGGTTTTTGCAGGTTTTGTTCTGTAGTATCCGTAATTCTTCGTGGAGGGGGAACTCTCATTGAAGGATTAGAGCTAGGATGTGGTGCTGTACCCTATACTAATTTGCGTAATGATTTAAAGAAGGTGATTCATGCTATTATTGAAGGAAGTGCACTAAGTGAAGAATTAACAAAATGCTCTTGGGTGCCGAAGCTAGCTTTGGGAATGATTGTTCTGGGTGAGGAGTCAGGAGATCTAGCTGATGTTTTAGGACATATAGCACGTATTTATAATGAGGATATTCAAAAGACGTTGGCATGGATAACGACATGGTGCCAACCGATAATTCTTGTTCTATTGGGAGGGGTTATTGGAATTATCATGTTGGCAATACTGATCCCTCTCACAAGTAATATTCAAGTTTTATAAAGCATAAAAGGGGAAAAAATAATGAATAAATATAAACGTAAACAATCCATTACTTTAATTGAAATGATGGTAGTCATTAGTTTAATTGGCATTGTTGGTGGAGCTTTGGCCTTTAATATGCGAGGTAGTATTCAAAAGGGTAAGGCTTTCCAGTCAGAACAAAACTGCGCGAAAATTTATGACATTTTAATGATGGAATATGCCACGGGTAGTCTTTCTCTCAACGAGATTGTCGATCGTAAAGAATCAGTACTTGAAGGAGCTGCATGGTGCAAGGAGGGTAGGAAATTATTAAAAGATGCCTGGGGAGAAGATATCATAGTTCAAGTCAATGAAACAGGTGATGATCTGATTGTTTTTTCTCCCAAAGCACAGGGAATGAATAAAAAAGGATAGCGTGTTGCTATGCGTAAACAACAACATAAACGGAGTTTTTTACTTGTAGAAGTTTTAACTGCGCTATCCCTTATTTGTATAGTACTCACGCCATGTATTCGATTTTATTACGGTATTCATAGATCGATTGAAGATGAAATTATAAGCTTACAGCTCCCCGCAGTGATTGATAATTGCTTTTTTGCTATTGAAGATGCTATGCGCGAGCAAATGTTGAATGGGATATTCCCTTCATCAGGTTCTGGAGAACTCACTTGTACAATTGCTACATCTCAGGGAAAAAGTTTACAGGTTCCCTACACATATTCTATAGATATTCGCAAAGGAATGCGAGGAGACTCTTGTATAAAGGCATGTTTTGCAGATGTCCTAGTTGAAGTTTTCCCTAATCATAGACACACTATGTTAATACAGAGAAGCTTATGCGTGATTCTCTAGTTTCTTTGTATAAACGAAAGAAAAGATCTTTTTTGTTAGTAGAAGTTCTTGTTTCGTTTACGCTATTTTTGCTGATTTTTTGTGCTTTAGGGTTCTGGCAAAGACATTTATTGATTTCTAGCAGGCGTAATGAGCGATTATATAAAAGTTTTTTACAAGAAAATATTGCTTATAAAAAATTAAGAGAACTTTTTCGATTTACTTCACAGTTTGAATCTCTGTCTTCCGATACTTTATGTTCTGTTATTTTTGATCGCGGGGTGTACTCAGATCCTGAGCTTGCTGGAGAAGTGGCGGGTTTTTTATGCTATAACACACATCGTAAGCAGCTTGAGCTCAGTATACGTAGTTTGAAAAATCAACATAAAATGGAAACTTTTGTACTTTTAGACCACGTTTCTCGGGTATGTTGTATACCTTTTTCCCGAGATGCTGAGAATAACGACCTACCCAATAGAGTTACGCTACATATTTATAGGAATTCTCCAAACCTTTGTCAGGAGCGTTTATTAGTTTATCAATTTAATTTGGGTAAGTAGGTATGCAATCGTATGTTTTTACTCTACTATGTTTGACATTCCTGGTGTCCATAACATCCTTTGATGCGATGAATGCACGTAAACGTTGCACATGTACTCGGATTATGGAAAGTGATGAAAATTTTCTTACTGCACAACGTTCTGCTTGTGCAGAAGTAGAGTATCAAGAAAAAACAAAAAAATTGCCTCAGTAGAAAAGATTTCTAAAGAAGTAGATAGTACTGTTCCAAAAAAAATTGCTAAAGTAGCTACTAAGAGAAGACGGAAATATCGTCTTTTAAATGTACCTTTTTCTCGGCCGCCTAATAATTCTCGGTTTAATCTTTGTGCCTTGTTGCAAGAAAACCCTGAAAATTATCAAGATCCTGCTTCATGGCACTCCATATTTATACGCTTACTGAGACGTGTGTATGTAGATACAGGCTGTGTTCCTCAGGGATCCGAGTATGTAATTACAGAGGCCCTGTTAAATAAAAAAGAAGACATCATGCAGGGAGGGAAAAAGTTCGGAGCTGATGTCATCGAGACACTTACTTTACCCACTCATGAAGCTAAGATTCTTTATACTATGCTGCAAGGATCAAAAAATGTACAACCGCTGCTAAATTTCCTGCATTACGAAGAAAAATCCCAGGGATATTACAAGTTAAATTTAGTATTTATGGATCCCATATTTTTAGAAGCAGTTATTGATCATCCTGAGGCTTATAAAGAACTTGAGTCCCTACGCGGAGGTGTTTGGGAAAGTGTTCGGCGACAAGAACAATCTATTCAGGAACACGGGGAAGCCGCAGCTTTAGAGCTTTTCAAAACGCGAACGGATTTCCGTATGGAATTAAGAGATAAAACACAAATCCTTCTTTCTCAGTATGATCTGCTTCCTCTCTTGAATAAACGGATTTTTGATTATACCTTAGGAAATGCGGGAGATTATATTTATCTTATTCATCCTGAAACAGGCATTGTTTCTCGATGTCGTTGTTGCTCAAAGACTAACAAATTATAATTAGATTTTTTTTATTTATTTTTAAATAATTTTTTTGATAGTTATGATCTTATAAGTTTTTTAATAATAAAAAATAATTTTTAAGGGTAACGCCATGGCAGATGAGACACCAAAAGAAAACTCCTCAAAAGAGTCGCCATCTCAGTTTGAGTCTTTGAAGCATAAGGTGAAGGATTTTCATGCGAATCCTAAAGTAGGTAGGATGAAAAAGTTCTTGTCTCAGCATTCTCGCGAAGTCATTAGTGGGGGGCTGGTTGTATTTGGAATTATCTCCGATTTTATTTCTTGGGCTGGTGGTTTATTTGTAGCCTGTGGTGTTGTCTTAGGATTTTATTCTGAAATTCGTTTAGTATTGAAAAATTTACAAAGTTACTACGCAAAAAATGGCACAGCTAAAAATGCAATCCTTTGCGGTTTACTGTTGTTTTTCCTACTGAATATGTTCCCATTCACTCTTTCGTTTTTAGTTCTTTGTGTAATCCTTGTCCTACTAGTAGATGGTAAGGAAAAAGATGATTCATCTCAAAAGCCATTATAATAATAAGTTCTACATTAGAACCCATTTCTGAAAATTGCTTCTGCAGTACTTATAATACGAGATTAGAGGACTTGAGGGGGATGGGCTCCTAACAGCATAATGGGAGTTTCTTTAAACCATGCCAGGGTGAAATAATCGATTTGTTTCACTATGAACCACCATGCTAGGGTTAAAAATAGTAGTCCCATGAAGGCTTTAAGTGCCGAAAGAAGATAGATAACCTGTACTTGAGGAGCCATCCTATTAATAATCCCTAAGAACAAATCAGACATTAGCATAGCGACAGCAGCAGGAGCACTTAGCTGAATTGTCATTATGAGACATAATTGGCACATTTTGAGTATGGCTGTCCAAAAAGATGATTGCAATGACATCATTTCCATAGGGAGAAACTGATGAATAGGGAGAACTTCTAAAGATTGCAGTAGTATAGATAGAATGATTCTATGACCACCAGACAACCAAAAAACTATAGTTACAAAATAGTGATAAAATATCCCATGAGGAGAGGTTTGTTCAATAGAAATGAGGGAGGTTGCTCCTTCTAGTCCTTGTATCCCTTGTTGGTTAGTAATGAAGGATCCGGCTGATTGAGCGGCGTAAAAAGGAAAGGATAGAATAAATCCTATAAATACGCCTATGCATAACTCTTTAATAAGTAAGAAATAGAAAATATCATCATTCAAATAATTATTAATTTGAGTTGCCATCAGGATTTTAGGGAAAATGATAGCCATCCATGAAAATCCGATACCAATTTTAATAGGTGCAGGGAACAATTTAGCCCCAAGGAAAGGTACAATAGCAAATATAGGAAGCAAGCGAGCAAAAAGGAGCAAGAAAACACTCCATACATATGCTGGTGGCTTTTGAAAAATATAGTCCAGATATGTAGAACCGAAAACAGAAACAAGCTCTGGTAAAGAGATTGCCATGACGGTTTATTTCCACTTATAAAAGTTTTGGAAGATTTGCGAAGCAAAATGATAAATCATATTACTTAACCATCCCCCAGAGATCATCAATGTTCCAAAAATAACTACTAATTTAATAGCAAAAGCAAACGTTTGTTCTTGAATTTGAGTGGCTGCTTGGAAAATAGCTACCATAATTCCTACAATAGAAGCCAAAATGATAGGAGGAGCTGAAATTATTAAAATAAGGAGTAATGATTGATAAGAATACTCAAAAAGCATGGATTTGAAGCTAGTAGCAAACGTAATCACGGCATACCCTTATTTAAAGCTAATCATGAGACCTTGAAGTAGCAATGTCCATCCATCAACCATCACAACAAGAAGAAGTTTCAATGGTAGCGAAATCGATAAGGGGGAAAGCATCATCATTTGCATAGCTACCAAAACGTTAGCAGTAACCAAATCGATCACAAAAAACGGTAGGTAAATGAGAACACCTATTTCAAAAGCATTTTTAATCTGCCCCATAATAAAAGCAGGAATAACAATCACGAAATCCGAAATCGTCATATGTTCCCGAATTTCTTTAGGGAAAGTTTTTTGAGAAATTTTGAAAAAACTCTGAATTTGTGATTTTGGTGTGTTACGTATTAAAAAAGATCGCAAAGGCTCTTTAGACTTATTTAATGCTACGAAAACAGTCTCTGCTCCCTCGGCTGAGAATAAATCTCTAGGAATGGTATTAGCTTGAATTTCCTTTCTAGCGTCATTGTACATAGCTACGCCAGTAGGGAACATCACATAAATCGAAAGAATGAGAGCAATGCCATTCAAAACTTGGCTAGGGGGCGTTTGTTGAACACCCAAAGCATTCCTTAATAGAACTAATGTAATAATAATTTTTAGATAAGACGTCAGCAACATCACTAGAAATGGTGATAGTGCTAAGAAAATAAGAATAATTGCTTGAGTAGTCAGATCCGGATAGGTATCAGAAAAACTTCCTGAAGAGAGACGTTCTCGGGGAAGAACATCACTTGCGGTAACTCTTTCACGAAATGAGGGCATGGGTCTGGGTTTTATCTCCTCAGATGCTTGAGGTGCTGTAACCTCCTGAGGCTGAGGAGAAGGACGACAGCGAGAAGGACACTCATAAGGACCCGTATCCGCGGAACACCACGGAGAACTGAAAATCAACACACACAGGAAAGTACGAAAAATGCAACGCATGATGTTCAATATCCCTTATTCTATCTTGTCCTGAGTTTTCTTCATAGGTGCTTCTTGTTTAGATTGCGATGTACCTATAGAAGTTTGTTGGCTTAGTATAGTAGAGAAGGCTTTTTCTAAAGCAGCTAATTGTACGTCTAATTGAGCATTTATAATTCCTGCCTCTGTTTCTATAATGCATCCTCCTGGAGAAACATCAGCTTGTGGAGCAATGATAAGTGTATCAGCATATTCGACAATTTTTTTTAGTTCAGGACGACTTTGCTCGACAATAGATAAATCTTTTGGATTTACATGAATGAGGATTTTTTTATGTTGGGTAAGTTCTTTCAGAGCTTTGATAATAATCGAAACAATAGTATCAGGATGGGTTTCTAGTTCTTTACCAAGGATTTTTTTCACGCTGGCAATAGCTAGAGGAACAAGAGAAGATTTAATTTCGTCACGCAGCTCATGCATTTCTTTTTCAAGGTAGGCAAGCTGTGTATTCCAAGCATCACTACCTTCTTTAAATCCCCGCTTTTCAGCTTCTTGACGCAATTTTTCGCATTCTTGTTTTGTTGCGTTCATGTAAGCTTCGCTATCTTCTTTTGTTTTCACTAGTAGTTCTTGGGCATCAAGAAGAGCAGAAAAGGCCTCTGGAGAAAGGATTTTTTGATTTGGTGCAATTTCATCGTTTTTAAAAATTAAACTAAAAAACTTCATCCATTTAACAGCGTAAAAAAACCCAACAAAATGCCTATTGGGGGACCGCTGCTCCTTTTTTATTGTTTTTATTTTTATCTTTGCTCGACCGACATATTCAAAAATTGAGAAGAACCTCTTAGAATGTAGTCAGAGCATATTCAGATTTTATTGTACTAAGATCTTTATGCATTGTTCCAATTGATTTTTGAAATAGTCACTATGGGGATAACCATAAGATTTTTTTAGTGCCTGCTCAAAAATATATCCTCGGCCAATATCTAACCTACGAAGAAAATACCAGAAAAAAGAAGCATCTTCTTTTGCTAAAGCTAAGGCAAGAAATTCTAATCCTTTCTTATGAATAAACTTGCGAAAATCATCTTCATGATCCCAAGAGGATAGAAAATTCGTTGTTTCTAGATACTTCATAGGATGAGATTGACAATAAGCAAGAAATAACTGTTCTGTATGAGAAAGGATTTTATGGACTCGGTCAATAATTACTTTATCCACAATATTTCTTAATTCTTTAGCAATGGTAAATAAACCTAGACAATTAATTAATGTCATTTTGGTTGCCCCAGAATAGTATAACATAGCATTAAATGGGGAAGGCGGGAGAAAGATTTCCTCAGTAATGCCAGGAGGACGAATTTTTTTACTTAATATATCTAATAGATAAAATGCTCCAAAATTAGAACAACGTTGACTCGCAGGAGAAATCCCAGGGAGCAAAGGTAATAATTCTTGAACTAAAGGTTGGGGAAGCCAAGCAAGTAATTGGCTTTGCATAACATCAGGACATTCTTTCATAGCTACACTAATCCACGATGGATGGATAGTTGCTAACCAACACATGGTAAAGGACAAAGAACTTAAAGGAATATCTTCTGTATGTGTAGGAGCAATTACTAGATTATCTGGCAAAAAATTTGCAAGATCATCTTCTTTAAAGTACTTCATTAAAATATTTAAAGTCCCAAATGTATTTGCTGTCACTAAACATCCTCATTTTCTTCTACATCGGAAGCATTGTCCTTAGCAGGAGGTGTTTCTTCTGTTGCTTCTACAGGCTGATCTTCTTTTTTCTCTTCGGCACCTTCTGTAGTTTGTTTAGTTTTAGTTTCTACAGTTTTAGAATAAGGAGCTGGATCAAAGAAACCTTTTACTCCACCCAAAGAGAGAATGAGTGTATGTGTTTTCCAAATTACCCAAAGGAGACCGCAGGAGATAACAAATAGAGTAAGAAGTAATAGGTAGAAGATTAAACGGAATTTTCCTAGAGAAGATTTTGCTAAGATAATTCCCCATACGGAGACATAGTCAATTTCATCAGATAATCCCCAGGGGCCGTTAATAGTAATATCACTATAAGAAGCTCGATCGCTGATTACCGAGACGTTTTCTGTAGTTAATCCTGGTACTGCGCTTGCAACTAAGCGTTTAATTTTAGAAACCATGATGCTATTAGGATTATCTAAAACACCACGATGCTTAATATAGACCGACGCAGTTAAGGGTTGTTGCTCGTCAGTATCTGTTGCAAAAGAAATCTGCACACTAGCATCTACAATACCATCCATTTTCCTGATGGTAGAAGCCATTTGTTCAGAAAGTCCTTCTTGATAACGAATTTTTTCTTGCATTTCTGAAGGAACAAGACCTTGCTTAGCAAATAAGTCTAGTAAGCTAGTCCCTTTCATTCGTGGGAGACCTGCTTGATTCAAAATAGCTAAAGCTTCAGTGATTTGCGCAGCAGGAACAGAAATGTCCCATAATTGTTCTGAAGATGTTCCTCCTGTAGAAGCTGCAGCTTGAGGTTGTTTTTGAGCAGCGACTCCTTTGCTGACCAGTAAGACAACAATTTCATTTGCGTCTCTTCCAGCAAGTCCATGAACTATTAGAGATCTACTGTTACAGCTAGTGCAGAAAAATAAGGCTAGCACCAAGAATAAGCAAGAAATAGAACGACGAAACATAACCCACGCATACCTTTTTACTCACCATAACAAAAGGGGGGATTAGTGCCAATCGTGAACATCAAACAAGAAATACATTGTTGATTATTAATGACATGAAGTAAGCAAAAAATTTTTTTTATTGTTAATCAACAATGTAAAAAAGCGTTTGTTATTATAACTATATGCAAGCGGATAAACTATACAATAAAAGGTAGACTTTCAAGTTATGCTTCTGGAGTTTGTTTTGCTAATTCATGAAGAACTTTGTCAGCATTAAAGCTTGAACGTACAAAAGGTCCTGAGTATACAAACAATCCTAATGATTCTCCAATAGTACGATAATACTGAAAAGTTTCAGGAGAAACATACTCTTTCACAGGAATGTGTCGTCGCGAGGCACGCAAATATTGTCCTATGGTGACAATATGTACTCCATGATTAGCGAGATCTTTTAGTGTTTGTTTTACCTCGCTTTCTTGTTCTCCTAATCCCACCATAATTCCTGATTTAATTTTTAAATTAGGGGATACATGTTCTGCTGCTTTTTGGAGCACAAAGAGGGATCTACGGTAAGTTGCTTTGTGGCGTACCAACGGAGTTAATCTCTCCACAGTTTCAACATTGTGATTGTAAATAGTCAATCTAGAATCTAATAAGGTATGTAGGGCATCTACATTCCCTTGAAAGTCTGAAGCCAGAACTTCAACAGTTGTCTCAGGCAATTCTTGATGTATGGCATTGATAATACGTACTAAAGCACTTGCTCCGCCATCTTCTAAATCATCACGTGCTACCATGGTTAATACAATATGCTTAAGTTGTAATATTTTTGCTGACTGAACGATTTTTTGTGGTTCTTCAGGATCAGGAGGTTGAGGTTTTGTGGTAAAATTAATATTGCAAAATCCACAACGACGAGTACAAGCATTACCTAAAGTAAGATATGTAGCTGTTTTGCGAGACCAGCAACGTATGCGGTTAGGACAAAGAGCTTCTTCGCATACCGTAGATATCCCTGCATGTTTAATGGTTTTCTCTGTATCAGAAAAAGTAAAACCTTGAGGTAGAGATTGCCTAAACCAATGAGGAAGGCGCTTCCGCTCATGGTTTTTTTTGGCATTTGAGTTTCTTTAGAAGAACAATGATTCATGATTTTACAGATGGAGGTAGGTGTAACGGAGAGTTTGTAGCTAATAAAGCGCTTTCTGCCCAGACCTCTGCAAGAGTAGGGTGTGCATGTATCGTTTCATAAATACAAGGTAGTGTAAGTTCATTGCGAATAGCTAGAGTCATCTCTGCTATCAGTGATGCTGCATGTGGTCCTATAACATAAGCTCCCAGAATTTGCTGAGTAGTTTCGTGGCTAATGATAGCAGCAAAGCCGTCGGCTTCCGCCATAGCAACTGCTTTTCCTATAGCTCGGAAAGGGAATTTCGTGAGTTTAGCTGGAATATTTTGTTGTTGTGTAGCTTCTAGAGAAAGTCCTACTGTAGCAACCTCAGGGAAAGTAAAGATTATAGAGGGCACTGCTGAATAATCCATGATGTCATGATGACCAGCAGCATTGCGCGCTGCGATAATTCCTTGATGGGATGCCACATGCGCAAGTAACCATTTTCCAGTGATATCTCCAATAGCAAAGATATTCGGAACATTAGTTCTCATAGTATCATCTACAGGAATGATACCTCGTTCATCACGGATTACTCCTGCATTATCTAATCCAATTCCTGTTGTATTAAACTGTCGACCAATAGCTATAAGAGCGAAATCATATTCTTCTGTTTGTTCGTTAACAATAATTTTTACTCGATCTCCTAGGTCCTCTAGGTGTTGCAACGAAGCTTTAGTTAATACACGAATGCCTTGACGAGAGAACTTGTCCTGCATAGTTTTAGAAATATCTGCATTATTAATAGCAAGGATGTGGTCAGCGATTTCAATTATGGTAATTTCTACTCCTAGAGTATGGAATAGAGAAGCGAATTCACAACCAATCACTCCGCCTCCAATAATTACGAGTTTTTTGGGGAGTGTTTCCAGATTTAAAATTCCCGTAGAACAAAGTATTCGAGCAGAAAAGGGTACCGTAGGGAAGGGACGAGGTTCTGATCCTGTAGCTAATATAATATGTTTAGTTTTCAGTGTTGTAGTATCTTGACCAAGAACTTTAACTTCTGTGGATGAGATTAAAGAACCTTTACCTTGAAATGTAGTAATTTTATTGCTGCGTATGAGTCCGTCTAAGCCTTGGCGTATTCCGTGTACGACGGTGTTTTTTCTCTGCACCATGGCGGGGTAGTCAATGGAATACCCATCAATATGAATACCAAATTGTGGTGCTTGGCGAATTTGGGAAACGATACCTGCACCTACAAGTAGAGCCTTAGAAGGAATACAGCCTCGATTTAAACACGTGCCTCCTGCTTGTTGTTCTTCAATAAGTGCGGTGTTTAATCCTTGTTGTGCTGCTGTAATTGCAGCAACATAACCCCCAGGACCAGCACCAATAACAACACAGTCAAAATCTTTACTCATGATGAATTCCTAAGTTAATATAAATCGCAGAATCAAAGGCTTTTAAGGCAATATTCTCAAATGTTTCGGATCATCATATATTATATGAGGAACCTTTTGTTATTTTAGATCCAAAGATTAATTTTCAGCATTGATTTTTTCCTAATGGGAATTATAATTTAATTTATGTACCATAATTAGGCTAAAGTATACAAATACATACATAAGGATATTGCTTCTTATGTTAAATTCAGAAGGGAAAAAAGTAGGTTATCATGCCATTTGCTAAAGAAGCAGAAGCGCAACGCACATGCTGGAAATGTGAAGGTAGCGTGTCTATGCATATGCCTCAATGTCCCTATTGCAGTGCGTTCTTACAGGATCCTCCTGTAACTCCGGGTGGGTTCTCTTCTTGTCATATTTCTTTTCCAGAAGGATCTACTAAGGAAGAAACAGAGGATTTGTTTGCTGTTTCTTCTGAAGATTGGGAGGCTGTACTTAGCGATCAAAATACCTTTCAAAAACCAGATGAAAAAATTGTAACAGATTGGAAGTGGTTACAACATTGGCCTCTTGCCGCTCTATTTTTAGGCTCTGGATTGCTAGTTTTTGCTTTAGTCATGTTGTTGTTCGGTAATGATGAAGGACTAACGTTGAGCTGGCCCAAGAATCGTGTATATTTTTACGGAATTATGGGTGCTATACTTGCTTATCGTGGATATCGCAAGTTATCCTAAATTAGGGTTGCTTCTATCTTTATTGGTTCCTAAGTTATAGAATGTTGTTATCACTATGATGATCATCTTTGTACGAAAGAATGGTCAACAAATCTTCTTTATTTAACATATGCAGAATATTTGTATCTTGAGTAGAGATCACTTTATCTAAAAGACGCACTTTCTTTTCAATGAGGTAGTGAATACGTTCTTCTAGGGTGTCCTCAGTCATGAGTTTATAAATAAAAACAGTATTTTTTTGTCCTATCCTATGTACACGATCTAGCGCTTGATTTTCTTTTGCAGGGTTCCACCACCGGTCATACATGATTACTACATTTCCTGCTGTGAGATTGATACCCGTCCCAGCAGCTAGTAGGGAACCTACGAATACACGACATTCAGGATCAGAGGTGAAATAGGCAATTTCTTCTTTTCTATTGAGTGATTTTCCTTGGATTGAGGCATATTTTACACCGATTTCATCTAAATATAGTGTAATAATGCGAATCATGTGAATGTACTGAGAAAAGACAACAACTTTATAACCTGCAGATAATGAATCATGCATAAGCCGTACAAATGCGTTCCATTTGCCTGATTCATGTTTTTTATATTCTTCGGGATTTTTTAGGAACAAAGCAGGGTGGTCACAAATTTGTTTCAGGTGATTTAACAGAGTAAATACATGTAAATAATTTACTGATCGGTCTTCTAAGGAACCCAATTGTTGAATATGCATTTTCTCTCGTTTTAATGTAGATAGATAGAGTTTCTTTTGTTCTGGAGACAATACACAAGGAATAATTGATTCTACTTTTTCAGGAAGTTCAGGAAGAACAAGTTTTTTGGTACGACGTAGGATAAATGGCCGTGTGAGTTTTAATAACAGATCTTGAGACGAAATTATCTGATCATCAATTTCTGTGTTATTATGGTTTTTTGTGAATAATTTCTTAAACAAAGAGTCAGAAGGTAAATAATTTGGTAAGATAATGTCTAAAAGACTTTTGAATTCCAAAAGATTATTTTCTACAGGTGTTCCTGTTAATCCTAACTTCATTTGTGCGTTTAGTCGACAAAGAATTTTGTGAATTTGACTTGCTTTATTTTTTGCCACATGAATTTCATCAAATACGGCTATTGTAAATGATAGTTTGTAAAACTTCGCATAGTTTTGTCTTAGTGTTCCGTATGAGGTAATAATAATGTCTATGGGGGGAATAGTTTCTGGTTTGTTAGGCCCATGAAATGAAAAAATACCTACCGTAGGCAAATGAGTTGCTAATATATGTTCCCAATGAGGAAGTACACTTGTAGGACAAACAACAAGAAATCTAGGTCGTTCTGAGGTTTCAGTAGATTGAAAAACAATGTCTAGCAAAGCTGCTGCTTGATGTGTTTTCCCCAACCCCATCTCATCACAAAGAAGGCCCGATAAATGGTGGTTATATAAAAACCATAGCCACAATAATCCACTATTTTGATAGGGACGGAGGTGATGATCTGTAGAGAAAAGATTTTGGGGGATAGGAGGTAAGCATGCAGCTTTCAATTGAGAGAAAAATGTTAGATCTGTCTCACTAGCTTGGATATTTTTATGAGGAGACATAGGAGCTAGAGCATCTAACTTAAAGATATCTGTGACTGTAGCAATGATAGTGTTCTCTGGGATCAGGCATTTCTGTGCAATGAATTGTTTAAGAAACTGAAATAAACAATGCTGGAAATCTAAAAAGCCCGCTTGACTGAAAACTAAAGTTTTTTTTGTTTTTTATTGCTTGTAATACACACCCTATAGAAATGGAACCAATATTAGTTGTTAATTCCAATTGTAAGTGTAGAGGAGATGAAGGGTGAGGACGTTTTATAGATAAAAGTGTGAGTTCGAAGGTTTCTGGAGGACATAATTCAGGGCTAGCAAATACCAGTCTTTCGTTATGAGAATTTTGTGCTATAAATTCTGGTACTTGTTCAGCTGCGATGATTTTAGGAAATAGGGACAGTGGTTGTAAATGTGCAGGAAGTAAATGGAATCCGTGATTTTCTCTGTAGAGAAAAGGTCCAAATAATTGGCAATTCTCTTTTTCAAGGCCTTCAAATATGGGGGTAAGTTGTAATCCAGAGTTGGATGCTCTACGTATTTCAAGAGTAAGGTTAGTGAGAGGAGGAGGGCTAAAGAAATTGGGGAGCGTACGTAAAAATTCCTCATTATGCGTAATGAAATTAGGAATGTCTTGAGGCTCTACAATTAAGCCATCCTGAATGGGTGCATCAGATTCGCTGTTTAAAAAGAATCCTTGACCCGCCTGATAAACCCAGGGGCCATAGTGAATGCTTATAGCTGAGGAATCTCCGACATTATCATAATAAAAGAGCAAGACTCCTTGCTGAGTAATATTATATGTTAGTCGTCTTTCAGGAGCATGTTTGGTGAATACTTGGAATCCCGGTTCACGAATTAGATCTCCTTTATTATGTAAGAATTCTTCAACTTGATCTGCCTTAACTGTGAAAGAAGATTGAGGGGAAAGAAGACCAGTAATACTAAATAGACCTTGATCGGGAAGATAACAGAAATCAGGATAAATGAGTTCACCATTATTTAAGTCTCCAGGAGTGTGTAAATAGGCAGAGAAGGAGAGAGAACAATCTCGAAGTAGGTGAATGGTATAACGTATTTGATGCTTTTCATTTTCATAATGAAGGAGAGAAGATAACTGAGTTCTAAGCTCATTATGTAGAAAAGGAAGCATACTTATAGGAATAACAACTTCTTCTTCAGGGATGAGAACGTATCGTGATTTAGCTACATAGCCTACAGAACCAATTTGAGTGATTGGTAAATCACTTTGGCACTCCTGAATAGGTGTTTTTGTAAAGTGAATAGTGGCTTCTTTAGGAGAGACATGTGCTTGAGTTACGGAAAAATTTTGATAGTTTCCTAAAAATGTTGTCTGAGAGAAATTAATTGTTGGGAAAATACTTTCTAAAGTTTCAAAGTTTAAAATTTCACCTTTCAAAGAAATTCCCTCCCATTGCAAGGCAAATTGGGTGGGGAACCCTTGACGATTCTCAGTAAAATCTAGGCGAGCCCCGGATTTACAGCAGAAGAAAAAATATTTAGCTATTCGGTATAAAGAGGATTGCGGAAATGTATTTTCTGTATATGTCTCGGGATGGGTTGCTACATAGATAGTCGATAACCATCGTGCGTAGGCATCAGAAGATAATGCAGAGATTTCTAAAACGATATTATGATCGGATACTAGATACCTAGAATCTCTCTCAGAACGCACCTGGGATTGACTTAAAAAAAGTTTTAAAAATAACTCATGCCAAAAAGATTTTATAAACTTATAATGTAAAGGCAGCCAGCTATCAGTATCATAAACAGATAGATAGGCAATCATTAAATGTACACAACATTCACCATCAGGACAGCTACACGAAGCAAAAATTAAATTGTGAATATCACGGAATTTTAGTGTGCTTACCCAGCTACCCTCAGGAGAATCCTCATCAGGAACATGGATGGTGTAGCAATTCCTTAAAAAATCTATAGTAATATCATCGCGATGCTTAGCAAGATAATTTATTGCTGTATCGCGAAACTCAGATAAAGAACTTAAAATCATCATTATTATGCTAGTAAGCACATATGTGTGCTATTTTAACTTATTAGTCGCGAAATAATTGTAAAAGCGAATGTTAAATAAAACAAAGCTTGGACATGACGAAAATGCCATAATTTCTGGGCAATAGTCCCACACGACAAAGCAATCAATGCGGGATAACTTAGTTGCAATATGGGTAATAGGAGATAACTGATGTTCTCAAAATTCAAAATGGAAACAAAATAAGAAGGCACGAGAGTAAAAATTACTGCATTAGAGTAAGTCATGTGTTTTGACGAAATAACACGAGCTAAAAAGTCTGCAATGATTCCAGCTAGAGCAATTTCAGTAGTCAAACAAGCAATGAAAACACAGATACCAGTTAATAAACTGCTTGATCCGAGAAGAACAGTAGAAATTCTTCCTAAAATTTGTCCTTTGCTTACATTAGCTAGTATACTTGCATGTCTAGAAGCACATAAGGTAAATCCTAGATAAATGCATGCGAGCAATGCGCCAGCTAAAACAAAGGCTAACATTAAAGTGCGTTTGTCTTTTTTATTAATTTTTTGAAAATCCAATGGAGTTTCATCGACAGCATTTTCATGAGCTAACCTTTGTTGGATGGAAATTAATACAATAGAACAGAAGAAAAAGGAGGCTAATAAATCCATGGTATTAAATCCTTCAACAATACCTGCTAGCCAAGATTGCTCAGCAGAAAAAGAAGGAGATAAATTTAGGTGCGCAGGGGTGGTTAACCCTTTAAAAATAATCCAGAGGAGTATGGCTAACATAATAGGGAAGAATACTGATCCCAGCCACTGAATTAATTTACTTAATTTACAAGAGAAAACATAAATTAATAGGCAACAGATAAAACTAAATATAGGCAAGTTGGGCAAGAAAATTGTTTTTGTATCTGATAGAGATGCCAAAGTCGAATGGGATATAGCGATAGACCTGGGTAGCCCTCCGAAAGGACCTATGAGACATAAAATAGCTATAACAAGTATTGTTCCAGGGGTTTTCCCAATGGAGGAAAATAATTTTTGGTAATCTCCTGAATAGAGCAGTATACTGAATAACCCCAGAAGAGGAACGCACACAGCTGTAATAATCATTCCAAAGCAGGCAATCCATGGATGTGTGTGATGGCGACAACCTAAAACAAGTGGAAACACAATATTGCCGGCTCCAAAGAACATAGCAAAAACCGAGCCTCCAATAGACCAAATAGAGGGCTTGCGTTTAGAACGATCTCCAAAGCTAGGGGTGCGTTTATTCATCGTATTAAAGCAGTTGTAGATAGATAGCTATTTAGCTTAGAATATTTCTCTGTTAGAAAGCAAAGTAAATTTCTCTCATATTATTAGATAGGCAAGTATAGAAAAATCTAGCAAGTAGCGGGGGGTATTTTATTCATCAAGGGTGTTCTTTGGATAGAATATAAGAACATATAGTACATTTGTTGATATTATGATGGAGGGCAGGGCAATACTGCCGCGCATAATAAATAAGTTGGAGGTGTAACTTAGGTGAGTTTGCATTTCCAAAAAAGCGTACAAGATCTTTTTCTGCGGCGGAGGGGCTGCGTTTATTAGAGATTTTCCAACGTTGTGCTAATCTCAAGATGTGCGTATCCACGGGAAACGTGGGGAGGTTATAAATAATACTCAGAAATACAGAGGCAGTTTTTCTCCCTACCCCAGGTAATTGTGTCAATAATCCTAAGGAAGCAGGGGGCTCCCCATGATATTTTTCTGTAAGTATTTTTGATACATTAAGCAAATATACGGCTTTTCTTTTCCCAAGACCACAAGGAGAAATAAGTGAGTAAATCTCCTCATAAGAACATTGTGCTAGAGAATATGCATCTCCGGCACGGGAAAATAATTTGGGAGATACACTATTTACTGCCTTATCTGTGGAATTTCCTGAAAGCATAATTGCAATTAACAATTGAAATGGCGTGGTCCAACCAGTTAATGAAGGTTGAGGATCGGGGAACAGGACTTCTAGAGTTTCGAGAATATATTTTTTAATATGACAGTTATTTCCCAATGCAAAACCTACTAAAAATTTCTCCTAACACAGCTTCATTAATCTCTGATCCGGAGAGATGGCCAATTGCTTCCAAAGATTGTCTTAATTCTAGAGCTATAATTTCAAAGGGTAGGCCTCCTGAAAGTTCTTGAAGAGCAGTTAATAAATGAGACTGAATTTTTTGTAGCATGGTATGATGTCGAGACGACACTAAAAAAATTTTTTCGCTTTTACCTAAATCTTGTTGTTGCATCCATTGTTTTAACCATTCTTTAAGTGAATGCATTCCTTCTCCTGTTTTTACTGAAATTTCTAGTTGGGGGAGAGAGGTAGAGAATTTTGGAGGTGGAGAAATATCAGATTTATTCCATACGAGAAGTGTTGGTTTTTGAAATAAAATTTCTGGAAGGACTGGAGGTGGCTGGGTAGCATCCATAATCCAGAGGATTCCTTCAGCTTGCTCCATGGCATGAATAGCACGTTCGATGCCTTCTTGTTCAATAGGGTTATCTGTGGTGCGTTGTCCTGCAGAATCTATGAGACGAATGCGTTTGCCTTGTAACGTCCAATTATCTTCTAATAGATCTCTTGTGGTTCCTGGAATATTTGTAACGATAGCACGATTTTTCTTAGTTAGTGCGTTGAATAGAGAAGACTTTCCTACGTTAGGATGCCCTGCTAAAACTATGCTCGTTCCTTGTGCAAGACGTTGCCCTTCATCGAAACTAGACAGCAAATCAGAAACTATTGTATGAGCTTCATCCAAACGATTATAAGCAATAGTTAGGTCGGGTTGTTCTTCTTCAGGAAAATCGGCAGTAACTTCAATGAAGGCAAGTGCTTCAAGAAGTAGTGATGAAATACGGTGTATTTGTTGTGAGAGATTCCCTTGGAAGTGGTTTTGAGCAATGCGGAAGGCATCTAGATTATCGGCAGAAATCATATTTTGAATTGCTTCAGCTTGAATAAGGTCGATTTTTCCATTTAGAAATGCTCTTTGTGAAAATTCACCTGGTAAAGCAGGGCGGGCTCCTAAGTAAATTAAAGCTTCAAGAATTTGAGAACATGCAAAATATCCTCCATGGCACTGGAGTTCAATCACATCTTCCCCTGTAAAAGAACGAGGCGATCGCATAATGAGAAGCAATGCTTGATCGATAGGCTGCTGATTATAGGTTACTGTACCTACATGTGCTGTATGTGAGGCAAATGTCGTCACAGGACCCGAGAATATGTGATCAGCAAGAGAAATAGCTTCGGGACCTGACATGCGAACAATAGCGATGCTCCCCTCGCCTGGTGGGGTAGCGATAGCAACAATAGTATCGTGTTTAATCATGAATAGAAGAAAATGGAACTAACTTGTAAGACAAGATATCAGATTATCTATTAAAGATATAGACTGGTTTCCAATAATTCTTTATTAATGGTTTGGAATATTTTTATTAACTTTTTATATTGCTTTTTTGGATCGCAAGGATTGAATTAAGTGAAGAAGCCGCAGTATATTGATCGGTTAACCAGTCGCAAGGTTATTGAGCCTGTCTGTTACGAAAAAACTATGTTTTTTCTTTATGACTCTAAAATAGGGAGGTGGATATCTCGTTTGCTATCTCGGTCTCCTGTTTTTACTCGGATCTATGGTTGGATACAAAAACAGCCATGGACTCGTAGCAAAATTGTAAGTTTTGTTAACAACCATAACATTTGCACGAAAGAATTAAAGAGACCTCTTTCTGAGTTTTCATCGTTCAACGATTTTTTTACAAGAGAGCTACTCCCTACAGCTCGACCTGTAACTCCTGGGAAGAATGTTTGTGTGATGCCTTCAGATGGTTTTTATCTTGTCTATCCCAATGTTGCAGAGTTTGGTGAATTCGTTGTTAAATCAAAACGTTTTTCTTTGCCCAAACTACTAGGGGATGATGCTCTTGTTAAAAAGTATGACACAGGAAGCATGGTATTTTCTAGATTGGCTCTTTTTGATTACCATCGTTTTCATTTCCCCGTGGATTGTGTCCCCGGAGAGGCCCGTTGTATTAATGGGTATTTGTTTTCTGTGCATCCTATAGCAATGAAAGATAATTTCATTTTCTTCTGTGAGAATAAACGAATGATCACGGAGTTAAAAACAGAATCTTTTGGGGATGTATTGTATTTAGAAGTAGGTGCGTTAAGTGTTGGTTCTATTATTCAGACTTTTACCCCAGGGAAAAAGTACTCTAAGGGCGAAGAGAAAGGATTTTTTGAATTTGGAGGTTCAACAATTATTCTGCTATTTCAGCCTAATACTATCCAATTTGAAGTTGACTTACTAAAAAATTCTCGTATGGGGCTAGAAACTCGTTGCTTGATGGGGCAAGCTTTAGGACGTTCTTTGAGAGAATAATTTTAAAGACTTTAAAGGTTTTTTTTGGTATTGCAAAGAGAGAGAAAAGTGAATTTTGGCAAATTATGTGGCTAGTCATTTTATGGGCTTTAGTTGCAAGTTTAACAATAGCTCTAGTATTTAGATTCTATTGTCGTGTTGTTCATTTTCGTAATTACGCAGCACAGGTTATCCGAGATGTTCGCTTGAGTATGGAACTCAAGGAGTGGTATGCTGCCGAACAAAAGCTTATTCCTCTGTTAAAAAAACGTTCTTATCGTTCTCAATGTTTATTTGATTACATGCGAATTTTGCGAGCGCTTCAGCGTTTTGACGAAGCTGAAGCATTATTAGCCGAGGCTAAGAAATTACATTTACATGGCCCGCAGTTTTTTTTAGAAATAGCATATAAAGCGTATCGTCATGGAGCATATAAAGAGTCTTGTCAGGCATTTTCTTTAATCTCCAGTGAGTTTTTTGAAGAGCAGGATGCAGCAAAGTATGCTTCAGCTCTGATGCATTTGGGTTATTTAGATGCGGCTTGTAGTATTATAGAGCCATGGATCTCACCTCTTTCTTGTCAAGAAACTTACATTACTGTTGGTGATATTTATTTCGTGTCAAAACGTTATTCAGATGCCATAGAGTTTTATAATCGTGCCTATGCTCTTGGCCCCTGTCCTATGGAGGTTATTTATAATTTAGCACACTCTACACGGATTTGTGGTAATTATGCCGAAGCTGGGAAGTTATTTCGCAAATTGTTAGGAGAGACTAGTTATAAAGAGGAGGCACTGTTCAATGTTGGCTTGTGTGAACAAAAACAGGGTAGATCTCGGAAAGCATTATTAATATATCAAAGTAGCGATCTATGGTCTCGAGGAGATGCTTTATTAATGAAGCATGCTGCTTTAGCAGCTATGGACCAACGGGATTACCATTTAGCCGAGCATTGTTGGAATTTAGCATTTCAGTGTTGTACCTATGCTGAAGATTGGCAGTGTGGATTAGATTACGGGTTTAGTCTATGTTGTTTGAAAAAATATACTGATGCTGAAAAGATATATCTCAAAGTAATTCAAAAATTTCCTAATTGCCCTACTGCGTGCAAAGCATTAGCCTGGTTGTCAGGAGTTGGTTATGCTTCTATTGTGACTGCTGCAGCAGGTGTGGAGTATGCTAAAAAGGCTTTGCAGATAAATCATTCTTCAGAAGTTTTGGAGTTATTGAGTGCATGCGAAGCGCGTATAGGGAATTTTGATGCTGCTTACGAGATTCAATCTTTTTTATCTGGCCAAGATGTTTCTTTAATTCAAAAAAAGCGACGAGCACAAATTATGCGTAATTTACGTCAAAAACTTCCTCTAGATCATCAGCATGTAGTGGAAATGGATACTCTGCTTGCTGCTTAAATTCTTTTTTTTTGTTTTTCTTTTCTAAAAAAATTATCTCTTGTTTGAGGGAAGGCAAGCGTCATAGCGGAACTTTTGTTCCTTTTATTCATTAGAATCGAGTATGGTATTAAATAAATGAAATGGAATGTTAGGTTATTTCCTAGACAATTATATTTTGAATTAAGCGACATATGTTAGATTTTCTTAAACGTCTTTTTGGGTCCTCTCAAGAGCGTACCTTAAAAAAATTTCAGAAACTTGTGGATAAAGTTAATATTTATGATGAGATACTTTCTCCTTTATCTGATGAAGAGTTACGTAATAAGACTGTAGAGTTAAAAAAGCGTTACCAGGAAGGAGAATCTCTAGATGATATGCTTCCTGAGGCCTATGGTATTGTTAAAAATGTTTGTAGGAGGTTAATAGGCACTCCAGTTGAAGTTTCGGGTTATCATCAGAATTGGGATATGGTCCCTTATGATGTTCAGATCCTTGGTGCTATAGCTATGCATAAAGGATTTATCACTGAAATGCAGACAGGAGAAGGGAAGACGCTCACTGCTGTTATGCCCTTATATTTAAATGCTTTGACAGGGAAGCCTGTGCATTTAGTGACTGTGAACGATTATCTTGCTCAACGTGATTGCGAGTGGGTAGGTTCTATATTGCGTTGGTTAGGTTTAACAACAGGTGTTTTAGTTTCTGGATCTCCTTTAGAAAAAAGAAAAGAAATTTATCGTTGTGATGTTGTCTATGGTACGGCATCAGAATTTGGATTCGATTATTTAAGGGATAATTCCATAGCTACCTCTGCTGATGACCAGGTTGGAAGAGGATTTTATTTTGCTATTATTGACGAAGTTGATTCGATTTTAATTGATGAGGCCAGAACTCCTTTAATCATCTCCGGACCAGGAGAAAAACACAATCCTGTATATTTCGAACTTAAGGATAAAGTTGCTGAATTAGTTCAATTGCAAAGAGATTTATGTAATCAGTTAGCTTTAGATGCAAAAAGAGGATTAGATGCATTTTTAGACGTAGATATCCTTCCTAAAGATAAGAAGGTCTTAGAAGGTATTTCTGAGTTTTGCCGTAGTCTGTGGTTAGTAAGTAAAGGAATGCCTTTAAATCGAGTTTTACGTCGCGTAAGAGAACATCCTGATTTACGTGCAATCATTGATAAGTGGGATACTTATTATCATGCAGAACAAAATAAAGAAGAAAGCATAGAGCGGCTATCTGAATTGTATATCATTGTTGATGAGCATAATAATGATTTTGAGCTGACAGACAAGGGTATGCAGCAATGGGTAGAAAAAACAGGCGGTTCCATGGAAGATTTCGTTATGATGGATATGGGCCATGAGTATGCCTTGATAGATAATGATCCTAATCTTTCTCCCACAGATAAAATCAATAAAAAAATTGCTATTTCTGAAGAAGATACGCAAAGAAAGGCGCGAGCTCATGGTCTACGTCAGCTATTAAGAGCGCATTTATTAATGGAAAAAGATGTCGATTATATTGTGCGTAATGATCAAGTTGTTATCATCGACGAGCACACAGGGCGCCCACAACCAGGCCGACGTTTTTCTGAAGGTTTACATCAGGCAATAGAAGCCAAGGAACATGTAACTATACGGAAAGAATCTCAGACTTTTGCTACAGTTACTTTACAGAACTTTTTCCGCTTGTATACGAAACTTGCAGGTATGACAGGAACGGCCATTACAGAGGCTAGAGAGTTTAAAGAAATTTATAATCTCTATGTTTTGCAAGTTCCTACATTTAAGACTTGTCTACGTATTGATCATAATGATGAATTCTATATGACTGAACGAGAGAAGTACCATGCAATTGTTAATGAGATCGTTCGAGTTCATCAACAGGGGAATCCTATTCTTGTAGGTACAGAATCTGTTGAAGTTTCTGAAAAGCTTTCGCGTATTTTAAGGCAAAATCGTATTGAACATACAGTATTGAATGCGAAAAATCATGCTCAAGAGGCAGAGATTATTGCAGGAGCTGGGAAATTAGGTGCTGTTACTGTAGCAACGAATATGGCAGGCCGAGGTACGGATATTAAATTAGATAAGGAATCGATTGTCGTTGGTGGATTACATGTTATTGGTACGAGTCGGCATCAATCTCGTCGTATTGATAGACAATTGCGAGGGCGTTGCGCACGGTTAGGAGATCCTGGTTCTGCTAAATTTTTCTTATCTTTTGAAGATCGTTTGATGCGCTTGTTTGCTTCTCCTAAGTTAAATGCGTTGATTCGTCATTTCCGTCCTCCCGAAGGGGAAGCGATGTCGGATCCTGTGTTCAATAAACTTATAGAAACTGCCCAAAAGCGGGTGGAAGCAAGAAATTACACTATTCGTAAACATACTTTGGAATACGATGATGTTATGAATAAGCAAAGACAGACAATCTATGCTTTTCGTAATGAAGTGTTGCGATCAGAAGATGTTCTCAGTTTAGCTACGGAAACAATTTATCATATTTCTTTGATGATAGCTTCACTGTTAATGAATCCAAATCATCCTTCTGGGCATTCTCTTCCCTCATTAGAAAATTGGGTAAATTATTCTTTCCCCATACAATTAGATATTACAGCTTTGAAAAAGCTGCATAATCTAGATGCTATAGCAGAAAAAATTGCTAAAGAGTTGGCAAGTGCTTTTCACAAAAAATTTGCTTCTATGGTGGAAGAAATTTCTATCGCCTCAGGATCTGATGTAGATGCTCAGAGTATTTGTCAGGATATTATCCGATCAGTAATGGTCATGCATATTGATGAGCAGTGGAAAATTCATCTTGTAGATATGGATTTACTGCGTAGTGAAGTGGGATTGCGTACCGTAGGTCAGAAAGATCCTTTAATTGAGTTCAAACACGAATCCTTCTTATTATTTGAAAGTCTTATTCGAGACATTCGTATTGCTATTGTTAAGCATTTATTCCGTCTTGAATTAACGATGACGAGAGAGCAACGTCCTCAGAATGTTGTCCCTGTGGTTGCAACATCTTTTCAAAATAATGATAACTTCGGCCCAATGGAGTTAACTATCATAGGGGACTCCGATGAGGTTTAGGAGGGGAAGACAATTTTTGATTGGGCTGGGCTAGCTTCCAGCCTTTTATTTGTTTCTAAAATTTTAAATAAATGAGGACCATGGTGACCAGGAAAGTGATTTATCTTCAAGATGTCTAATCCAAAATGTCCTGTGGTTGTCCCCAATTAAGAATTGCACGAGGTGTTCCATATCTAAAGCAGTCATACAAATAATAATATTATTTAATGATTCAGATCCTTTGGGGAAATCTTCAGGAGAATTGATAAAATTTTCTACATCTGTAGTTAATAAGAAGTCGGGTTCTAATAAGGTGTTAAAATCATATTGTTTACTTTCAATAGTTTTTGGGGGAATAGTGAACCATGTATCCCACTCTCCCTCTAGGCAACTACGTGTATAAGCACAGTTATCATCACTAATATAAAATTGACGAATAACGCCTTTCAGAATAGATTCTCCAAGAACTATAAGAAGATCACCGGCATCTTTATCTTCTTCAACATATACACCAGTTTCCTGGTATTTATCTAAGGAGAGAGCTTCTTCAGAGCAGGAAAGGAATTCTTCGAGCGAGTCTTGTTCTTCTTCAGCTTTTGATGCGTCAAAATGATCATAGTTCATAGTTAAAGTCTCCAAGAAATAATTAATTTGTTTTTATTTTTTAAATAATAATATTTTATTTTTTTAACAAATTAATTTGTTCTTTTCGTTTTTTTCTTTAAATTCTAAATCAAATGGTATTCCATATAAATTAAGAGAGTTTTTTAATGTGTTCTTTAAGTAATACTCATAATGTTTCGTTAATAATGATTTTGCATTTATGAATAATAGAAACTGGAAAGGAGTCGCTGTTTTATGAATCGCATAATAAATACGCAATCTTTTCCCATTGATGACTTGAGGATGATGCTTTTGTAGAGCAGTAATTAGGGTTTTATTTACAACAGATGTGGGGACTTTATTAGAAATTGTTTTAAATAGTTCATCAATAGAAGAGAAGATTTGGTTGAGGTTACGTTTCGTAGTTGCAGATATGCAGAGAATACGTGCATTGCCTATATACGTATCTGTAGCACGTAGATCTCGGATGAAATGTTCCATACGTATCCCCCGCATTAAATCCCATTTATTTATGAGGATAATATGGGGTTTTTTGTGTTTAGTAATTAAAGAAAGGATACGCTTGTCGTAGGATGAGAGCCGTTGCGTTGCATCAATGACCAATAGACAAATATCAGAACGTATTATGGCTTTTTCTGTCCTTGAGGAAGAGATCCACTCTATAGAGTTTTTCACACTTTTCATTTTTCTCAAACCAGCCGTATCTATGAATAGGTATGGACGTCCATGATGAGAATATAAAATATCTATATTATCTCGAGTAGTCCCCGGAGTATTGTCAATAATACAGCGTTCTTCATTTAGGAGGCTATTAATGATAGAAGATTTCCCTACATTAGGGCGCCCAATAAGTGCAATTTTTAAAGGACGGTGGTCTTGAGAGGGAAGAGAAACAAATGGAATTTCTTTATCTTCGTATTGTTCAACGAAGTTTATATGGGCATCTAGTTGATTATCATTTTCTGCAGTTTCTTGTTCTACAATATCCGAGGAAATGCTAGCTAGAGCCTTTATTTTGTTTAATAGGCGATCGATATATTTATCATGGCTCGCGGATATAGGTAGAACTTCAGAGATACCAATTTTATATAATTCATGAATACGTTTTTCATCTGCAACGGTATCTGCTTTATTAGCGACCAGGATGATAGGTTTTTTTAATGGTAATAGTTGCTTAGCAATTCTTGCATCTGATTCTGTGATTCCACAACGGATGTCTATAACAAGAAGTAAAATATCTGCTTCATTAGCTCCTGCTACAGCTTGTTTAGAGATATGTTGTTGAAAATGATCTTTAGAATATTTATCTAGTCCTCCAGTATCAATTACTTGAGCTGGGACGTTCCAGTCGGGGATATTGCCATATAAGCGATCACGAGTTGTGCCTTCTTGGGCATTTACGATGGCTAGAGATCGTTTACATATGCGATTGAATAGCGAAGATTTTCCCACATTGGGTCTTCCTAGAATAGCAATCCGCAGCATGATACACTCAATTAATCCTATTTTGAATAATGAAAGGAAAAATAATAAAAGCTAAAAAATTAAATCTAAAGAAATAAAATTGATAGAGAAAATATATTTTTATTTTTTACTTCCAAAAACCTTTTTCTTTGAGCAGAGATAGAATTTTTTCTTTGTCATGGCAATTATTCTCTATAGAGAGTATTTCAGCTTCTTTGAGGAGATCCCCCAGTAAGCGGCCTGGAGCAATTCCTCGAGAGATTAAGTCAGCAGCAGAGATTAAAGGAGAGGAATTTTTGATTCTTAGTATAAATTTTTCTAATCGGCTTTCGAGTTGTTGAACACGAGAGATGAAATATTGTTGTTTTAGAGGATCTTTTTGCGTAGCTGAGAATAAAGATAGTAATAGCTTTGCTGTAGGGGAGGCTAAAAAATGAGCCCAAAAGACATGATTATTTTGAATATTTTGGAATTGAGGCAAAGCTTTGTACCACAATTCTATAAATTGTAATTCTTTATTTGAAATACGTAAACGCGAAAAAGCTACACAGGCAGCTTCTTCACTTACTCCCTGAAATAGAGGGAGAAGAAAAAGAATTTCAGGGAAATCTTTTGGGTTAAGTTTCTTAGAAAATTCTATACTTGTTTGTAGAAGTCCGTAAGGAATATTTCGCAACTCAGGGAAGATGATAGTAATGACCTTTAATTTAATTAGAAGGAAAAGAGATTCATAAGGATGTTTTCTTAGCATTTTTTTGAGTTCTTGCCAAATTCTCTCGGGAGATACGGAGTGAATTAAAGTCGGAGCTTCTTTAAGAATTGCTCGTTCTGTGGCGGGGTCTAAAGAAAATCCTAATGAAGAACTGAATCTTATAGCACGGAGTATACGTAATTTATCTTCTGAGAAACGTAATTTTGGGTGCCCAATAGTACGAATTACTTGTTTTTCGATGTCTCTTTGTCCTTCCACGAGATCAAAGAGTTTTTCTTCGAAAGGATCATAGTACATACCATTGATTGTGAAATCTCTTCGTAAGACATCGTCTTTCATTGAAGAGAACACTACGTGTTGGGGATGTCTGCCATCTTTATAATTTTCATCACTTCGAAATGTCGCTACTTCGAATAACTGCCCATCTTCTTTAACAACGATAATACCAAATGCTGCACCTAATGCTAAGGTATTGGGGAAAATCGTAGAGACAATAACAGGTGGAGCGTCAGTAGCTATATCAATATCTTCAATGGGCTTGCCCATCAACATATCACGAACACAGCCACCAACAAAATAGGCTTGATAACCAGCATTGCGTAATTTTACGAGGATCTTTTTTGCAGCTTCTAGGGTGGTTGTTGTCATTACATCCCTAAATCAAGAAGAATTGTTTTTTAAGCTATAGCTTCGGGAGTTCTTCTAATAATTACAGGAGCTTTATGTTCTACAATAGTATCTTCTTGAATCCGTATGGCTTCTACTGTAGAATCCGAGGGAATCTCAAACATGAGATCTCTGAGTAGATTTTCTAGCATCATACCCAAGGCTCGTGCTCCTGTTTTAGCTAGCTTAGCTTTTTTTGCTATAGCATATAAGGCATCTTTTTCGAAAATTAACTTTACGTTTTCCTCAGCAAATAGCTCAACATACTGCTTAACAATAGCATTGGTAGGTTCTGTAAGGATTGCTACAAGTTCATCTAATGAGAGTTCTTCGCAATTTACAATGCAATTAAATCGTCCTACAAATTCAGGAATCATACCGAAAGCAATAAGATCTTCAGTTTCTACTTTAGTGAGTAGGCGATCACGATCCTTTTGTGAGAAGTCACCTTGATCGTCAGAAAATCCGATAGTTGTTTTCCCAAGACGTTTAGCAATGATTTTGTCTAAATTAACAAAAGCTCCTCCTACGATAAATAAGATATTTTCTGTATTCACGCGGATATATTCTTGGTTAGGATGCTTTCGTCCTCCTTTTGGAGGTACATTAGCAGTTGTTCCTTCGATGATTTTTAATAGAGCTTGTTGTACACCTTCACCAGAGACGTCTCGAGTAATGGAAACATTGGCTGTGGTTTTACCTATTTTATCAATTTCATCGATATAAATGATGCCACGTTCGGCTCTAGTTACGTCATAATCTGCAGCTTGCAACAACCTTAAGACAATATTTTCTACATCCTCACCGACATATCCTGCTTCTGTTAGAGTAGTAGCATCGGCTATTGTAAAAGGAACATCTAAAATTTTTGCTAAAGTTTTGGCAATTAATGTTTTTCCGGAACCTGTGGGACCTAGGAGTAAAACATTTGATTTTCCGTAGCTTATGTGCTTGTTATTTAATAAAGCGCGTATACGTTTGTAATGGTTGTATACTGCTACAGCAATAGTTTTTTTTGCTCGTTCCTGTCCAATAACATATTCATCAATATGTTTTTTGATTTCCTTTGGCTTTAGGACTTGAAGGTCAGAGTTTTGTGTTGGCGTTTCTACAGCAGGATTTGTAGTCTGAGAAGACACAGGTTTTTTATCTAAAATCCCTGAACATAGTTTAATGCAGTAATCGCAAATGTAAACAGAGGGACCTGCAATAAGCTTTTCTACATCTTTTTCAGAACGCCCACAAAAAGAGCAAATAGTAAGATTTTTTTTGTTCATAACCACTCTCTAAGAGATAGTATCTTTATCTTTTGTATCTTTTGCAGAGGTAACAACCTTATCAATTAAACCATAAGCAATAGCTTCTTCGGCACCCATAAAGAAATCTCTTTCCGAATCTTCTATGATTTTTTCCACAGGTTGTCCTGTACATTCAGCAAGGATATTTGCAAGGTGTCGTTTTAATGTTAAGATTTCTGCAGCTTGTAATTGAATATCTGCAGAAGTTCCAACAATGCCTCCAGAAGGTTGGTGTATCATCATTCGGCTGTGAGGCAGAGCATAACGTTTCCCTTTTGTTCCTGCGGACAGGAGAAGGGCTCCCATAGACGCTGCTTGTCCTATACAGTAGGTGTTTACATCACAACCCAAGAAGCGAATGGTATCATAGATTGCCAATCCTGCTGTAATATATCCTCCGGGCGAGTTGATAAAAATTTGAATATCTTTTTTAGGATCTTCAGACATTAAAAAAAGTAATTGAGCAATGACAGTATTTGCAAGCGGTTCAGTAATTTCTTGGCCAATCATTACAATACGATCTTTTAATAGACGTGAATAGATATCCATGGCGCGCTCACCACGGCCCGTGTCCTCGACCACATAGGGAACCAATGTCATTTGCATTTCCTCTCAAAATAGTTTTCTTCTCACACATCACTACAACGTGTAAGAGCAATTCACACAATAAATATCAAAGTAATTTTTATGCTATCTACTTGCAAACACGCTTACGCTGTAAAGTGTTGAATTCTATGTTTAAGACTTTCTTGGGTCAAGTATTTTCCTCAGATACATATTTTATGTCGTCGCTACATATTCTTTAGCTTTAGAAAGAACTTTTTCTAAAGCTTTATGGTATGTCAGACGATCACGAGCAGCAATGACTAATTCTTGCAAAATTTCATTAGAAATATTTTTTGGAGGTTGCATGCCGAAGCGTTCTCGCGAACATATATCCATCATATGTTGAAGTTCTTCACGGCTAATCACAAGCTTCTCATCTGAGAATATCTTGTTAGTTAAGAAAAAGAGTTTTAATGTTTTTATAGCTTCTGCTTCTGCTTCCTTGAGCAAATCAGCTTTCTTAGTTTCTAACTCTTCATCGGAGCAATATTGAACTAGGCGGGTATTTAATAATTTTTCTCTTGAGAACATTTCAATGCGTTCCGCAAGCATTGATGAGGGGAGATCAAAATCAATGATAGTGGCAAGAGCATTTTCCGCATTAGCAAAGAGTTGTTGATTTCGCTTATCTTTTGCTTGATTTTCTAATTGAATGCGGAGCTTCTTGGTTAAATCGTCTAGGGATTCTGCCTGTAATTGCCTTGCTTTTTCATCATCGAGTTCTGGTGTCACAACTTCAATTACTGCATTTATAGTAAATATTAAAAGATCTCCATTAAGGAAAGATTGAATCTCTTTTGATGCAATCGTTTCTGTAACACGGTCTCCGGCTACAATACCTAAAAATCTTTCTCGAAAAGCGTCAGACATATCTTCTTTGCAAAGCTTGAAGTATCTATTTTCAAAGATAGGTCTAGAGGTGTCTTCTCCTTGCTTTGTCACATGAAGAGACAGTGAGATGAAATCTCCTTCTTGAGAAGGACGTGTTACGGGAGTTTTTGTAGCAAAGAAATAAGAAATATTCGTTAGGCCTGCTTGTATTTCTTCTTCGGTGATTTCCTTTTCCTGTGGTTCCTCAATATCAGGTAATTTGTCCCAAGGAATATGAGGAATTACAGGGAAAGCTTCATAAGTAAAATCTATCTGTCCTCCCTCGTTTATATCGACTTTAACTATAGATGTCGATTTGATTGCTTTGGGAGAGAGTGGAGGACGATCTCCTACGGAAGATAGAGCTTGATATGCTTCCTTAACTAACAATTGATTTAATTCTCTACTTACCTGACTTGGGTAGCGAGAAAGAATTGTTGCGCTGGGTGCCTTTCCTTTGCGAAACCCTGGGAGAGAAACTTCTTTTTTGATCTTTTTTATGGCTTGATCTTGAAGTTTTTTTACGAGTGGAGCCGAGACCTTCACCACGGATATAACATTACATCCTGGTTGTTCTTCTAGACTAATGGAGAATTGCTCGTTAGAAAAATTTCGAGACACAAAAACTACCCCTTGAGATTTCTCTGGAAGAAAAGCGGGTGATGAGGCTTGAACTCACGACCTTCACGTTGGCAACGTGGCGCTCTACCACTGAGCTACACCCGCGCAAAAAGTAGCATTTTAGATATTCGATGAGTTTTTAGCAATGACTAGTCGATTTATGATTGGAGTGTATATGTAATCCTATCTTAAAATAGGTAGGAATGTTATTGATAAAATTTTTCATTGATTTAGCGCGGGCAAACAGGTACAAGTAAGCTGATTCAATCAGAACTCTGCGGCTTAGAGGAGAAATGCTTAATTTTCGTAAATTACGACGGGATTTTACAGCTAATATTTTGCAAGATGGCAAGGAGCTTTTTGATCAAGGAGCTGTAGTTAATGCAAAAATTGTTTCCATAACTGGAGAAACGGTATGTATAGGTGCGCAGGTTCGAGGTTTATATGACAACGTATATGAATGTGAAATCGAGGTAGATCGCTCGGAATCCGATACTGTGGATTCGAATTGTGATTGCTCGTACAACTATGATTGTCAACATATAGTGGCCCTTTTATTTTACTTAGAGCAATACTTTAACGAAATGGTGGTAGCCTATTCTCAAGAGGCCAATCTAGATACAAATGAGACAATCAATGAGGATGTTAAAAAGGAGCTTCAGGAAACATTTGTTGTTGCTGCAACTCGGGAAGAAGAGCGTAAGGATCGCGAACACCAAAAAGAAATACTAAGTGAGTATATTCATGCGGCAAATACATTAAGTGCTAATCCGTTTTTCTTGCCTAAGAAGGAATATCTAGATAAAACTACTGCAGAGCTCGCCGTGTTATTTGTTGCGTCTAATAATACTGATGAGGTGTTTCAGGCAAATCAACATGTGGAATTTCAGTTAATTCTTCGTCTTCCGGGTCGTTCCAAGCCCTTTTATGTTTCGAATATAAAGACTTTTTTAGAGGGAGTGTTATATCAGGAGCCAATTATTCTTAGTGGTCGTCGTTTCTTTTTCACCATGCAATCTTTTAGTGCTTCTGATCGTAAGTTGATTGATTTATTGATTCGTTATGTACGTTATACAAATCAAACTGCGGAAGAAAAGTTATTAAAATCGGCCTATCTTACATTGACATCGTTAGGTGTAATTTTAGCTAAGATGTACGAGCATCAAATGGCTGATCGTAGCGGTACTCAATTAGGGGAGAAAGAAAGTTTTTCAGGGATATTTTGTGGGAATCTTGAGGAGCCATTATATTGGTCAGCGTCTCCTGCGAAAATAAAGTTTAATTTAGATTTTTTTGATACTCCCTACAAGGCATTGTTGATAACTCCTTTAGTTTTGGTTGATGATGATGAGTTGCAGCCAGAACAAGCGATTCTTTTAGAGTCTAATGTCCCTGGTATTATCCACAATAATGTATATCATCATTTTGCTCCTCAAATTCGCCGTGCGCATTTGCGTTCTTTTTCTCGTTTACGTGATATTACTATCCCTGAGGCTTTGTTTGGTTCATTTAGGGAAAATGCGCTTCCTGTTTTTAAAGAATATGCAGAAGTTGCCAATGTTGAAGTGTTAAATGCATTTGTCACTCTTCCTTATGTTGAGGAAGTTCGTGGTGTATGTGATATGAGTTATTTGGATGGTGAACTAGAAGCTAAGTTATATTTTATTTATGATTCTATAACTATTCCTGCTACTTCTTTTTCTTTAACGTATCAAGATGTACGCGCGTTTATTCGTGATGACGGTATTTTGGCTAGAAATCTTGTTGAAGAACGTAAGATTATTGAGGAGGTCTTCTCTGGCTTTGTCTATGATGAGCGAGATGGAGCGTATCATGTAAAGAGTGAGAAGAAGATCGTTGAGTTTATGACAGAAACGATCCCAAACAATCAGCACCGGATAACATTTAATTGTCCTGAGACTCTTTCAGATCAATTTATTTATGATGAAACAGTGTTTGATCTTTCCTTTAGGGAGAGTTCAGAAATTGATTCTTATGAAGCTGAGCTGAAAGTGCATGGACTGCTTAAGGGAATTAGTTTGGATTTACTTTGGGATTGTATTAGTGCTAAGAAGCGTTTTTTAGAGCTTCCTAAGAAGGGGCATAATGTTAGATCGGGGCGTAAAGGCAGACCGGGCTCAGCAAAATTGCCGTGTATTTTAGTTCTAGATTTAGAAAAGATTTCTCCTGTAGTTCAAATTTTTAATGAAATTGGTTTTAAGGTTTTAGACGACTTTGTAGAAAAGTGTCCCCTTTGGAGTTTGACAGGGATTTCATCAGAGCTTTTTGAAGGGTTACCTGTTAACTTTAGGATGACAGAGAAGCTCGCTGAGATACAGAAACAAATTCGTGGTGAAGTTGCCTTTGATTTCCAAGAGATCCCTCAACAGATACAAGCTACTTTGCGTAGTTATCAAACTGAAGGAATTCATTGGTTAGAGCGTCTTAGAAAGATGCACCTTAATGGTATTTTAGCTGATGATATGGGGTTAGGGAAGACTTTACAAGCTATTATTGCTATTACACAGAGTCGTTTAGAAAAGGGCTCAGGTTGTTCCCTAATCGTATGTCCTACTTCTTTAGTATATAATTGGAAAGAGGAGTTTCGTAAGTTTAATCCTGAGTTTAAAACAGTTGTTATAGATGGTGTTCCTGTTTATCGTCGTAAGCAGCTGGCAGATTTATCTAAATATGATGTAGCGATTACTTCTTATAATTTGTTGCAAAAGGATATCGATTTTTACAAGGACTTTGTTTTTGATTATGTTGTGTTAGATGAGGCTCATCATATTAAAAATCGTACAACACGTAATGCAAAATCTGTGAAGATGATTCGTTCAGGTCATCGATTAATTTTAACGGGAACGCCTATAGAAAATTCGCTTGAGGAATTATGGAGTTTGTTTGATTTCTTGATGCCAGGTTTATTGAGCAGTTATGATCGCTTTGTTGGTAAATACATTCGTACTGGCAACTATATGGGGAATAAAGCAGATAATATGATTGCTTTGAAGAAGAAGGTGGCTCCTTTTATTTTGCGACGTATGAAGGAGGATGTCTTAGAAGATCTGCCCCCTGTATCAGAAATTTTATATCATTGTCATCTTACAGAATCACAACGTGAATTATATCATTCATATGCTGCGTCTGCAAAGAAGGAGCTTTCACGTTTAGTTAAGCAAGAAGGATTTGATCGTATACATATTCACGTGCTTGCTACTCTTACACGGTTAAAACAGATTTGTTGTCATCCTGCGATTTTTGCTAAAGATGTTCCTGAGCCAGGAGATTCTGCGAAGTACGACATGCTTATGGATTTACTTTCTTCTCTTGTGGATTCTGGCCATAAGACTGTGCTTTTCAGCCAGTATACGAAGATGTTAAGCATTATTAAACAGGATTTAGAGCTTCGCGGAGTACCATTTGTTTATTTAGATGGTTCTAGTAAGAATAGATTGGAATTGGTGAATCAATTTAATGAGGATCCTGGATTGCTAGTATTTTTAATTTCTCTGAAAGCAGGTGGCACAGGTTTGAATCTTGTAGGTGCGGATACTGTCATTCACTATGATATGTGGTGGAATCCTGCTGTAGAAAGTCAAGCTACGGATCGGGTTCATCGTATAGGACAAAGTCGTTCCGTATCCTCGTATAAATTAGTTACTTTAAATACTATTGAGGAAAAAATTCTTACTCTCCAAGACAGGAAAAAGAGCCTTGTAAAGAAAGTGATTAACTCTGATGATGAGGTTGTTTCTAAGTTGACTTGGGAAGAAGTTTTAGAATTGCTACAGATTTGATGTTATGAGCCCACATCGAAGCTTATTTAAGATAAAAAACCTATCCAATCGTTTATATAATACGGCTTTAGGGCGTTTCGATAAGGTTTTCAATTTTTTTTCTGGTAATGTCGGTATTGATTTAGGAACGGCAAATACTTTAGTTTATGTACGTGGTCGGGGGATTGTTCTTAGTGAGCCGTCGGTAGTTGCTGTTGATGCACAGACACATGCAGTTCTTGCTGTGGGGCATAAGGCAAAAGCGATGTTAGGTAAGACTCCTCGGAAGATTATGGCTGTTCGTCCTATGAAAGATGGGGTGATTGCTGATTTTGAGATAGCTGAAGGTATGTTAAAAGCGTTAATTAAGCGTGTAACTCCTTCACGTAGTATGTTTCGTCCTCGGATTTTAATTGCCGTGCCGTCAGGAATTACAGGTGTAGAAAAACGTGCTGTTGAGGACTCGGCCTTGCATGCGGGTGCTCAGGAGGTGATTTTGATAGAGGAACCAATGGCTGCAGCCATTGGTGTGGATCTTCCAGTGCATGAACCTGCGGCAAGTATGATTATTGACATTGGAGGAGGAACAACAGAGATAGCAATTATTTCCTTAGGAGGGATTGTAGAATCTCGATCTTTACGTATTGCTGGTGATGAGTTTGATGAATGTATTATTAATTACATGCGTCGTACTTATAATTTGATGATTGGTCCACGAACTGCCGAAGAAATTAAAATTACTATTGGTTCTGCTTATCCTCTTGGAGATCAAGAGTTAGAAATGGAAGTCCGAGGTCGGGATCAAGTCGCAGGTTTACCGATAACAAAGAGAATTAATTCTGTAGAAATTCGTGAGTGTTTAGCTGAGCCTATTCAACAAATTATTGAATGTGTGCGTTTAACTTTAGAAAAGTGTCCTCCTGAGCTTTCGGCTGATTTAGTTGAGCGTGGTATGGTATTAGCGGGAGGAGGAGCTTTGATCAAGGGGTTAGATAAGGCTTTGAGTAAAAATACCGGTCTTTCTGTAATTACGGCACCTCATCCTTTACTTGCTGTTTGTTTAGGAACAGGAAAGGCGTTGGAACACTTAGATCAATTTAAGAAACGCAAAGGAAATATGGTATGAGTGCGTGGAATAAAGAGATTCATCATGAAGAGTTAAGAAAATGGGTAGAGGAAGTTTCTGCTTTAGTTACTCCTAAGGACATATACTTATGTGATGGTTCAGATGCAGAATACGCAAAGTTGAGTTCTATGCTGCAGGATCAGGGAGTATTTATTCCATTGAATCCTGAGAAGCATCCGAACTGTTTTTTGGTGCGTTCTTCTCCTGAGGATGTTGCTCGTGTTGAGCAGTTTACCTTTATTTGTACTTCGAAGAAAGAAGATGCTGGACCTACAAATAATTGGCGGGATCCTCAAGAAATGCGTGAGGAGTTGCATGGGCTTTTCCGGGGATGTATGCGGGGGAGGACGTTGTACATTATTCCTTTTTGTATGGGGCCTTTGAATTCACCTTTTTCTCTTATTGGGGTAGAAATTACTGATTCTCCTTATGTTGTATGTTCTATGAAGATCATGACGCGTATGGGGGCTGAGGTATTGAAGTTCTTAGGAACTTCTCGTCCTTTTCATAAGTGTTTACATAGTGTAGGGTATCCATTGTCTCCTGGACAGAAAGATGTTGCTTGGCCCTGTAACCCTAAGAATATGCGGATTGTCCATTTCCAGGATGATAGTAGTGTGATGTCTTTTGGTAGTGGCTACGGAGGGAATGCTTTACTTGGGAAGAAGTGTGTAGCTTTACGATTAGCTTCGTATATGGCACGTCATCAGGGATGGCTTGCGGAGCATATGCTCATTATAGGAATTACGAATCCTGAAGGGAAAAAGAAGTATTTTGCTGCTTCATTTCCTAGTGCGTGCGGTAAGACAAATTTGGCTATGTTATTGCCAAAACTTCCTGGATGGAAAGTGGAATGTGTAGGTGATGACATTGCTTGGATACGTCCTGGAGCTGATGGAAGGCTTTATGCTGTGAATCCTGAAACTGGTTTCTTTGGTGTTGCTCCGGGAACATCAGCATCTACTAATCCTAATGCCTTAGCGTCTTGTAGATCGAATGCTTTATTTACTAATGTTGCGTTAACTCCAGATGGGGATGTCTGGTGGGAGGGATTAACAAGCCGACCTCCTGCAGGTCTTATTGATTGGCAAGGGAACCCATGGACGGGAGTGGGTCCTGCTGCTCATCCGAATTCTCGGTTTACGGCTCCTGTACAGCAATGTCCTGTTCTCGATCCTCAATGGAATGATCCTGAGGGAGTTCCTTTAGAAGCAATTATTTTTGGTGGACGTCGTTCTGATACTATCCCTTTGGTTTACGAAGCTTTAAGCTGGCAACACGGTGTGACTATTGGGGCAAGCATGTCTTCGGAAATTACAGCTGCCATTGTGGGAGAACAAGGGAAATTACGACATGATCCTTTTGCCATGTTACCTTTCTGTGGTTACAATATGGCACATTATTTTGATCATTGGTTATCGTTTGCTAATTCTCAATTACAATTGCCACGTATTTATGGAGTTAATTGGTTCCTTAAAGATAAAAATGGAAAGTTCTTGTGGCCAGGATTTAGTGAGAATCTTCGAGTTCTGGAATGGATTTTTCGAAGGACAGATGGAGAGGATTCCATAGGAGTAAGAACTCCTATTGGTTATTTGCCTAGTGCGTCAGCTTTGAATTTAGAAGGATTGAATATCTCCTCTCAAGTGATTCAGGACCTTCTTTCTGTAGATGTTGCAGGATGGTTGAAAGAGGTAACGAATGTTCGTGAGTATCTGAAGATTTTTGGTTCAGATTTACCTCAGATAATTTCGGATGAATTATTGAGAATAGAAAACGAGTTAAAAAATTAATTATCGAAGTCGTTTGTAATTTATAGTTTAATTTGAATGCAGTTTTTTTATTTTTTAAAATAATTTTTTATTTTTTAAAATTAAAAAAATAATGAACTGTCTTCTGGATAAATTACAGTGACGATACAACCTGCATATATTACTTTTAGCCGCAATATTACAGCAGCTCTGCTTGGCAATCAAGTGGATACGACAATGGAATTGTCGCAAGCTGCTATTCTTTTTCAGCAACTAGATTTAAAAGCTAAGGGGCTTAAGAAGTCCTTGGGTTTATTGCAGGAGGTTAAAGCTCCGAGTTCCCCCTCTGTTCCTCTTCCTGAAATTTCTTGTGATATTCTTGAGTTTTCTCCTTCTGCGGAGATCTCGCTTTCTAGTGAAGATCTTACAGAAGATGAAATAGCAGCAATTTTGAATAATCCTAATCTGGCTTCTGCAAATTGTTATATTTCTGGTTTAGAAGCATCTTTTCAAGATTGGGTGAAATCTTCAGATCAAGGGGGAATTGCCGATCCCACAGAAGAAGAAACGAATCTCGTTCGAGAATATGAAGTAAAACTCAGCACATTAAAACAGCTATTTTCTACAGGAAGTAGTCCTACAGAAGCAAATTATACAGAACTGTATGCTCTGCCCAAGGAATTTGTTTCTAAAGTTGAAGAACTTCAAACAACGGATCCTTCATTAAAAAATAAGGTGATCAATTTTTGGAATAACTTGATGTTAGTATACAACTCGATGGCTTCGCTTACCTATCCTGTTGCTGATAGTCTAACCACACAGATTGCGGATCTAGCTCTAAATATACAAGAGGCTAACCGGGTGATTTCCATTATTCGCCAATTTGCTTCTTCTATTAAAGATTTTTTTACTCCTCTATGGAATCTGGATAGTAATGTCAGGAATGATGCAAGCACCTATACGGCTTTAGAAGCAGATATGAGCAAGACGTATATTTTACTTGGTGATTTATATCGTCAGCTTATGGAAGGATATCCATCTGGTTCTGAAGATTCTCTTCCTCAGGACATTAAAGATGGTATCGATATTTTCTTAAGATCCCTTAATAATATTTCACTAAGTAATCCTAATAATGAGGGAAAGTGTTATTTGAATAATTTGCTTTCTTTGTTGTTTGCTTATGCAGTTGGAGTTCAGGAATCTGTTGGCAATTCTCAAGTTAGCAAAAGTGAAGTGATTGCTGCTCTTAATGAGGAAAAATCTTATTGGGATCAAAGATCCATTTCTGAGTTTGACATTACCACAGCTTTTTCAGCTTTAGTATCTAGTCCTTTTACGTACTTTGGTGTTAATATTTTTGATAGTAGCAATACTACTACTATATCTGGATCGAATCCCCTATTTTTTAAAGATGCTATTGAGAGTGTTACGACTTATGGCGATATCATGTCTCGGGACGGTTATTCAACTATTCTCGAAGGGATGGAGAGTAGCGTTGCAGCAATTCAGGCTAAAATTGATGCATGGACAGCACAATCTACAGCATTGGCACAGCAAAAGCAAAGTTTAGATCCTTCGCAGTTGAATTATTTTGACGCTATGAATGCGGATAAAAAGACTTTTGTTGAGAGTTCTCCTCTGCAGACAATTTACAAGTCTTTGATGTTGGATAAGTATTTACCTAATCAACAACGGACTTTAGAGACCTTGGGAGCAGAGATGATCTTCTCTAACAAGGCTGCGCGTTATATGAATAAGTTGATAACCAACATTACTCCTTTTCAGACAGCAGACATTTATTATTCTCTAACGATTTATTTACGTCAGATGAACTTACAGGATTTTACCGATGCTGTTGGGAAAGCAAAAGATACTCTCTTAAATGAACAGAAACGTTGTACTACGGATAGAAATCGGTGTACGAATACGATTCAAGAAATTGACAATATTTTAGAAGAACTAGAATCAGATGCAGAGATTACTATAGCACAGAAACGAGAATTACGGTTGACTCTCAAAGATTATCGTTTACAGTTGGAGATGTTATTACGTAATTTAAGGAATTTAGATTGTTTTCTTAACCATTTAACATTGGTACCTGAAGAGAATCTTGATGATGTTGATACTGCTTTTGTTGTGAAGGTGTCTAATCAAGAAGTTTCTGGATATGATCGGATCCTTTCTTTTTTAGAAAGTTTTGTTATAGAGGGTGGTCAGAATGCTGTTGTTCCTGGTGGTGAGCAGCAAATATTACAGAGTATGGAATCTACTCAACAGGATTATACTACGTTTAACCAAAACCAGCAGCTTGCTTTGCAGTTAGAATCAGCAGCAATTCAGCAAGAATGGACAATGGTTAGCGCTTCTTTAGCATTACTGAATCAAATATTTGCCAAATTAATACGTAGAATTTAGAACTTAAATAGGTTTTATTATGCATACTTCTCCCATACAAAAACAATTATGTATGCGCATTTCTGAGCCTGCATTTGTTGAACGTCGAGTATCTCCTGCTGAAGTTGCTGCTGATTATGCTAAGATTAATGAAGTCGCTTCACAATTGAAAATCATGCAAGATTTGCTGCAAGAGGCGAGTCAGTTCGGGATGAATCATGAGTTTTTCTCTTCTTTCAAGAGAGATTTTTTAAATACGGGTTCTGAATTGTCTATGATTAGTGGAATCTTAGCTGAACAAGAGAATAAGGAGATACGTAAACGCGAGAATAAAGTGTTTCAGGAGCACCTTCATAGGGTTTCACCTCAGGCATTGACAACTGCTGAAGAGCTCAATCCTCTTCCTGATTCGATTATTAACAAGATGCCTTTTCAATCAGCATTTGCTTATATCCTATTGGATAAGTATATCCCTGCTCAGGAGAACGCTTTATATGCTTTAGGAAGGGAATTAAACCTTTCTGGATATGCACAAACGCTTTTTAGTCCTATTTTAGAGACAATTAAAACATTTGATTCGGCTCCTATTGCTTATAATTTAGGTTCCTATATTGGTCAAACATCAGGAACAGCAAATTTTGCCTATGGTTATGAGATGGTCAAGGATCGTTATGATGAAGAAAGACTGCAATTACGTAGTGATTTACAAAGTGCAACAAATGCTAAAGAGCTTCTTCAGAAAATTTCCCAGAGTATCAATGGGAATAGTAGTCTTCTTGATTCTCAGAAAACACAGCTTTTGGATGTCGTTCAAAGTTATGATGAAGAGTTAGATGCTTGTATTGAGAGCATGAAGAATCTTATGTTAAATCTAAACTCTTTAGTATTTATTCCTGGTAATAATGAGTACGAAGCTTCATATACAATCATGGGTAGTGGGTTTTCTATTGTTACTTTACAAAATTTAGAGCAGCTTGTTGTTGACGGCGATATAGATGTAACCACTGGGGAGACTAAGGGAGGATTATTAAATTTCTTTAATACTTGTCTTTCTGATGTACAGAATTACGGAGATTTAGCACAAACACACCAATTGATGTTAGAGCTACAAATGCGTGCTATGCACCAAGAATGGAGTATTGTTTCAGGTTCTTTAAAGTTATTGCATAATACTTATCGAACATTAGCGAATGGTTTTTAGAAGTATAGACCTGCGCTGACGTTGATGGCACGTTGGCAACCCCAGCGTCCTTCAATGTTATAGAAGAAATTATCCGTAGCACATGTGGTAATACCGCAGCAAAAATTGACTCTATGAAAGTTAGTGATTTTACGTACTTTAAAGCTAAGATTTGTAAATTGATCTTCTAGACGTTCGAAGCTGTTTTTAGGAGCTGTGCGTGAGGCATTACCAACAGTTAGGGCTATATAAGGCAGAATATAATCGCTGATGTAGGTTGTAAGACCAATATTTGCTGACCATTCTTTGTAGCTGAGTTTTCCGTTAGAATCTTCAAAATAGACTTCGGGATTTGCTTGGCTGTTCACAATAATGTAATTGACGGGGCAAGCAGCACGGCGATAATCAGCTCCGATACCAATGAAGGATATACCGTCTTTCCAAATGATTTTTTTCAAACTGATATCCCAAACAAAACCATAATTAGTTTGTAATTCGACCAAACCATCGGTGACTTGAGATTCTGAGGCTAGAGGAGAGGAGGTATAGTCGCGATAGGCATTCAAAGGAAGACGGAAGTATTCATTTAGTCCCCCAATTTTCAAATCAAAACTAATGTCTAGCAAAGGAATTACAGTAGGGGAGTTATCTTGGACAGCAATGGAAGCAAATATGCAACTAGAGCTAACTCTGGAGTTGTTGAGATCAAAATCAAAGTCTTTCAATGTAGACACTACTTGAGGTTGAGGCCCAGTTCCCGTGGTTGTTACAGAAGTAACTACGGGGACGTTTTTTACACCAGCACTTTCAGAGAATATGTAGTCGCCAGAAAATCCGATTTTTAGGCTACCTGTTAGTGCAGCAAATAGATTTGTGCCGTTACAAATTTCAAATGCGCAGAAATTATTGCATTCGGGGTTAATCCCAGGGATAACAGGATAGGCCGGATTCCCTGCTGCCATAGCATGAAGAGATGAGGATGAAAAAGTTCCCCATAAAGCTAGGAAAGTCAGAGATGCTAGACGTAGGTGCTTCTTCAGCTTACTATTCATTTAGTAGGAGCCTTATTTGCTTGTGTAATAAATTCACCATTTACCAAATGATACAAAAATGTACAAATGAAAACTCTGAAGGGTAGAACTGGCTATGTGGAGGATTTGCGCACGATTTTTGTCATAAATATTCTTCTTTTGTATTCCTTTGTAGTAGTTCTGCAATTGCTTCTTTGATATCTAGATTTTGGTAAAGAACGCGGTAGATGCCTGTAGTTATTGGCATGTCAATATTATGATGATTAGCAAGTTGATGAGCAGATAGTGCGGTGTATGCACCTTCAACGACCATACCAATTTCTTTTTTTGCCTGCTCAAGAGTAAGTCCTCGAGCAATTAATTTCCCAAATTTTGTATTTCTACTTAATGTGGAAAAACATGTAGCACAGAGATCACCAAGACCTGCAAGACCATTTAGTGTATCGGGGCGGCAATCCATGATGGTTGCGAATTTACGTATTTCATGAAGGCCTCGAGTGACTAGTCCTGATTTAGCATTATCTCCAAATTGGAATCCGTCGGAAATTCCACATGCGATAGCGATGATATTTTTTAAGGCTCCTCCCAGAGCAACGCCTCGGAGATCACTGTTAGGATATACACGGAATTTAGGGGTTAAGAATGCCTTATGAATTTTTTTCAGTGTATCAGGGTTATAAGCACTAATAACTACGGAACAAGGACAATTTTTTAGTACTTCACTAGCGATTGAGGGGCCACTAAGATATCCGAGATACTCTTTAGCAGGGGGGCCGAAGATTTCCAAGACAATTTCGCTTAAGAGTAGTCCTGTGTGTTGTTCAATGCCTTTCGAGGTAATGACGAAAGGAATGTGTAAGTTTGTGAGAATTTTCTTTAGGCTTTCGGATACAGGGCGTATTCCTGCAGAGGAAACGCCTTCTACAATCATGGACGCCCCCTCTATAGCTGCTGCCATATCCGTCGTGAATGTTAGATTAGGGTGAATAGGAACATCCGGAGCTAAAGGATGACGCTTTTTAATTTGTAATTGCTCAATTAAATCAGGATTACGTGCCCATCCTGTAACTGAATATCCTTTATTTGCTAGTAGGGAAGCGAGGCAAAAACCCCAAATCCCCATACCTAAGTAGGCAATTTTTTCTTTCATGAGGCCTCAAAGAATGGTTCCTCGAAAAACGCTTTATTTTCCCAATGTAGAGAGGTAGAAGTTGAAGGATAATAGAAATCGGCTTCTAATTCAAATGTTGTATTTGGAGAAAGCTGCTTTCCTGTGACTTTGTGAAAAATTTGTCTTTCTCTTGCGGAAAGAGCTTCATGCACTGTGGCTAAACTGTGGTTGCCTTCAAGATTTTTTAGAGGAGCAAAGCATTCTTGGCGTGGATAGACAAGGGTTTGGCAGCGTTTGCTGTAACGAAATAGGTCAAAGATAAACTCTTCAAATTTCCAAGAATTTTTTTCTGAAGATGGGAACAATCCTAGTTGTTTTGCATGTTTACGTACTTTGTATATAGGAAGTTCTCTATGGGCAGCATGAGCAATGAAATCCATGGATAAGCAGTATAATCCAATATTAGCTAACCCGTATTTTAATGTCCCATCAGCATTAGTAGCAAATCGTTCGTGTTGAGGAATTTCTGAATATTCAATCACAGATGTTTTCCCCGAATCGTGAGATTCGATAAGAATCCCGACGTCTTCAATAGCTGTTTGACGTAAAGCAGCTTTTATAGAGACTTCATTATTTTCTATTGCGTGGAAACCACAGAGTTCAACATCAAAGGGCAGTGCGAGAGGATTATCAATAGGGATTACACTGACCATTTCAATGCCTGCTGATTTCCATTTTTCCCATAAACCTGAGGTATGGAGAAGAGTTGCTATACAACCATTTCCGTTGGGGCCCAAAGATAGGGTATCCTTATCTTCTAAAAAGAGATCCCCGGATAGAGAGAGTAAGGGCCATAGAGGTTGACAGAAGAAATCCACTTGGTCAGGGTCTAGATGAAAATAATTGTTCGATTCGAAGTAAGAGCGTGTCTGGCGATTATTGAGAGGAGAAGTCATAAATGCTAGGGGAAGAGGCTGATTAGCAAGTTTACTTGCAGCTCCAACTTTCTCAGCAACCAATTGAAATAAAGGCTTTTTTTAATTGGAGACACAGGGAAGAGCCCTTTAGGCCCATCGCATTTTAATCGTGATCCTTGTCCTCCAGCGAGAACGACACAAGCTAACTTTTTTTCTTTCAAGAGATCAGTTCCTACTTGTGTTCGTTCTGGAACCTCTCCCGATGAGGAAAATGAAGTTAATGGACGAAAGTCTTTTGGTTTGTTTCTTGGAGAGGTAATGAGTTGGCGTTGCTTAAAAAAGAGATTAATATCTATGGAAGCTATTTGATTGTAGAGACGCTGTTTTTGTTTTGAAGATAGGGAAGGCCAAAACTCCATAAGGTGCTCTTGATTTATAGACTTGAGTTTTTCTGTTAGCACGGACATTTCCATAATAGATGGAAAGATTACAGAGTTGGTCATTACAGTTAGCCTTGCGTTCCTATCTCTTAGTGTTAGAATACTTGTTATTCTTGATCTTTTCGATGATTTTTCTACGATGAATTATTGCTAATAGCTGACCCTGGCGCTCTTGCAGGTGTTTACAGCAGATTTGGCGATGTTTATAAATAGATGCTTGTAATGTTTGCAAGTGTTCTAAGAGAGAAGTTTGATGTTCAGTATTATTACGATATAAAAATTGCTCTTTCCTGATGTTGGCAATCAGCATCATATGTTCTTTAATCTGAGTAAGTTGTTGAGATAGATAATATTTTTTGTTTTTTAAGTATTGTATTTTCGATGCAAAATCGCAAATTTCTCTTTTTAATAATGCTGACAGGCAAGTGAGTTTTCTATTCAATATTTCCTAAATCCTCTAGCTCTTTTAATGTGTTTTCTAGTTGATAGTAACTTGATAAAGGTTGGGATAGGAAATTTTTTATACTAGGAAGGATTTTAATTGCTTCATCTAAGTCTTTATCTTGTCCTGGGACATAAGCTCCTAATTGGATGATATCTAAGGCCTCATGATATGTTTTTAATAATGCACGGAGTTTCTCTGCAGCCGCATAGTGATGAGGTAAAGAGAGTTTTTTTGCAGATCTAGATAAGCTAGATAAAATGTCAATGGGTGGAGATGAAAAAGCTTTTCCGTGGTCGGTGAGGAAGAAATGCCCATCTAAGAGAGATTTTAAATAATCAGTGAAAATATCAGGATGGTCTGAGTAATGTAAGATTGCATACAATGCGGTGATAGATCCACGATCATTATTTCCTGCACGCTCTGTGAATTCTGACACATGGTAAAATACTGAGGCTGCATAATGGTGGGCGGTTAACGTTTCTCCTGTTGCTAGAGCTACTTCTTGTAGGGCTGCAATCCATCTTGATAAAGAATCCATAATAAATAATACGTCATTCCCCTGGTCTCGAAAATATTCAGCTATTGTCATTGCCGCACGCCCAGCAATTACTTTCGTAGGTGCTGTTTCATGCGCAGGAGAGGTTAGGATAATTGTTCGCTGCTGCTTTAATCCTAACGAATGTTGTTCTATATATTCACGGACTTCCTTACCTCTTTCACCAATAAGTGCAATTACATTAATAGTAGATTGGGATCCTGTAGCTATCGCAGATAATAAAGAAGATTTTCCGCTCCCAGGTTCTGAGAATACTCCGATACGCTGTCCTTTTCCCAAGGTTAAAAAAGCATCAATTGCTTTAATTCCTGTAGGAAAAATTTCTTGCACAGGCTTACGTGATAAAGGAGGAGGAGGAGAGGAAATTAGTGGTTGAATACGTGTTTTTGGAAGGTTACCTTTATTATCTAAAGGATTCCCAAAAGCATCAATAACTCTTCCTAGTAGACTATCAGAAAGATGCAAAGAAGGAGGGCGACGTAGAGGAATGACTTCTGTCCCTATGGCAACATGGTGCATAGGAGATAGAGACATAAGTAAGGTGGTTTGGTTATGAAAACCAATCACTTCTGCTAGGAGATTCGGGTATTTCTGCGATTGGATTTGGCATAGTTCTCCCAAACAGGCAGACAAGCCTTGAGCTTCTAGGAGGTTCCCAGATACTTTAGACAGAAGCCCACATGTGCGGTAGGGTTGCCAATAATGGAGTTGAATTTTTTCGTAATCTAAGTTTGTCATGCTGTTAAAACAGAAAGCAGGTGATCTAGTTCTTCTCCAATTTCTTGTCTTAAGATTCCTGAGGGAATTTCAATTTTATATCCTGATTTTTTGCAGGACATGTCGGGTAAAAACTCTGCATGTTTGATGATAGGGATTTCATGTGTAGCTAGCCAATCGATGAGTTTTTTGTGGTCATCAGGATGGAGAAAAATCTTCACGGGAGATAGCGACTTTAGTGTTATATGTTGCTGTAAGGCAGAGGAAATGAGTAAAGCAAGTTCCTCACTATTATCTAATTTTCTATAGAGGAATTTTTCACAAGTCAGAATAGCAAGTTCAATGAGTTCTGTTTTAAGTTGTTTAGGGATTTTCTCTATTTCTGCAAGCATATGTAGAGACAATTTTCGGAAGATTTGTATTAGAGATAGCAATTCTTGAGGAGATTTGTTATGATCTGAGCTTTCTCCTTCTGGGAAAGCTTCATGAAAGTCTTTTTCCCAATGGCTATCTGTAGATGTGTTTTCGATGTTGGATAACGAACCAGAGGATGGAGACAGTATCACGGACATACCTAATTCTTAATATTTATATAATTTCATTATTTTATTTTTAATATCTTCGGGCAATTTATTAAGAAGTTCATTAGCTTTTTTAGGATCTAAATAAGAAAGAATAAGCCCAATTTTTTCAGGGGATTCTTTTTGTAATACCTCTACCAGCTTTGTAATATTTATTCCTTGTTTTATTTTTTTAGATTCCGCAGGGATCTTTTCGTAGGCATAAAATGCAAGGTAAAAACTTGCTAAAGCAATGATTCCCAAACTTGAAAATAAAATCAAAATGCCTATGAGGATAGTATGTAGAGGAGATTTTTTTGTGGTATTAGGGGAGAAAGGAAAAAGCTCAATAGTGATAGAGCAGAGATCTCCGCAGATTTTTTTCATATTCTCTTCAGTATGAATGAGTAGGTTGTTTTTAACTTCTTTGGAGAGCTTTTCTAGATATTTTTCATTGATTGTTAACTGTATAGTGGGATGTTGTTTTGTACGTACGTAGGTTAAGGCAAAATGTTCCTTAGGGAAAATTTTTTCTAAATATCCTTTACATGTGGCAAGTAATAGAGATGATGGCGCAATTTCTCCAGGAGAATAGGTATTTCCTAGAGTATCAGAAAGAGTGATATTTTCTTTCTTAAGGCCTGGGAAACTACTTAATAAATAATCAATTATTGATAACAAGAGTGAGGGAGAGAGTTGCTCATTTTTATGAGGAGTGAGAATAACAGATATTTGCTTTGGGGTTAGTATGTCCTCTTCAGAAGGTAAAGATAATGCAACTGTGGCACTTGCTATAGATTGAAAGGTTGTTAAATCTTTTTCTATTTGTTCTTTTTTAGCTAAAGACTCTAGGAATTTTAGATTGCCTACTTGGCTAAATTGAAACCACATTGAAGATTTTTTTTCTGGTGTTAGCTTTGTAGTAGGTGTCGAAGATGAGGAAGTTTTGTTCAAAAAGAATGCGCAACTTAAAATAGATAGAATAGCTAAAAGACTTAGAGGAGAAACCCCTAAGGACACACATTTCTTTTTTAAGAATTGAAAAAGCACAAAAATCCTCAAGACAATAATGAAATAATTATTGGATTATTAACATTTCATTATTCTTTACAAAAAATGTGAATTATTGACAATTCAGGAGCTTTAAAAGCTAATAATCTATATTAGAATGGTGTGATTGTGAAAAATCTAGAGATGCTTCATTTACTTTAATTTGTAATTCACCGTACACATAAGCACGTAATAATTCACCTATAGAATTTAGTGTAGATCCTATGGCTGAAAAGCATCCAGAGCAGTTCCCTGTATAAGAGATGGTTACTACGTTCCCTTCAAGATGTTCTATTGTTACACCACCACTATCCAAAGCTATATAAGGGGCAATCTTTTCTTCTGTTACGGAGCGTAATGTTTGTAATTTTGCTTCTAAAGATAAAGTTTCCCATTCTTCTTGAGTAAAAGGATTTGCGTTTTCAAAATCATGAGTAAGGAGAGCATTATTTAATGGCAAGGAGCCGTCTTCTACTGAAATATCCATACATTGTTGAGCAGCGACATCCAAGGCATCAATAATGCAATGGTATAGTGGAGCATAAAGTTCTGGGAGCGCAGGCACTTCCTTATGTGAACGTAATTCTGTATCTATATCATTTACCGATAGATTATATGCTTGAGCATAGGTTTTCCCTGTAACTAAATTGCATGTGGTCTCCGCTAAAACGAGAAGAAAGGGGTGACCGAAATATTGAAATTTTGCATCAAGAATCTTGCCATTAGTCTTATCCACTAGCCAATAGAAGACAACAAGGTTCCCCATGAGTCGATGCCCTTGATTCCCAATGACTAGGTGAGCATTTTTGATTTCTGCATCTTCTGTAGAAAATACCCCAGCACAATAAAACTTGTGAAATGTTTTCATGACTTTAGGTGATATGTATGTCCATGAGGCTGTGGGTTGAAAAGGAACTGTCATACGGAACTCGTTAGTGCGGGTTGTAAATGTGCGCTTCCTTCTTGAATAGCCTCGCTTAGCATGGAAAATTGTGTGTCTTTTGTTCTTTCTGTGAAGGAAAAATGTAAAGCTTCATGGCAGAGAAAAGGAGAAATCCCACAATTTTGTAGTATCTGGGAGAGAGGGGGGAAGCGTTCATAACCTATGCCAGGATAAATGCTTCTCTGATGGAGAAAAAATGCTAAGCTTTCTGCAGGAATATCGGGAAAGGTAGCGATCAAAACATTAGGAAGCTTATTTTCTAATTCAGGAAAAAGAAACTGCACATCTAAAGAAGTCGCTTGTAGTGCTTGGATAAGTTTATTACGTAGATTTATAGATGCCAACATGAGTGATGAATATGATGAAAGCCTTTCTTGACAAGCAGTTTTCATTGCAGATACTGATGCCAGACATAAAGGCCCTGATTCTTCTCTAGGTAGCCATAAGTGGAAAAATCGGCTCAGAGATTTTTTTATAAACATTCCTCCTAGGTTTCCAATTCCTCCTAAAGATATTGAGGAGAAAGTAAGAATATCCGCATTGAGCATATCAGGAGTTATGGGAGCACGTCCCAGAATATCACAAAGGTCAAGATGTAGTATCACACCACGGTCTTGGCATAGGGGTTGAAGCTCATGAATAGGTTCAATGAGTCCTGTCATACCATTAGCCGCCGATAACGAAAATAGTAAGGTCTGTGGTGTGAGGGAATCAATAAGTTGATCAGATGATATTCTTCCTGAGGAATTTACTGTTACCCAATCATAAGTTACTCCGAGACCCTGGCGATGGGAAATAGCATCGACAATATATTGTTGTTCGTGAGAAGAAACTAGCAGGTGATTTTTTCCATGAAAATAATTAAGATTTTCTAATAGCACAGCTACAATAATTGCTGTAGAGTGGGGGAAGTGGGGGACAAAATGAAAAGAATGTGTAGACTCCGAGCATCCCACAAGTTTGCGAGCAATTTCTTCCGTATCGTTAAGAAGTCTTAAAGATGATGAAGGAGTGAGAGAAAAAGGATCCGCATACAATATAAAGTCTTCTCGCACCGCTGCTGAAGGAGGAATTGCTTGCTGGTTGTTTAACCAGATAGTTCGTGATGTCGTTCGAAGCTGTGGTTTGTCCATGAATATATTAAGGGTTTACCTGTTGGTATCTCTAAAGAGAGTACCTCTTCTTCACTTAATTTTTCTATAGCCATAATTAGAGATCGCAAGGAATTCCCATGAGCAGAGACAAATACATGCTTCCCTGATTTCAGTAGTGGGAAAATATTTTTTTGAAAATAAGGAATAGTTCTTTCCCCCGTATTATAAAGACTTTCTCCATTAGGAGGAGCAACTTTGTAACTTCTCCTCCATAATCGTACTTGTTCTTCTCCAAATTGCTTTACTGTTTCTTCTTTGTTTTTCCCTTGGAGCTCCCCGTACATTCTTTCGTTTAATGCGCTAGAGCAATACAGAGGAATCATATTTTTTTCTTCATCACTATAAATCTTACTCATGAGATCATGTTGTTCGTCTTTATGGATGATGTAGGGAATTTTCTTAGAACGGTGATGAGTCATAGCAAGTAATGCAGTCATGAGACTTCTTATAAGGGAAGAAGTGAAAATATAGTCAATGGGATAATCTTGGATTATTTTCCCAGCCTGTATGGCTTCATCTATACCTTGTTGGCTGAGGGGTATATCTACCCATCCTGTAAAAAGATTTTTTTCGTTCCAAACAGATTTCCCGTGTCTTAGTAGAATAAGAAATGACATAGCTTTCCGATATAGTGAGACTAAGTATAAGCATAGAGACAAAGAAACTTTTGTCTAGAATAAAGAATATTCATGACAATATTTTTTATAATTTTAAAGAACTATAGACCTCTATACCCCATCTTAGGCAAAATATAAGCTTCGAATGGAGAAAATCATGGTTAAAGTGCGTCTTAATAAATTTTTAGCCTCCGCAGGAATCGCCTCGCGAAGGAAATGTGACGAAATCATTTTTTCAGGACATGTATTAGTGAACGGTCGTGTGGCTCCGGGGCCTTTTGTATTAATAGATGAGGAAAAGGATACTGTAAAAGTAAATGGTCACCGCGTTGGGAAAACGAAGAAAGTATATTTTATGGTACATAAGCCTTTGGGATATGTGTGTTCTTCGGAGAGAAAGTTCACAGGTTCGAAATTGGTGATTGACTTGTTTTCGCATCTTCCCTACCGAGTATTTACTGTAGGGAGATTAGATAAGGAGACATCAGGATTGCTTTTAGTAACTAATGATGGGGAATTTGCTAATAAGATAATACATCCTTCCTTTGGTATTACAAAAGAGTATTTGCTCAAGGTCAATCGTGATGTTACGGGGAAAAATCTTCAAGATTTAATGGAAGGAGCTATAATTGATGGTAAGAGGGTACGTCCGGTTTCTGTAGAGAAAGTCCGCCGTGGAACAATTAAAATTGTTGTTAATGAGGGGAAAAAACACGAGATTCGTTTATTTGCAGAGGCTGCAGGACTCCCCCTACTGGAATTAAAACGTATTCGTATAGGCAGTTTAGTTCTTGGAGGGCTCCCCTATGGGGAATACCGTGAACTTACAGATGCTGAGATTTTAGCAAATACTTCCGATTTTTGAATTTAGTTTTTTTATGCAACCGGTAGCAATACTCTTTTCCGTCGTGTTTATTAGTGTTTGTTTTGGTGCTGTTTTAGGTGCTTATTGTCAGTTATATTATCTTATTAAAACTGTATTACTGTCTTGGGTGGCTTTAAGTCGTCATGCCATTGCTAAACGACAGGCATTACTTTCCTTAGCTGCTCTCGGAGGATATCCTACAGCACGTTTATCTCAGGAAATCGCCTTCCTTACTCAATACCACAGTATTTCTTGGAAACAGTTTTTAAAATACGGGTATGATATTCTCTTTGCTTTTAAAGAAATGGAAGATACTCAGCGGGAATTGCTTCAAGAAATTCTAGATTCTTTACAAGATAGAGGCGAAAGAGAAATTATTCAATCTATAGAAGACTTTTGGGCAAATGATAATTTATTTGCTTTTGAATCTACGGCCTATGAACAAGCTGTGGAGAAGTATTTACGATACCGATCGCGACCCACATTTTGGTTAGTTTCTAAAATCTTTTGTTTTTTAGATTTGCCTGCAGTGAGTTTCTCTCGCTAATGTGTGAGGGAATGATTGGGAAATTATTGTTTGGGCATGGTAGGCTAAGATATCCCTGACTTCTTCTAAATCAATTGTATGGTTAAGGAGCATAGCTAAGGAAGTCGCTGGTTGTTGGATGATAGATAGATCTTCTGACGTGCTATTTCCGTTAATTCCTATCCCCAAAATAACTCCTAGGTACCCTTGAATAGGAAGGGTTTCACTCAGAACTCCACAGAGTTTCTTTCCATTTACTAAAATATCATTTGGCCATTTTATCATAGCCTGGGGGATTCGTAAATCGTTTAGGCAGCGGGAAACTACTTCTGTTCCTAAACGAAATAATCGACTACTATCAATATTTAACTCTGTAATGAAAAAGCATAGTGATAGGGTAATATCTTTGTTAGAAGATACCCAAGAGCGATTAAATTTTCCTTTGCCCTTTGTTTGATTTTGCGTAGAGACAATAGTAAGAGCACAGGGATTCCAAAGATGCATGAGTTGTTTTGCTGTTTCATTTGTGGATGGAGTTTCTGCTATTTCGTAATACACAATTTTCATATTTTTAAAAGTAATTCTATTCTTTTAAGATTAAGTATTATGAGAAACATTAGATATTTCAGTCATGTTGATTTTTGGGTGTTTTTTATCATTATTTTACTAATGGTAATTAGTGTAATTGTCATTTCTTCAATGGATTCATCTGCAACATTTATTATATCTTCTAAGGGGATTTTTACTAAAAAGAGCCTTATGCAAATCCGCCATTTTGCTTTAGGATGGGTAGCTTTTACAATCTGTATGTACCTGGATTACCATAAACTAAGAAATTGGGCTTGGTTTCTTTACTTTTTAATGGTTTTAAGTCTTGTAGGATTGTTTTTTGTACCTACGGTTCAAAATGTACATCGATGGTATAAGATTCCTTTCATTAACTTAAGCGTACAACCATCGGAGTACGCTAAGCTAATTGTTGTAATTATGTTGAGCTATGTTTTAGATGCACGTAAGTCAGTAATAGAATCTAAAATGACGGCAGTTCTCGCTTGTCTTGTAGTAGGACTCCCTTTTTTATTGATTTTTAAGGAACCTGATTTGGGAACAGCACTCGTTTTATGCCCTATAGCATTAGCTATTTTTTATTTAGGGAATATTCATCCTTTATTTGTTAAGATATGTTCTATTATTGCTGGCTTAGGTGTTTTTTGTTCCTTACTTATTTTTTCTGGGATTATTCCTCATGATAGGGTTAAACCCTATGCTCTAAAGATCATCAAGGAATATCAATATGAACGTTTGAGCCCATCTAATCATCACCAACGTGCTTCTTTAATTTCTATTGGCTTAGGAGGAGTCAAAGGACGTGGTTGGAAGTCGGGAGAGTTCGCAGGGAGAGGTTGGTTACCTTACGGATATACCGATTCAGTATTTTCAGCCTTAGGGGAAGAGTTCGGATTGATTGGTTTGTTTTTCACGTTATGGCTATTTTACTCATTAATTTGTTTTGGTTGTCGTACTGTTGCTGCTGCTGTGGATGATTTCGGAAGACTCCTGGCTGCCGGTATTACCGTATACATTGCTATGCATGTTTTAATTAATATCAGTATGATGTGTGGGCTCTTACCTATTACAGGAGTGCCTTTAGTTCTAGTGTCTTATGGAGGGTCTTCGGTGATCTCCACCATGGCTTCCCTAGGAATTTTACAAAGTATTTATAGTCGGAGGTTTGCCAAATATTAATTTACTTCAGTAGGCGTAGGGCATTAAGACCTACTACAATCGTACTTCCTTCATGAAGAATCACGGCAAGCCATAAAGGAATAATTCCTAGCGATGCTGGCCAAGAAACTAAGAGAATGATCAAAAGAGCTAATCCCAGATTTTGTGTGACGATTTTCCGTGTTTGTTTAGATTTTCGAATTATCCAAGGAAGAGAGGCAATATTATCATGAAGAAGAACAATATCCGCAGCCTCTATAGCAGTAGCGCTGCCTGCTTCTCCCATAGCAACACCCACTGTTGCCTGTGCTAAGGCCGGGGCATCATTTACCCCATCACCTACCATAAGAATATTTCGTTGTTCAGCAAGCTCTCGTATTTTATATAATTTGTCATCAGGGGATAAATCAGAAAATACTTCAGAAATCCCTAGGAGTTTTGCTGTGTTTTGAGCACTGATGTGGTGATCACCAGTGAGCATACTAATGGCATACCCTTCTTTTTTTAATTCTTGCACGATTTCTTTTGCGTTAGGTCGAGGCGTATCTTTAAAATAAAAAAGAGCATAATGTGAACTTAAATAAGCAAGAGAACAAATTTCTCCTCTTTGCCTTGCTAAGGCAATACGTTGTTCTATTTCTTGAATATAGCTGGAGGGGATATTGTGCAAAGCAGTATGGACTCTACCAACAAAAGCTTCTTCCCCTTGAAAAATTCCACGTACACCTTGTCCAGGAATTGTATGATATTGATCTGCAAGTCGAGGAGTAATATGTTTATTTGTTAAGAATGTAACAATGGCTTCTGCAATAGGATGAGTCGAGGATTGTTCTAAAGCTAGTATAGAAGGTAGAAAATCAGGATTATCCGGGCCAAAAGTTTCACATCTTATACAAGTAAGATTTCCTGTAGTTAATGTTCCTGTTTTATCCATAACAATAGAATTACACGATGCTAAACGATCTAACACAACGCCTCCCTTTAAGAGCACCCCGTGTTTAGCACAGGCATTGATAGCGCTTAAATACGCTATAGGAATTGCTATGATTAAAGCACATGGAGAAGCAGCAATTAAAAATGCTAGAGCACGATATAATGCACTGTGAGATCCTAAAAAAGGAATCGAAGTAAATAGGGGGAGTAAAACAGCAATGGCTATGGAAATCGTAAAAATCGTAATGGCATATTTTGAAGAATATTTATCTAAACGTTGTTGTAGCCGAGGTTTAGATTTCTGTGCTTGAATTACAAGGTTAATGATATGAGCAATTGTAGAATCGGCTCCTGTTTTTAACACACGAAGATTAAAGCTTCCTTCGAGGTTATGTGCCCCCGCAGGAACAATAGATCCTTCCTTACAGAATTTTGGTGTTTTCTCTCCCGTAAGATGCATAAGATTAATAGATGAGGATCCATGAATAATTTGTCCATCTAGGGGTACAATCTCGCCACTTTTAATGCAAATGATGTCCCCAACTTGCACTTGATTCACAGGTACTTTATGTAGATTACCCCCTTCACGAACAACCCAAGCAATTGTAGGAGCTAAATGTTTCAAAGAGGATAAAGTACTCTTTGCTTTCCCTGATACCATTTGTTCTAGAGATTCAGAAATTGCAAATAATACAAGCAGAAGAGCTCCTTCTAAAGCACCACCAATAAAAATAGAGCCAAATGCTGCCGATGTCATCAAAATATCAATATTGATAGTTTTCTTAGCAATATCATCCAAAGATGTGATTAGAGCGGGAGTCCCCGCAAGGAAGAAAGTAAAGATAATAAATAAATGGGAGATATTTTCGGCATGACACCAATAGGTAATCAAACCAAGAAGGTATGTACTCAGTGCAAGGAAAGCGGATTTTAATGATAGATTTCGACTGAGTAAGCGGTTCCCTTGAGATAACATAGGACTAGTATCCTCGGTCATTCCCGAGTCAAAAAAATTATTTAAAATTTCAGGAGAAAATGGAGAGGAAAAGAGTTGTGAAAACACAATACTACCTAGGTTATTATAATAGTTTTATGCATGTACATATTATACTGATAGACGTGATGAAAATTCCTAGTGTCCACACGACTTCAGGAATAGCATGATTCCCCAAGATTCTAGCCTTAATTAGTGAAAGTAAGCCAATCAATATTGAGGAAAGTATACCTGCCACTGTATAGCTTGCACAAAGAACCAAGGGAAGAAAACCCAGAAGCCCTAGGAAACCACCCAGCATGCGTGTCCCCCCCTGTTGTAGAGGATGAGGAAAGCTACCCATAGAAATATGGAATTCTTCACGAATCATGGTATCCAGTAGGAGTGTAGAATCAGAAGTCACATAGTCCACAATTTCCTCAAGGAGGGGGGATCTAAAACCGTGGCCTTGGTAGATGACCGCTAACTCCTGTTTTTCTTCTTCTGGATGAGCATCGATTTCTTCTTTTTCTTGAATTATGCAGCGATGTGAGAGTTCCAGGTAAGACCAGGCTTTTTTTGCTTTCAGACAGCCATGATAAAAGACATAGCCAAGACCTACGGAGATTAATAATTTAGTTTGTTGGAGTTGAGATGCAGGAATCAAAAAGATTAGTGTTCTGATAAAATATAAAAATACTCCTGTAGATAGCGCATCGCTTATTAAATGATAAGTAAAACCTTTTCTTGTGGTGTGAGGTTCTCCCATACACACACGGTGACGATCTCGAATATCTTCTAAATGCTCTTCTGGAGTGAGGTTCTTGAAGTGTGAGTAGTTCTCAGCAGACATGGATACTCCCTGATATTATTGTGTTTGCCTGAATTAGTGCTCCACAGAAAATAATCGTTCTTGATTGCCTAAGTAGGGACGTAAAACTTCAGGAATTATTATAGAACCATCTTCTTGCTGGTTATTCTCTAAAATTGCAACAAGCAAACGAGGTGTGGCTAATCCTGAACCATTAAGAGTATGAACAAAATGGAGTTTCCCGTGACTATCTTTAAAACGTGTTTCTGAACGTCGAGATTGGAAGTCTGTACATTTAGAAATAGAAGAAACTTCGTAGAAAGCATGTTGTCCTGGAAGCCAAACTTCAGCGTCAATAGTTTTAGATGCTGTAAACGACATGTCTCCAGAAGAAAGTAAGGACAAACGGTAGGGAAGTTGAAGTTCTATTAAAATTTCTTCAACAATACCTAACATTTTGCCAAAAGCTACTTCTTCTTGATCTTGGGTGGTAAAAGCAAACATTTCTACTTTGTTAAATTGATGTATACGTACCAAACCTCGTTCATTAGCTCCTGCAGCACCAGCTTCTCTACGGAAACAGGGAGTATAGGCTGCATAGTAGATAGGAAGATCTTTTTCATTAAGGATTTCTTGAGAGTGAAAACCATTTAATACCACTTCTGCAGTAGGAATGAGATAACGGTATTGTTCTCCATCTTCTACACGATAGTATTGTCCTTCGAATTTAGGTATTTGTCCTGAACCAAATAGAATATCATGTCTCACAAGTAAAGGAGGGAGCCAGAGTTGCATTCCATGAGATTGCTGTTTGTGCATTAAATATGTCAGTAAAGCCCATTCTAAAATAACACCCTGATTTTTATAAGCTACCCATCCTGATCCAGAAGTTTTTGTAGGTAGTTTAAAATCAAAAATTTGTAATTTTTGATTTAGTTCTACATGATTCTTAGGAGGGAAAGAGAATTCTGGTAAAGTACCCACGTTTTTGATTACTTGGTTCCCTGTTTTATCAGGAGATACAGGGACATCATCTTCGGGGTAGTTCGGGAGGCAGGCCATTAAGTTGTGTAAGGCAGAACTTTTCTTTTTAAGAATTTCTTCTAATTCTGATAATTCAGCAGACAACATTTCAACATCGCGCATCATTACTGTAGTATCAGCATTTTGCATTTTGCATTTATGGATTTTTCCTGAAAGAATTTTTCTTTGTGCTTGTAAAGCTTCTGCATCAGTTTTTAATTGCCGGACCTCTTTATCTAAATCAAGAATAGGGGATAAAGAAATATTAGGATCTTTTTTACGAAGACGAGCTTCGCACTTTTCGGGATCCTTGCGTATTAATTTTATATCCAACATGCTTGGTATCTCTTGTTTTAGATCCTTTATATGTTAGGCATTAGTATATGGAAGATTTCTCTGAGCAACAACTATTTTTTATGCGAAGAGCAATTGCACTTGGCGAAATGGGGAAAATTTCTGCTCCTCCAAATCCTTGGGTGGGTTGTGTAATTGTAAAGCATGGGAAGATTATAGGAGAAGGATATCATAAAGAAAAAGGTGGACCTCATGCAGAAAGCGAGGCCATACGTTCTTCTACAGTTTCTGTAAAGGGCAGCGATATGTATGTGACTTTAGAGCCATGTTGCCATTATGGAAGTACCCCTCCTTGTGTGGATTTATTAATACAATATGGGATAAAACATGTGTATGTTGCACTTATGGATCCTGATCCGCGTGTTTCAGGTAAGGGTATTGCAGCTTTACGAAAAGCAGGAATCCTTGTTTATGAGGGGTTAGGCAAAGAAGATGCTGAGCTTTCATTAAAACCTTATCTTCATCAAAGATGCTATGCATCTCCTTGGATAGTGATTAAAAGTGCCTCTACGGTAGATGGTCAGGTCGCTGATAGCTCGGGGAAATCACAATGGATTACGTGTTCAGAAGCTCGCAATGATGTAGGAAAATTACGAGCAGCTTCTCAGGCAATTATTGTAGGAGCTCAAACAGTAATTCAGGATAATCCGCGGTTGACTGCACGCACAGATTCAGGAGAATTATATTTTAGACAGCCTACGCGTATTGTATTGGATAGTTTAGGGAGGATTTCCCCCCAGGCTCGTATGTTTCATACTTCAGAAAACGCATTGTATGTTACCACAACACTTTGCCCTGAAAAGCATGTAAATAGTTTTCGAGATCGTGATATCGAAGTTTTGGTCACTCAACCTCAGAATCTCAGAGTCAATTTGTTTGAGTTACGTCAATATTTATCAAATAAAAATATTTTACAGGTTGTTGTTGAGGGAGGACCTGTATTGCAGACAGCATTTATAAAAGCAAATTTAGCGCATGCTATTATTTTATATATCGGAGGAAAAATTCTTGGAGATCAAAGAAAAACTATTTTTGGAGATTTAGGATTACAATTAGATTCTTCTAAACAACTTCTTTTAAAATCGTCAAAGATTATAGGAAATTCTTTAAGAACCCTCTGGGAGTTTGTTTAACTTAGGGACTAGGGAGAATAGATTGAAGAGAAAAGCATCTTCCAGTAGCATTTTTTCAGAGAGTTGAGTGCATTCTCTGGAGGATCTTTCATGGTAAAGCCTGATAATTTGGCAGAGGAGGGGTGCTTTGATTCTATAGAGCAAGCATTAGAAGATATTGCTGAAGGTAAGTTTGTTATTGTTGTTGATGAAGCAGATAGAGAAAATGAAGGCGATTTAGTAATCGCCGGTGAGAAAATCACCGTTGAAAAGATGACGTTTCTTCTACAACATACCACAGGTATTGTTTGTGCTGCTCTAGATAATGATCGTCTGCAGCAACTAGATATCCCTCTAATTTCTAACAATCAGTGTCGTTATAATACTCCTTTTACTTTATCAGTTGATGCTGCAAGAGGTATTACAACAGGGGTATCAGCAGCAGATAGGACGCGTACAGTTGAATTGTTATCAAGTCCTCATAGTCGTCCTGAAGATTTTGTGCGCCCTGGTCATTTTTTCCCCTTAGCAAGTGCTTCTGGCGGGGTACTAAAGAGAGCAGGACATACAGAAGCAGCTCTTGACCTCATGCGTTTATCTCATATGCAACCTTGTGGAGTCCTGGCTGAGCTTGTCAATGAAGATCATACTATGATGCGTCTGCCTCAGATTCTAGAATTTGCTAGGAAACACAACTTTTCCGTGATTTCTGTAGCAGATTTAATCGCATATCGCATGTTATCCGAAAGACTAATCAAACTAGTTTCTTCTGCGCGTTTGCCTACAGAATATGGAGAGTTCAACATTCATGTCTACGAATCTATATTGGATGGCGTGCAACACATTGCCTTGGTAAAAGGTGATATCAGAGGAAAGCAAGATGTTCTTGTTCGTGTGCATTCCGAGTGTCTTACAGGAGATATTTTGGGATCCTCTCGATGTGATTGTGGGAAGCAGTTGAAATTAGCCATGGAATTCATTTCTCGTGAAGAGCAGGGAGTTATTGTTTATCTTCGTGGGCAAGAAGGTCGAGGTATCGGCTTGGGGCATAAAGTTCGTGCTTATGCCTTACAAGACTGTGGATATGACACCGTAGATGCTAATTTAGAGTTGGGCTTCCCTGTAGATTCTAGAGAATATGGAGTGGGAGCACAGATTCTATTTGATTTGGGTTTAACAACGATCAGATTGATCACCCATAACCCTCATAAATATTATGGTTTGCAAGGATTCGGTTTAAAGATAGTTGATCGTATTGCTTTGCCCATACATATGTCGGAAGATAATGAGTGCTATTTGCGAACAAAAAAAGAACGTTTAGGACATTGGTTGGATGTCCCCTTATCATGAAATCATCGCTAGGAAGGGATATGAATGTATATAAAGGTTTCGCTTCAGCAAGAGATTTACGGATAGCTATTGTAGGTTCTTGTTTTCATGAACCAATTGCTGATACATTAGTTCTGGGGGCTCAGCAAGCATTTCTGGATTTTGGCGGTTCTCAAGATGCTTTAACAATAGTACGTGTTCCTGGAGCTTTTGAAATCCCATGTGCATTGAAGAAGCTTCTTACCTCAGGTGTCTCTTATGGAGCTCTAGTTGCTTGCGGCGTTTTAATTAAAGGAGAAACGACGCACTATGAACATATCGCAGATCAAGTAGCAGCAAGAATTAGTGAGTTATCAGTGGAGTATTGTTTGCCAATCACGTTCTCTATAATTACTGCACCCTCAAAAGAATTAGCTTGGAAACGTGCCGGAAAGAATGGAGGAACTCATTTAGGAATATCTGGAATGCAAACAGCTTTAGAAATGGCCAATCTATTTACACAAATATAAGCGTTTTCTATAAAGCAATGCTTACAGAACCATTTAAATGTACACGAACAGCAACGTTCTCTGAAAAAATATCTAGCCCACCACAAGAACCTGAAGTCTGTGAGAAATCTAAAATAGTTGCTTCATCAAGAAGATGCTTTTTAAGCATTTCTTTATGTACTTTCAAACTTTTTATAAGTAAAGACAATGCTGTAGCATAAACTTGACGCAAACGACTTTCAGGAGTCGTTGTCGCTGTCCCTTGACCAGCTTGTAGCAATCCAGAGACAAGATTGGGTAAACCACGAATAGTCAGAGGAATATGTTCTCCTTGGGCAGTATAAAAACTATTAATTAAACTTTCTGCTTCCTCAGGGGGGAGATGTTTAAAAGTTAAAGCCAAGGATGCCGCCTCTGAAGGAGATAGTTCCATCAGGGTTGCGAGACGGACTAAGACCATGTCATGTTTTGAAGAACCTTCAAAACCTAGGCGATTAGCACGATAGGTAAAATAACGAGAGAAAGCCTCTTCTATAGTAGCATGTTGTTGTAACATAGATAGAAGAGGGACAAAATTATGGTATAATTCCTGAGAACATTTCTTTTCTCCACATACGTCTAAAGCATGAAGATATAGATCTAAAATAACTAAAGGACGCTTCGTTCTCCCCGTAGCAAGAAGACGAGTATCTGGTGCCGTTGTAAGATTAAATAGAGAGTAGTAATCTGTTAGATGCCGTAGAGATAAAAATACTTCTTTCTGTTCAGGTGAAAGTCGAGAAAACGAAGGGCTGAGCTCTGGAAATGCCTGCAATACATGCAGAGCTTTGAAATAAAATGAATTAATGCAAGACTCAGAGAAATAGGGTTTGAAAATAGCAACGGCTTTTGCTGAGCATCCTATATGCCTTAAAACAATAGCGGTTTCTAAGATTTTTAAGGTGTTGTCAAAGTGTTTTGGCGCATTGAAAAAAAGAATTAATTGTTTGTGGATAGTTTGAAATTGCTTAAATGATAAGCAGTCTTCGGGAGACTGTAATTGGCAAAACTGTCCATAAGATTGCCGTGATCCTTGGATGAATAAATGTAGATAAATCAGACTACGTATAGCAATATCAAGAGTAGGAATTTTCTTTTCAAATAAAGATAGGGAATAATTCGATTTGGAGATAGAAGGAGAATTGTTTAAAGCTACAGAGGGCTCTGCAAGCCATAATAATTCGGGATACTGACGTAACTTAGCTTCTATCCATGCGTCCGAACCTATTTTTGCTTTGCTAGAGGGAGACGCTAGCATTAAAGATGAAGTTGAAGCTCCATAAGAAATAGAGGGTACACTTAAAAGACAGCATAGCAAATATACGCTCTGCATTGTAAAGATTTTTAGCATAAGGTCCCCTCGTAATCTATATTTCATTATTCAAGAGCTCAACTAAACCCCATGTTGATAACAAAATGACCAATAACAAATCAACCCGAGAAACTCAAGAGACGTTTTTGAATTTGTTTTAAAAATTAATTGAGTAATTAACTCATCTTTTCAAACATAACCGAGGTCTTGTTTATTAAAATGATGAGAAAGATTATCAATTAAATCTAGTATAGTTTATACTTAAGGAATACACACATCGTGTGTGTCCCTTTAGTATTTGATAAGAGTTTGGTAACCAGTGTTTCCTAAATATTTAAAGAATAGAGAAGTGGGTAGAGTAGAGGAGGTACTACCGTCCTCCATCGAAACACATTTCTGCGCTTCTTTAGTAGGAAATTCTATACTTTGTTCATCTAACTCATCCCATAAGTTAAATCCTGTTCCCTCAGAGTATCTAATTGAACAGGAGTTTTCTATTTCCGTATCCATATCTGCCTCTGCATCAACTTACACCGGGAGCACCCGTGCCTCCACCCTTTTTTCAGGGGAAAGGCAACCGGAGCTTGCGGAAATAGTAATGCAACTTTCTTAAAGCTCCCCAAATTACAGGGTTCCCTTTCCCCAGAGTCTTAAAGGAAGAAGCCAGTACTTAAAGAAGATACCTTCCTTAAAAAAATAAAAAGTGAGTAGCCTACAAGCGGAGAGAGCATGTTGTATTTTTTAGAAAAATTTAATAGTTGTTTTATTTCGATCGGCATTTTCCCCATAATTATATTTCTTGGCGGATTGCTAACATGGAAATTGCGATGCCTTCAGTTTACCGGTTTAAAACTTGGATTTAAACTTATGGTGAGCAATAAGCAGTCTTCTTGTGGTGAAGGGCAGGTATCTCGTTATGAGGTAGTCGCAGGCATTTTAGCTGGTAATTTCGGAACCGGAAATATTGCAGGTATGGCAGTAGCAATTGCTTGTGGAGGACCAGGAGCTTTAGTGTGGGTGTGGGTAGGAACACTTCTAGGAGCAATTGTCCAGTACTCAGGATCATTTCTAGGAGTGAAGTACCGTAAGTTTCATAATCGGGTGGGCGAGTTTATTGGCGGTCCCGCAGCTTGTTTAGCCTATGGTATGGGAAGTAAATTCCTAGCAAGCTTGTTCTGTATATTCACGATAATAACAGCATTTTCAGCAGGAAATTGTGTGCAAATCAATTGCATAGTGCCTTTATGTAGTGATAATACGTTTATCAAAATTGTCCTTGGCATACTCATAGCATTGATAGTTGTCCCCGTCCTCATCGGTGGGAATCATCGTATTTTGCGGTTCTCAGCAAAAGCGATTCCATTTATAGCAGGCTTTTATATCATCTCTTGTTTCATTATTCTTGCCCAGAATAGTGCACAAATTTTCCCCGCAGTGAAATTGATACTATCTTCTGCATTTGGAGTTAAAGCTACTGTTGCAGGACTCAGTGGCTATACACTGACACAAGTTCTTTCTACAGGGATGAGTCGAGCAATCATGGCTACAGATTGTGGCAGCGGTATGGTTTCTATTCTACAGTCAGATTCACGAAGTAATAATCCCGTTATGGACGGATTAGTTACATTATTACCTCCTCTGATTGTTTCTACTGTTTGTTCAATTACGATGTTGGTTCTTCTCGTCTCTGGGGCATATACATCAGGTCGTGAAGGAACTCTTATGGTTCTACATGCATTTACAAGTAGTCTGGGTTCTTTAGGAGGCGGTATTGTTATTATCGCTATGACCTTATTCGGCTACACAACAATACTAACTTGGTTCGCTTGCGCCGAGAAGAGTTTGGCTTATATGATCCCAGGGAAACGAGCAAATTTATGGTTAAAGTTCCTTTACGTTATGATCACTCCTTTAGGCGGAGTAATAGACATGCGTTTAATTTGGGGACTTGCAGATACAGGATTTATCGGTATGGTAGTTCTAAACTCTATCGCTTTAATTGCCCTAATAAAAGATGTGTTAGAAACAAATCAGCAAGTTTCTCTCCTTAAGTTAGAAAGAGACTGTGGAGTAGAAACTGTACAGCGCTAAATATACCAAGTGATTTCTTAGGAGGGGTTTCCCCTCCTGGAGAAGATATTGGGGGATTCTCAGAATGGAACTTAATTACTATGGTTTCTTAACTTTTTTTTAACACTAAAATCTCCTGATTTCAATTCCTTATAAAGAATATGTTATTTTGTTAAGCCTCTTAATTATAACTATTAAATGTATATTATTTTTTTAATTCATTTATGTTATAATAGTTTAACTTTTAATTTTATTTTTAGTAAGGAAATGAAAAAGTCTATCTATAAGTATGGTTTTAGTAGTTTATTGTTGCTCTTGAGTTTGAGTAGTTGCTGCTTGAACCCTTATGGATCCAAGCAGTTCCCAAAAAACTCGCAGGACATAAATCAAAAATCTGTTACACTTCAAGAAAATGAAAATAGGCCTTCCCGGTCGCGGAGATTATTTTCCCGACGCGGTAACAAAAAGAAAACATCTCAAGTGCAAATGAATTTTAAGAAGTATGGAGATCAAGTAACGGAGCAAGATAAAAAAGATATCTCCTTTGTGGTATCTGCTGCTTCCGAAAAGTCTTCGTTATCTTTGGCTATGTCTCAAGCTGAAATTAAGACAGCTTTGAATCGTATTAAAGAATTGCATCCTCTGGCTCTATTAAAGTTTGTAGCTGAAAATTCCTCATTAATTGAAGGAATGAAGAAAATGCAAGGGCGTGATTGGATTTGGAATATGTTTCTAAATGAGTTGAAAGAAGTATTTTCCCAAGCGGCAGCACAGGGAATAATCAGTGACGAGGATATTAAAAACTTCTCTCTTTCTCTCCACCTAGATGAAGAGGTCGTTTCTTCCATTGTTCAAGGGGAAAGATGGCCAGAACTTCTAGATATGGTCATGCAAGTTGCCTAAAGATTTTCTCAGATAAACACTAGCTAGCTTTTTAATAAGAAAATATGCTGTTCGTGAACGATTCATGAACAGCATATGTATTTCATAACTTGTTTATACTTGGCTTACAACACGTAATTCATTTCAGTAATAATGTGTAAAAGTCCGTAAATATAAGCTACCGAAATAAGGGAAATTAGAAGCAGATGAAAAAGTTACTCTTCTTATCTTGAATGAAGAATCTCAGCCTGATATTTTGTAAAATTAAAAACGCGATGCTTATTGGAGGCGCATTATGCAATTACTTTCACCAGAATTTTCTTATGGCCAACCAATTCCGCGGAAATATACGTGCCAAGGACTAGATATTTCTCCTCCCCTAATATTTAGTGAAGTGCCCTCAGAGACAAAAAGCTTGGCACTACTCGTTGAAGATCCTGATGTTCCTAGAAACATAAGAGAAGATGGCTTATGGATACATTGGATTGTATATAATCTTTCCCCCTCTATAACCAATCTAGCTGAAGGTGCGAATATTTTCGCTATTCAAGGGTTGAATACATCAGGAAGTATAGGTTATCAAGGCCCCTGCCCTCCAGATAGAAAACATCGTTACTTTTTTTATCTCTATGCTTTGGATATTATTCTATCAGAAGAAGAGAACGTAACTAAAGATCAGCTGCTCGAAGCTATGGAAGGACATATTTTGGAAACTGCAGAGTTAATGGGAACCTATGAGCAAAGCTAAGGATCTACTCCTCTTCAGGAACAAATTCTGAACGTTTTTTTCGGTGCTTCCAATATAGAGGACCGTAATGATAACATAGTTCCTCTCCAGCTTCTATAGTCTGTATAGTACGTATAATAATATGGAATAATCCGCCTTGGAAAGCTCCGATAGCTTCAACATTAGGTTTATCGCTGTGATTAATGAAACGTGTAAAGTTTCCTTGATAACCACTGTCAATAGTGAAGTATTTCCATAATCCAGAGGAAAGAGGATAACGAAAACAATAGTCGTTTTCATCTAGCCAAATGGCTTGACGATAGCGAACTATCCCTGTGTACTCACCAATGTATGCCCACGCCGGGATCCTCTCGCGAGCAAAGACTCCATAACCAATGTAGGAATTAATCCAACATATGGCAACCGGAGGCATAGAAGGCATAATTAAGTCGTGCTTATGCAACTCTCCTAACCATTTAGCGATAGGAGAAACTAAATGTTTTTTCTGTGCCTTACGGCATAATTTACGTACACGTTCCTCTACTTGCCAATCCTTAAAAGTAAGAGAGGGAAGAAATTGAAAATTGAGTAGCTGACATGCTCGCTGTACTGTATAAGGACAGCTTTCTTGCCAGTGATGACTCAGAGAAACATAAATAGTTTCGTTTGAAGAAGACATTACTTTCATACATTTGCTAAAGATCTATTAAAGTAAAGGGGATCGGATACTTCATGTTTTTCCGCAACTACGGGAACTATTGGTGTCATACTTTCTATGGAAGAACATACTGTAGATAACGCAAGTTCAGGTGAATTCGATTCACTAGAAAGGTGGGCTAAATACACCTTCTTTATCCTATTGGTAAGAATTTTTTGTAATAAGGTGCCACACTCTTGATTTGAAATATGACCTAATTTGCTTAACACACGTTTTTTATAAATATCCGGACGTGAAGATTGTCGTACCAGTTCAGGATCATGGTTGGACTCTATAAATAGATAATCACAATCATAGAGCTCATGAATAATCCATGAAGTTATCCAACCCAAATCAGTACAAAACCCTAGTTTTTCTTGATGATAATGAAAAATAAAACCTACAGGATCTTTAGCATCATGAGGGACGTTAAAGGTTTGAATATGCAAATCATAAAAAGAAAATTTCGATCCCGTAGAGAAAATTTTAAATGTCGGATGAATATCTAGAACCTGACATAAACTACGAGCTGTTTCCAAGTTGCAAATAATTGGCGTATTATATGTTCTAACAAAACTTTTAATTCCAGAAATATGGTCAGAATGCTCGTGAGAAACAAAAATAGCCTGAATATCTTCAGGATGAATGTTCATAGAGAGAAGATTCCGAGTGACTGTTTGCTTGCTAATTCCCAGATCTATCAGAATCTTACAAGATTCTGTTCCTAGATATGCACAATTTCCCCTGGAACTTGAGGCTAAGGAAAAAAAACCTTCCATAGCTATCCTTCTTGTGGAGGCATTTGTATTAATACTTGGCGGGGCTTGGCACCTTCTGAAGGGCCGATAATTCTTGCTTCTTCAAGTTGATCTATTAAGCTCGCAGCTCGAGCATAGCCAATTTTTAATTTCCGTTGTAAGAAGGTAGTAGAAGCGTTCCCTGTCTGAAGAACTAAGTTTTTTGCTTGATTATACAAAGGATCCCTTTCCTCACTATCAACATTAACCATATTTTCATAAGTATCAAATGAAGGGATTACGTATTTTGTAGGGAAACGAGAGCAAAGATCTTTAACAACCTTATTAATATCTTCATCACAAATATAGGCTCCTTGTAGACGAATAGCCCCAAATGAAGAAGGAGAAACAACTAACATGTCCCCATTCCCCATGAGATTTTCAGCTCCGGGTTCATCAATGATAATTTGACTATTGACCTTATTTGCAACCTTAAATGCAATACGAGAAGGGAAATTTGCTTTAATTAAACCCGTAATCACGTCTCGAGAAGGACGTTGTGTAGCTAAAATTAAATGAATACCCACAGCTCGCGCCATTTGAGCTAGTCGAATAATAGGAGTTTCAATATCTTGAGAAGAAGAAAGCAAAAGATCAGCTAATTCATCAATTATCCCAACAATAAAAGGCATTTTATCAGGGATTTCTTTATCATAGGAAGCTTCTATTTCTAAATTGCGTTCACGAGAATTAAAAGCTTGAATATTACGTAACCCTAAAAATCTTAAAATTTCATAACGTAATTCCATTTCTTTCACTAACCAATTTAAAGCACTATAGGCATCACGAGCCTCTGTAATGACTGGGGTTAGCATATGAGGAAGTTGGGAATAGCCTGTTAATTCTACTTTTTTAGGGTCGACAATCACTAATTTAATATCCGAAGGGAGTGATGTCATAATTAATGACATGACAATTGTGTTAATACACACAGATTTTCCTGAGCCAGTAGTCCCAGCAATAATTAAATGAGGCATTGTGGCTAAATCTGCTAAAAAATTCTCCCCATTTGCCTTTTTCCCAAGCAAAAGAGGAATCTGTAGCTTACGATGGTGTTTTTGATAATCTTCTAGTAAATCACGAAAATTTACAGGTTGAGGATAAGGATTAGGAATTTCAATTCCTACAGCAGCTTTGCCTGGAATCGGTGCAATAATTCGAATGCTCGAGGCTTGTAAATTTAAAGCGATATCGTTTTCTAAAGCTTTGATTTTCTGAACCTTTACTCCTGTATTAGGTTGAACCTCAAATGCCGCTAGTGTTGGACCAAAAGAAATATTCCCTATTACTGCCTCGATCCCAAAACTTTCTAGCGTCTGTTGCAAAAGAACAGCTTTTTTCTGAAGTTCCTCAAGAAGAGTTTCGGGTTTGATATTATCGCTCTTACTCAATAAGTGATATTGAGGTAATTCAGATTTCTTCCCTTCTAAGACAGGTGAAGGAGAAGAAGGTTGAATAACTTTTGAATGTGAGGATTTTGGCAACACTAGAATTTTTGATTCTGATGAAGGAAACTGAATTCTATTTGTAGGAGGTAAAACGCGTTTTTGAGGGTGAGGGGTTAATAAAAATGTTGCTGAATCCTCAGGATTAGAAGAGTTTTGATAATTCATTTGCTCATTTTTCTTAATGGGCAAAGATACTGTAGGTATAGGAAATGAACGTAAATGCGTTTTTGTAGGCGCAGAAGAAGGCACCTTAAGTGAGGGTTTAGGGAGATAATTTTGCTTATTTAAGAGTTTTTTTAAGGAGATTTTGCAGAAATGACGAAAAGAATGTAATTTGTTTTTGAGAAATCTTTGCAGTATTTTTTTTTTAATTAAGACGATTCCTCCGCAAAGATAGAAAACAGAAAAAAAGAGAACAAAAGAAAAAATCAGTGCTGTACCCACAGAACCAATCAAATGCTTTAAGCAAAAAGATTGACCAGAATAAAGAATATAAAAAGGAATACCCCCTAAATAAGAAACCGGAGGATTCATCCCCAGAATTATTTTAGGAAGACGCGAGTCTAAAAATTGAGGAAGAGTTTGTACGGGAGACAACATAGATAGAAGTATCGAAGAGCAGACAGGAATAGATGCAAATGCAAGCGCTTTACGATGCTGAATTCTCGCTGGAGTATTTTTAAAATTTAAGAAGGATAGCCACAAAAAATATAGAGGGATCAGAAAAGAAGCTATTCCAAAGCTATATAATAGAAAAGAACTTAGTGACCAACCTAATAAACCAATCCAATTCTGAGTACATGGTTGGTTATTGTGAAAACTCCATAAGCTTAGTCCTGAGAAACAAGCTAAAAATAAATAAGCACTAGCTTTTACTGTACAAGATATTGAAGGCCATAGGGAACATTTAGACTTTTTCTGTTCTTTCGCCATGAATAAACACTAAGTTTTAAGTGAGGTGAAACTTTATTCTAATACTGGTTATAGCAAGAACGGCAAAAAGAAACAAAGAAGATAAACATGGGCGAATGACGGGGCTTGAACCCGCGACCTTCGGAACCACAATCCGACGCTCTAACCAACTGAGCTACATTCGCCATAAAGCACAAAATATTATCCCGAAAATAATATTTATCCAAGATAAAACCTGAACATAAGCAAGATAGTACGATAAACAAGAGAAAATCCATCATTCAAAGATAGCTTCTTCCATTATTGAGGATTATTTTTACAAACCCCATCTCTAAAATATAAAGCACGAGCTCCCTTGCCAAATCCCTAAAATTATTAGTTCTCAATGTCCATAAACAAATAATTCGGTTTTCTATTTAAGTGCTGGGAAATTCTATGGGATATATAGGGAACCCTGTCTAATGAAGGAGCAAAATAGCGGTTAAAAAGCAAAAATTTTTTTACACTGACAAAATATAGGAATTTTAAACCGTAAATCGATCAAAAACAAAAAAATAGGGAAAAGAATGCAGTGTTTATTTTCTCGCTCAAAACATATTCAGAAGCTGAATATTTCCTTAATTGAATTTTCTGATCTAAAAAAAATGATGCGAAATGGGTTGTGCAAAAAATAGGCTTTTTATAAGATGTTGATTTCTTCTTTTTTGAGAATCACGAAAAGAAGAAAGAGTCCACACTTCGATGTGAGCAAGAAAATGGAAGTTTAGTTAAGCTTCCTTCTTAACAATGCAAATGAGATAGAATGCAGGCCAGTATAAATGCTTGTTTTGGATTTTAAAAATCCGTTAATTTTTAAGATTTATTTTTTCTGAGAATTTGATCTTGGTTCAGATTGAACGCTGGCGGCGTGGATGAGGCATGCAAGTCGAACGGAATAATACTTCTGTATTATTTAGTGGCGGAAGGGTTAGTAATACATAGATAATTTGTCCTTAACTTGGGAATAACGGCTGGAAACGGCCGCTAATACCGAATGTGGTATGTTTAGGCATCTAAAGCATATTAAAGAAGGGGATCTTCGGACCTTTCGGTTAAGGGAGAGTTTATGGGATATCAGCTTGTTGGTGGGGTAATGGCCTACCAAGGCTTTGACGTCTAGGCGGATTGAGAGATTGATCGCCAACACTGGGACTGAGACACTGCCCAGACTTCTACGGAAGGCTGCAGTCGAGAATCTTTCGCAATGGACGAAAGTCTGACGAAGCGACGCCGCGTGTGTGATGAAGGCTCTAGGGTTGTAAAGCACTTTCGCTTGGGAATAAGAAAAATTGGCTAATATCCAATTGATTTGAGCGTACCAGGTAAAGAAGCACCGGCTAACTCCGTGCCAGCAGCTGCGGTAATACGGAGGGTGCTAGCGTTAATCGGATTTATTGGGCGTAAAGGGCGTGTAGGCGGAAAGGAAAGTTAGATGTTAAATCTTAGGGCTCAACCCTAAGTCAGCATCTAATACTATCTTTCTAGAGGGTAGATGGAGAAAAGGGAATTCCACGTGTAGCGGTGAAATGCGTAGATATGTGGAAGAACACTAGTGGCGAAGGCGCTTTTCTAATTTACACCTGACGCTAAGGCGCGAAAGCAAGGGGAGCAAACAGGATTAGATACCCTGGTAGTCCTTGCCGTAAACGATGCATACTTGATGTGGATAGTCTCAACCCTATCCGTGTCGTAGCTAACGCGTTAAGTATGCCGCCTGAGGAGTACACTCGCAAGGGTGAAACTCAAAAGAATTGACGGGGGCCCGCACAAGCAGTGGAGCATGTGGTTTAATTCGATGCAACGCGAAGAACCTTACCTGGGCTTGACATGTATACGATCGCGGCAGAAATGTCGTTTTCCGAAAGGACGGATACACAGGTGCTGCATGGCTGTCGTCAGCTCGTGCCGTGAGGTGTTGGGTTAAGTCCCGCAACGAGCGCAACCCTTATCGTTAGTTGCCAGCACTTTGGGTGGGAACTCTAACGAGACTGCCTGGGTTAACCAGGAGGAAGGCGAGGATGACGTCAAGTCAGCATGGCCCTTATGCCCAGGGCTACACACGTGCTACAATGGCCAGTACAGAAGGTAGCAAGACCGTGAGGTGGAGCAAATCCTTAAAGCTGGCCCCAGTTCGGATTGTAGTCTGCAACTCGACTACATGAAGTCGGAATTGCTAGTAATGGCGTGTCAGCTATAACGCCGTGAATACGTTCCCGGGCCTTGTACACACCGCCCGTCACATCATGGGAGTTGGTTTTGCCTTAAGTCGTTGACTCAACCTGCAAAGGAGAGAGGCGCCCAAGGTGAGGCTGATGACTGGGATGAAGTCGTAACAAGGTAGCCCTACCGGAAGGTGGGGCTGGATCACCTCCTTTTAAGGATAAGGATAGCTGTCTTAGGATAGCTAGACTAGGTTGGGCAGGCATTTAAAAGTTTGTATTCTATTTCTTTTGCATTGTTAAGCGTTTGTTTTCGAGACATTTAGTTAATCAAGTGTTATTGTAAATAATGGTAACAAGTATAATTCACATATAATAATAGACGTTTAAGGATATATGTCTTTAGTTAAGAGTTAACTTGCATGGATCAATAATTTACAGACCAAGTTATTAAGAGCTATTGGTGGATGCCTTGGCATTGGCAGGCGATGAAGGATGCGTTTACCTGCAGTAATCTTCGGTGAGCTGGTATAAAGCTATGACCCGGAGGTCTCCGAATGGGGCAACCCGATAGATTAATCATCTATCATTGCATACTGAATACATAGGTATGCAAAGCGACACCCGCTGAACTGAGACATCTTAGTAAGCGGAGGAAAAGAAATCAACGAGATTCCCTCTGTAGCGGCGAGCGAAAGGGGAACAGACCAAACCATATTTTTAATATGGGGTTGTAGGGTCGATAATATGGGATCTTAAGTTTTAGTCGAATATTTCTGGAAAGTTGAACGATACAGGGTGATAGTCCCGTAGACGAAAAAACAAGAGACCCTATTCGATACCTGAGTAGAACTAGACACGGGAAACCTAGTTTGAATCTGGGGAGACCACTCTCCAAGTCTAAATACTAGCCAATGACCTATAGTGAACCAGTACTGTGAAGGAAAGGTGAAAAGAACCCTTGTTAAGGGAGTGAAATAGAACCTGAAACCAGTAGCTTATAAGCGGTCGAAGACCTATAGCTTCTTCGGGAGCAATGGTTGACGGCGTGCCTTTTGCATGATGAGCCAGGGAGTTAAGTTAAACGGCGAGGTTAAAGGATTTACATTCTGGAGCCGAAGCGAAAGCGAGTTTTAATAGAGCGTTTAGTCGTTTGATTTAGACACGAAACCAAGTGAGCTATTTATGACCAGGTTGAAGCATGGGTAAGACTATGTGGAGGACCGAACCAGTACATGTTGAAAAATGTTTGGATGAGTTGTGAATAGGGGTGAAAGGCCAATCAAACTTGGAGATATCTTGTTCTCTCCGAAATAACTTTAGGGTTAGCCTCGGATATTAAGCTTTTGGGGGTAGAGCACTGAATTCTAGCGGGGGCCTACCGGCTTACCAACGGAAATCAAACTCCGAATACCAAAAGTGAGTCCGGGAGATAGACAGCGGGGGCTAAGCTTCGTTGTCGAGAGGGGAACAGCCCAGACCGCCGATTAAGGTCCCAAATTTTATGTTAAGTGAGTAAGGAAGTGATGATTCTAAGACAGTTGGAATGTTGGCTTAGAGGCAGCAATCATTTAAAGAGTGCGTAACAGCTCACCAATCGAGAATTATTGCGTCAATAATAATCGGGGCTCAAACATAAAACCGACATCGCGGGTGTATATTTTAAATATACGCGATAGGAGAGCGTAGTATTCAGCTGCGAAGGTATACCGTAAGGAGTGCTGGAGCGGATACTAGTGAAGATCCATGGCATAAGTAACGATAAAGGAAGTGAAAATCTTCCTCGCCGTAAGCCCAAGGTTTCCAGGGTCAAGCTCGTCTTCCCTGGGTTAGTCGGCCCCTAAGTCGAGGCACAAATGCGTAGACGATGGAGTAACAGGTTAAATATTCCTGTACCACCTAAAACTATAGCAATGGAATGACGGAGTAAGTTAAGCACGCGGACGATTGGAAATGTCCGTATCACAATGAGATTGGTTAGTAGGCAAATCCGCTAGCAAGAAATCAGGTTGTGGTTAAGGGAAATCTTCGGAGGAACTGATAGTGTGGCGCGAGGCTTTCAAGAAATAATTTCTAGCTGTTGATGGTGACCGTACCTAAACCGACACAGGTGGGCGAGATGAATATTCTAAGGCGCGCGAGATAACTTTCGTTAAGGAACTCGGCAAATTATCCCCGTAACTTCGGAATAAGGGGAGCCTCCTAGGGTGATTGCATTTACTGCATGAGCCCCGGGGGGCCGCAGAGAAATGGCCCAGGCGACTGTTTAACAAAAACACAGCACTATGCAAACCTCTAAGGGGAAGTATATGGTGTGACGCCTGCCCAATGCCAAAAGGTTAAAGGGATATGTCAGCCGCAAGGCGAAGCATTGAACCCAAGCCCTGGTGAATGGCCGCCGTAACTATAACGGTGCTAAGGTAGCGAAATTCCTTGTCGGGTAAGTTCCGACCTGCACGAATGGTGTAACGATCTGGGCACTGTCTCAACGAAAGACTCGGTGAAATTGTAGTAGCAGTGAAGATGCTGTTTACCCGCAAAAGGACGAAAAGACCCCGTGAACCTTTACTGTACTTTGGTATTGATTTTTGATTTGTTATGTGTAGCATAGCCAGGAGACTATGAACATCTCTCGTCAGGGAGGTGGGAGTCGCCGTTGAAATACTGGTCTTAATAGATTGGGAATCTAACATTATTCCATGAATCTGGAAGATGGACATTGCCAGACGGGCAGTTTTACTGGGGCGGTATCCTCCTAAAAAGTAACGGAGGAGCCCAAAGCTTATTTCATCGTGGTTGGCAATCACGAGTAGAGCGTAAAGGTATAAGATAGGTTGACTGCAAGACCTACAAGTCAAGCAGAGACGAAAGTCGGGCTTAGTGATCCGGCGGTGGAAAGTGGAATCGCCGTCGCTTAACGGATAAAAGGTACTCCGGGGATAACAGGCTGATCGCCACCAAGAGTTCATATCGACGTGGCGGTTTGGCACCTCGATGTCGGCTCATCGCATCCTGGGGCTGGAGAAGGTCCCAAGGGTTTGGCTGTTCGCCAATTAAAGCGGTACGCGAGCTGGGTTCAAAACGTCGTGAGACAGTTTGGTCTCTATCCTTTGTGGGCGCAGGATACTTGAGAGGAGCTGTTCCTAGTACGAGAGGACCGGAATGGACGAACCAATGGTGTGTCGGTTGTTTTGCCAAAAGCATAGCCGAGTAGCTACGTTCGGAAAGGATAAGCATTGAAAGCATCTAAATGCCAAGCCTCCCTTAAGATAAGGTATCCCTATGAGACTCCATGTAGACTACGTGGTTGATAGGTTGGGTGTGTACGCACAGTAATGTGTTTAGCTAACCAATACTAATAAGTCCATTGACTTGGTTTTTATCATATAAAAAGCCCTATAGGCTTTTTAGTTGAAATAAAACGATCAATGTAAGTTGCGATAAAGACGTCCTTACACGTCTATTAGTATGCGTGAATTTACGTTACAAAAGTTTGCTTGGTGATAATGGAAAAAGGGGTACACCTGATACCATTCCGAACTCAGAAGTTAAGCTTTTTATCTATGGGTGAGAAGATTTCATATGCTTAATACGTACGAAGGGAACATGTATTTAGATATATTTCCCGGTAAAAGACAAAGGCTTTCTTATTACGAGAGCATACAAAAAGTAACAAGAAAGCCTTCTTAGCTTATATATAAGGGTTAACTACCAAAATCATCAAGAATAATTGAAGAGCGCTCAACTCCATAATTATCTAAAAGTTTCAAAATGCTACTGTTATGCAACGGTGGGCCACATACATAATATAAGTAATCTTCAGGGTTGCTTAGCTTACTTAACTGCCCAAGCTCAAAAGCTCGATATAAGAAATTTGTTTTTTCAGGATCATTTTTTGGCCAACCAGAGGCAATATCTTCAGGAAGGGGTTCTGATAAAACTAAATGATAATGAAAGTTAGGAAACTTTTTATCTAGATTTTCATATTCTTCTTGGTAAATATTTTCTTTTAAAGAACGAGCCCCATACCAAAGTGTGATTTCTCTTTGTGAGTGTTTATCTAATAATAGATCTAAAATATGACTTCTTCCAAACGAGGATCCTGCACCTCCAATAAGAAAAATTAAAGGACGAGCATTATCTTGCATAAAAGATTCCCCATAGGGACCTGATACTGTAATTTTATCACCAGGTTTCAAAGAAAAAATGTAAGATGAGCATATCCCCCAAGGAATATTGGGGTTAGGAGCATCGTTAATTATAGGAGGAGTAGCAATACGTATATTAAATTTAATTAAAGGAAGCTCTGCAGGATATGAGGCTAATGAATAAGCCTTATTTGCAGAATTTGGTTCTAAAGAACTATTATTAATAGTTGTGTTAAATAAATGGAATTTCTCCCAATCATTGTAGTATTGGGGATCCATAGTTTGTTTCCAATCTGAAGTTTGTGTTTGGTATGGAGGTACACTGATTTGTAAATATCCCCCAGGCTTAAATGGGATAGGATGATTAGGATCAATGGAAACAATAAGTTCTTTAATAAATGTAGCTACATTGTTGTTAGAAATTACTGTACCTTCCCAAGAGGAAGCATGTAGGTAGCGTTCTTCAATTTCTAAACTTAAATCGTGTTGAACTTTAGTTTGACAGGCAAGACGCCATCCTTGTTCTATTTGCTTTTTAGAAAAAGTAGCAAGATCTGTTTCTAAAGGAGAATCAGCATTTTTTACAATTTTTACCTTGCATTGTTTGCAAGTTGCTTTACCCCCACAAGGAGAAGGTATAGCTATACCTGAATCTAAGAGTGAGGATAAAAGAACACTTCCGCTATTTACTGTTTTTGTTAAAGAATCATCATTATTGATTTTTAGTTTACAAGGGCACTTTTTGATAAGAAGCTTCCGAGCAATGAGAATAATTCCAGAAAGCATCAAGCCTATAATAGAAAAGATTACACTTGCAATACCAACAAAATATAGACCTGGAAGCCAAGCCATGATCGTGAGAATCCCCGATTTTATGAATAGCTTATAGGGTCAAGTTATAACTTGGCTTATAAAAAATCAATGTAGATCTCTTGTGGATAGCAGAAGGCAACTCTTTGTATTTTAAAGATTATCCTTTAGTTCCGTCTGGTTTTAATACTTCGGAAATAGCAGCTTTTAATATTTCAATTTTCCCTGAGGCAATATTAAGAACTACGGTATGTTCACGAATTTCATCAATGGTGCCCACAATACCCATAGCTGTGACCTTATCCCCACGGGCAAGCTCATTTCTTCGTTTTTCCATGGCTTTTTTACGTTTTTGTTCAGGGCGCCATAAAATGAAGTAGAAGAATAAAATAGCAATTCCTAGCATGATAGCAGGTTGAGCAAAGGTATTCCTTCCAGAAGCACTATCTTCATTTGCTAAGAGAGAAGAACAACTGCTGATAAATAGCAAAAACATGCATACACGAGCTAACATTCAACCACCTATACTTCGATTAATCCAGAGAGAAGGTTAACACATTAGGGAGGGTACGTTCAATGCTTTTCCTAGGGGTCTTCTCTTTCTAGTAAAATAATATTTTCTAGATGAGGAGAGTGAGGAAATTGATCGATGGGTTGCATTTTTTTTATTGAGTATCCCTCAGCTATTAAATAACGACACTCTTGAAATTGTATTTTGGGGTTACAAGAGACATAAACAAGTTTTTTTGGTGCAATTCTTAAAAGATACTTAAGAGTTTTATTTTGCAAACCACAGCGGGGAGGATCAATGATGGCAATATCAGGAGGGAGTTTATCTTGTTGGCGTTTGCAAAAAGTTTTTACATCTTCTAGATAAACTTCGACACGAGATTTTCTATCATTTACAATGATATTTTCTTTTGCTGAGTCTATAGCGTCAGGAACAATTTCTACACCAATAACTTTTTTTACATAGGCAGAAAGCATAATCCCTATGGTTCCTGCTCCACAATAGAGATCTAATATGGTTTCTTGGCCTTGAGGTTTTATAAATTCCTTAATAACTTCGATGATTTTTGCATTTTGAAGACTTTGAGGTTGAAAAAAGCTTCGGGGATATATGTGAAAAGTTGCTGAATTTCCATCCTTAGGTAATGTTAGTTTTTGTGTAATAAAAGCATTTCCATAGAGAAGATGGGAGAGGAAATACGTTGGTGTGTTTTTTTCACTAAATTTTTCTTCCCAGATGATAGATGTTATGGGTAGAGAAGAGGTTATAAGAGAGTATTTCCATTTTTCTATGATTGCCCTATCTACAGCGTACTCCTTCCTTGCAGATGTAGTAAGAATAACCATAAGATGGTGCTCAGGGCCTCCAATGCGTACTGTTAGAGTGCATAATGATCCTTTATTTAGTGGGGGGTAGTATGCTTGGAGTTCGGGATAAGCTTCCCACCACGATCGTGTTAACTGGAGGACATCCATAGCATCTTTATGGATCATTAGACATTCTGTAATGGGAATGCCTTTTTTAGGTTTGGTGGGAGTAATGAATCCTAAGCTTTTTTCTCCATCATAGGTCTGGTAAAAAGAAAATTCCATTTTGTTTCTTCCCCTTAAGAGGGGCTCACAAGGAATGATAGGAAGAATATCTTTATCCGGGAAGATAGGAGCAAATAACTGATGAAGAAGTTGCTCTTTTACTTTTAGAGAATTTTGATAATCAGATTGTGGAGAGGAGCATCCCCCGCAAACAGGAAAATGTTTACAATTGACTTGTGTGGCCATAGCAAACTCCAAAGTCAATGATATTACTACATATCGAGAGAAAATTACGCTATGAAAATATAGATTTATACTTAAGTTAAACTAGATTGTAGAAAGACGATGATAATACTTTGAATGATTTACATAAAAAAGAGGATAATTGTAACAAAATTATAATTACCCTCTCAAAACCAAGATGGGGGAGAAATTATTTTCTTAGGAGATGGGATTTAGAACCTTTTTTCCCTTTTGCTTTTACAGGAGCTTTTTTAGCTGAGGTCCTTATTTTTGGTTTTGCTTTTGCTGCTGTTTTTTTAGCAGTAGTTTTTATTGGTTTTTTAGCAGCAGTCTTTTTAATTGCAGGTTTACGTTTCATCAAACCAGCTTTTTCAGCTTTGATTGATTCTTTTCGATATAGCTTTGCAATTTTTTCTAATTTGATAGAGTCTGTACGAACTCGCTGAGCCGCTGCTTTATTTCCTTTTTCGGCTTTATCTAAGTCATGTTGGATACTTTCCAACAGATCTCTCATTTTTTTTGCCGTATCTTTTAGCGCCATGAAAAGCGTCCTCTAGTTGTAGTTTTAAACTATTTTTACTTGTTTTAATTTTTAATTAGTTTGTTTGTTCAAATTCATGCAACATTTTTTTTAGAGAAAACAATAAGGACAATCCTCGATAGATTTTTATACGACATATAGTTCTTTGTTTATCAATATGTTATTTTAAAAAGACTCTACTTATCTTTTTTCATGCAGGTAATTTTAAGTTCTAGGTAAAGGGAGTGTTATGTGGTAGTTTCGGTGCTTGAGGTATTGGTGATTGTAATTTTTTGGTAGCATCAATCTTTTCTAGTTTTTTGATATTTGCATAGGATTTATTTTTTAATACACTTATTTTGTTTTTACTTCTCTTCGAGGCTATGGTAAATCAATTTCGATGAAAATCTATTGCGCCTTATTCATACGTTTTGTTCAGAGTTGTTGTATTTTAGTTGTGGGATTTCTGAGTGTTTGTGCTACCCCACCTCAGAAGCTCCCGTTTGGTCATTATTGTGCTGATGTACACACAGCATTAAAATCAGGAAAAGCGTGTGATGAAGTTTTTTCTAAATTTGTAGATCGTATTATTGAAGATAAAACAGAACTATCTCTGAGAGATTGGGAGACCATTGCATTTTTAGTTCGGGATTATGTTCAAATAAGAATAAAACAAGAGAATCATACAGCTAGCGCAGAGATTTTGAAGAAATTACTTTCTGTTGCTTCTATGCCTTATCAGATTAAATCTTCTATACGTCTTTCATGGCAAAAGCTCAACCCTGATGGAGTTCCTCTAAGGGAACTAACAGCGAGATTACATGATGTTAATAATTTTCAAGCCACATTAGAAGATCATCTTCTACTTCAGTTGTACAATATGACTTTGCACAGTAGTTATGATGATCGAAAACAAGAGGTTCTTTTGGCGAAGGAACGAGGTGACTATGATGAAGCCTTACGATTGTGTCATCAATTAAAGGAGAGTATAGAAGCAGGGGTTTGCAGCCCTCATCCTGATATCCTTGCTACGGAGAGATTTTTTTTAAATAAGACGATCCTCGCTTTACAGTTAGAGAAATCTCGAGATGACATAGAATTGTGTGCATCGTTATTGCTATCTTATTGTCGTGCGGAAAAGGATTACGTGCAATCTATAGAGAGTTTGGTATTGAGAATATCTCAAGGAGAAGTCAATCGAGCTAATGAAGTTGACGTTGTTCTTTTAGCGCATGCTTTATATACACTTCCCTGGGATCAAAAACAGGCAATTCATGAGTTAGAGGTACTCATCGATCATGGGAATTATTTACAATCAACATTATTGTGTTACGGATATTTTTCTTTATTAGAAATTCATTATCAAAATAAAAATTTCGAAGCAATTCGTAAATTGCTCTGTGCAGGAGAAAAAGTTTTTCTTTCAAATCATCCATATTTCCCCGAGTATAGTTTTTTCCTTGCTAGTTATCATTATGAAAAACAGGATTATGAAAAATCACAAGAAATCTTCTTATCGATTTTAAAGTATGCTGTAAAATTAGGAGTTACTTTAGCAAGAGTATATGAGTATCTTGGTTGTATTCATTGCCTACATAAGCAATATAGTGAGGCTGAAGATTTTTTCCTCAAAGCATATAAAGGTTGGAATCGTCAGGAAGCAGGTTTGGGTTTGTTTCTTACCTACGCTCTGCAAGGGAAATCTACATTGTGTGAAGAATTTCTCTCTCGTTCATCTTTTTCTTTTGCGTATCACAATATTGTGAAATCAATTACTTCATCATTTTTAAAACGTGAGGACGCTTCTCTATCTCCTTTTGTTAAAGTTTGTACAATGTTACATCGTGATCAACATGTTTCTCTTTCGGACATTTATTATCATTGTATTTACGATATGATAAAGAGGTACCCCATTTGCCATTCGCATCCTATACTTTCTCTTATTGATCTACAGCTTGTGCATGCTGAGCAAGAGTATTTTGAAAAAATTCAAGATACCATACGAGATTCTGATTTTCGTCGAGCATTAACATTCTGGTTAGATTTTCGCGGAGGGAAGTTACCAGTAGAGCATACTAGGGATATATCTTTGACTCATCCTGAGTCTTTAGAAGAAATTGCTTTGTGTTGTTTTTATGCTTTATATAGCAGCGATTCTGTATCTGGAGATGCTTTATCTCAGGTATTTTCTTCAGAATGTTCTTCTTTACAATCTGTTATCCGTTGGGTATGGGCGTTAACAAGGTCCTCCTGTAATCAAGAAGAGTTAAGGCGCTATTGTGAGCATTTGTCCCTACGTCCTTTTGGAGATCGGTTATACCTACTTGCTTATGACGTTCAGGAATATTTTTCAAAGAATGAACAAGCTTTGACGCATTTATCTGCATTTTCTGACTTTTTCCCTAATTCTTCATTATTGCCTGCCGCCTATTATTTCCAAAGTTGCGCAGAGGATACTTTAATGAGAAAAATTAGTTGGCTGACAAGGGCATTGCAGGAATTTTCCGAAATTACTTTGTCTGGAGAAAATGCGAAACCTTGGGCATACATATATTATACAGTGAAGTTAGATCTCGCAAATGCCTATCTTGCTTTAGGAGAGACTACGCGAGCTAAAGAAGTTTTTGAAGAGGTTAAGCAAGATTGGACTGTTCCTAATCACCCACAGTTGACTTTTATTGAAGATTCTTGTGTTCGTATTTCAATGGAGATGCGTTGGGTAATAGGTTTAGCTTATGTGTATGAAAGACTACAGGAAAGAAATCTTTTGATACACCATCTTTTAGAACACATTGAAAAGCGTTTGTTAAACCATTCTTTGCGTAGAGAATATGTCGGGGAAATGTTAATGAAGACAGTAGCCCTTTGTGAGCGTTTTCTCGTTACAGAGGGCAGCAACAGTATGATAGGCTGATGCAACACATCGGTTAACTCCGGGCCCTGAAAAATTTTGCCCAACAATCTTTAGATTTTGAGGGATGTAGGGGAGAATTTGGTTTTTCATTTCCAAAAATCCTACACAATGTTGAGGTAGACCTTCTTCTGGAGAAAATAATGAGAAGACATCGGGTTTATGTGTGATATGGAGATACTCAGAAATTGCTGCTAGGGAAAAAGCATAAGCATCTTCTTCATGCCAACGGTTTTCTAGAAGTAGAGAAAGAACAGTTTTCTCGGGGAGTTGTTCTGGGAAAACTTGGGAATTAAAAATTATTCCTAATAGGGGGGGCTCATCAGAAAATAACATGCCGTATCCTTTAGGTAGATTTGGTCGTTGTGTTTTCCATCCTAAAGTTATACATGAGAGATCCAAAGAAATAGTTTTTTTAGCAAGATGAGATATTCCTCGGATATTGATAAGTCGGGGAAGTAAGGATAATGGACCTGTATAAATAGCTAGGTCTCCAGAAAAAGTTTCTTTTTCTGTGCTGATAGTAACTGAAGAAGATGAACATTCGATTTTAGTCACGGGAGAGGAGAATCTCCATGTTACAGATAGTTTTTTTACTAGTGTATCGATAAGAACACCAAAATTAGGTTTTAATGAGGCAAGGTAGGGCTCTTGCTTAATTTTTGTTGAGGATTTTTTGAGATAGCTTCGTAGTAGGGAACCTGTTTGTGCTTCGTATTGAGAAAGAGAAGGAAAGGCCATGTGGGCAGAAAGAAGGTGGCTATGCCCTGCGCGGGTAGCTAGAACAATGGGATTAAAGATATGATGAACAAGAGATTTCGTACTATGTCGTTGTAAAAACTCCCTTACGGAACTATCTTTATAGTATCGAGAGGCAAACAAATCTTTAACTATCGCTAGAGGTAACCCTTCTTTCATTAGGGTCCATAAAGAAATTTTTCTGGTTTTTCCCTTGTAATGAATGAATCGCGTTTTCGCTGTTTTGTTGCTAGTTACAAGCAGAGGGTATAGTCCCAATTCTTGAATTAGTCTTAGAGTGTATTTACCTTCCCCTTGGGTCAGAAATCCTTTAGGCCCTAAATCTAAAGCAAAATCATCATGATATTTGGTATGTAGTAATCCTCCTGGTTGAGGAGATTTCTCCAGAATAAGGCATTCGGTATTTGGGAATTTTTGTTTCAGCCACCAGGCTGTGGATAATCCTGAAATTCCTGCACCTATGATAAGGATTTTTCTCATATTGATCCTGAAAACTTGGGAATTGAAGATGTGGATTTTAGAAAATAATTATCGAAGGCTGTAGCAATAACTCGGACAAATATTTCTCCTAAAGGAGTTACAGTTATGGATGATGAGCTATTGTGTAAGAGGCCTGTGGATGCCATACTAGAGATCCTCTCATGGCTTGCAGAGAAGTAAGTATCAAAATGATGGCCATGGAGATTAAAAAACTCTTCTTTGGATACATGGAATGTACACATTAACTTATGGATTACCCATTTTCGGATTTTATCATCTTCAGATAGGATCTTACTTTTACTTGTTGCTAGAGAGCCTGCGGCTATCTTCTCATGATAAGATTGCAATGTCTTTGTATTTTGTAAATAGATCCCTCGGATGAAACTTGTCGCAGTGATTCCTAATCCTATTAAGTCTTCCTCAGGAGGTAGAGAATAGCCCTGGAAATTGCGGATTAATGTTTTGTTGTTAAAGGCAATGCTTAGAGGGTCTTCAGGAAGAGAAAAATGATCTAAACCGACTGCTTGATATCCTGCTTTTATTAATGTGTGCCTTGCATGAGAGTATATTGCAAATTTTTCTTCCATAGATGGTAAAGAGACTTGTTTGATAGCTTTTTGATGAGGTTTCGCCCAAGGGACAAAAGCAAAAGAAAATAGAGCCAAACGATCTGGACGCATGTGCAAAATATCAGAAATTGTTTGCGCAAAGGTTGCTTTTGTTTGTTTTGGAAGCCCGTAAATTAAGTCGATATTAATACTTTCAAAATTTAGTTGACGGAATTTTTCATAAGCTTGCAATGACTCTTGGTGACTTTGGCGTCGGCGCACAGCTTCTTGAACAGAGGGATTGGTATCTTGTATTCCTAAGCTGACTCGGTTAAATCCTAAAGACTGAAGAAATTGGGGTTTATCTTGGTCGTCCCTTAAAGAACGGGGATCAAATTCAATAGCAATTTCTTGTGCTTCTGAAAGATTGAACAGGCGATGAATGGCAGAGAAGAGCTTATCAAAAAGCTTACGAGACAGACGACTAGGTGTTCCTCCTCCAAAATGGATACGAGATACCCTCCTCTTCCCAAGGAGAGAATAGATCAATTCCATTTCTTGGATCAAGGTATCAATATACTGTTCTACGATATCTTCACGGCGGTTAAGTACAACAGAACATCCACAATACAGACACATAGATTGGCAAAAAGGAATATGAAAATATAAGGATAAAGGCTGATCATCTTGTTGGAGAAGACGAAAAGCTTGATAAGCAGGTTGTGTATCCGAATCTTCCCATTCTAAAACAGTAGGATAGCTAGTATATCTAGGTGCCGGTTGATGAAGACCTTCTAAGAATTTAAAGTTGAGGTTAAACATAATAACATAGCTTGGACGTTTTCTAAAGGGGTTTCAGGGAGGATACCATGTCCTAAGTTGAAAATGTAATGAGGTTGTGATTTTAAAGGAATAAGGTATCGTTCAACATAACGGAGAAGTTTATCTTGAGAGAGAAGAAGAAGAGCAGGATCTAAATTCCCTTGTAGAGAGCCTGGCTGCGGTAGAGTAGCATAAAGATGAGCAAGGTCCACGTGATAATCGGGGTGTAAGGTATCTGCTCCCGTAGTGTATAGATCAATGAAATTTTCATAAAAGCATCGGCAAAACAGACTAATAGGAGCAGAGATTTCTTGCTTTATTTGAGAAATCAGTCGGGTATTAGGTCTAGTGATGTAACGAGAAAATAGTGCTGAGGGGAGTCGCAAACTGGAGGATTCAAATAGTTGAATAGCAGCAGCTCCTGCTTGAATTTGTGCTTTTAAGTAAGAGATTGTAGCTGAGGCCAGTTGCGATAAAAGAGAATCAAATTTTTCAGGATATTGGTATAGAAATGCCATTGTCTTGGGGGAGTCTTTTGTATTTCCTCCATCTAGCAGGTAGTTAGCTAGTGTAAACGGAGAAGCAGCAAAAATAATGAGAGGCACAGATAAACGTTGAACAAGACAGCGGATAGCTTCTAAAAGATAAGAGAAATGTTCTTCGGGATGCTGTGTGAATAAGTATTGTTTCTGAGGAGAAAAATCAATTTTAGGCCCAGGAGAGAAATCATAAGGAATTGCAAAGCCGTCCAATATAGAAAGAATGTCAGCAAAAAGAATAGCAGCATCCACTTGCAATAATTCTGGACCTAGAAGGGTCGCCTCAACAATAGCTTCAGTATCATGAAACAATTCTTTCAATGTTCGGGAGCCTTTGAGTTCTTTATATTGGGGCATATAACGCCCTACTTGTCTAAGTAGCCATACAGGTGGACGAGGAGTCTTGGGTTTAATGAGTTCGTAAAACTGTGACATGATATCTCTCTAGCAAAGAGGCTTATGTGGGGAATGCTTTCTCTAAAGATTCTAAAACTTCTGATACTAATAATTCCGGAGTAGGTGATAGGGAATAGGGTAATACCTTTTTAATTTTTTCTGTTTTTTCTTGGTACTGTTGGATATATAAGGCGTTTGAGGTCCCTTTGATACTAGTAATATTTCGTTCAAGAGAGAATATACGTATTTTTGCTAAGGCAAACAACCATAAAACTTCGTCAGGAAGAGGGCCGAAGCGATCGCGCATCTCTTCTTGTATACAAGATAATTGTTCTACATTTTCCGCATTGCCTATTTTTTGATAGAACTCTATACGCATCGATGCTAACTCTATATAGGTATCAGGAATACGAGAGTTATAGGGGAATTCAATTTTTACATCATCGTTAAATAATAGTGGGGATGAGTTGTTTTTTAATGCAGCTACGGCCTTTTTTAATAATTTACAATATAAATTGAATCCTATAGCGCTAATGTGCCCCGATTGATCGGTTCCCAAGATGTTCCCCGCTCCTCGAATTTCCAAATCATGTAGAGCGATTTTCATCCCTCCCCCATATTCTTGTTTATTGAGGGCTTCCAAGCGCTTAGCAGCAGGGCTAGATAGCCTGTCTAAATGTGATACTAAAAAGTAACAATAAGCTTTTCGGTTCCATCTTCCTACACGTCCTTTCATTTGATATAAGTCAGCCATACCAAATTTATCTGCTTGGTCAACTAGAATAGTATTGGCATTGGGAATATCGATCCCGTTTTCAATTAATGCAGTAGCTACAAGAATATTGATTTGTTGATCTTTGAATTTCTGAAAAATAACAGCGAGTTCTTCTGACGACATTTGGCCATGGGCAACAGCAATACGTGCTTCAGGAATTAACGAGCGAATGGTGTTTGCTAATCTAAAAATACTTTCTATCCGATTATGGATTACATAGGCTTGCCCACCACGGAGTAGCTCATGGCGTAAAGCAGCCGTTAACGTTTCATCACTATATTCTAAAACGAATGTGCTAACAGGAAGTCTATCCAAGGGAGGCATAGTGATAAGAGAAAGATCACGGGCTCCTGATAATGACATGTATAGAGTTCTGGGAATAGGTGTTGCAGATACAGTGAGACAATTTACGGTAGGATAGCGCTCTTTTAAAAAGTCTTTTACTTTAACACCAAACCGTTGTTCTTCATCAATGACAAGCAAGCCAGGATTTTTAAATTCCAAATTCTTGTTGATAAGTTTATGTGTGCCAATGAGGATATCAATATCTCCATTAGACACGCCTTCAAATATTTTTTTTGTTGTCTTGTTGTCTGAAAAGCGAGATAGGACTGCGATATTTATAGGCAGCCCTGCCATGCGTTGGGTGAATGTTTCGTAATGTTGGGTTGCTAGAATTGTTGTTGGGACCATGACAATCACTTGACGATGACCGTCACAAACAGTTTTTACAGCAGCACGCATGATAACTTCGGTCTTTCCAAATCCAGCATCACCACAAATGAGGCGATCCATAAGTTTATCCGACATCATGTCACTGTAAATTTGTTCAATAGCTTTTAATTGATCAGGAGTTTCTTCGTAGGGGAAGCTTTCTTCAAATTTTATGACTTCTTCTCCATGAGGAGGGTAGGTAAATGCCGCTGATGTCGAACGTTGAGCTTCAAGTTGAAGAAGTTTTTCGGCATAAAGAATAAGAGACTTTTCAGACAGATCGCGAGATCTTTTCCATTTAGAGCCGTTAAGATTGTGTAACTCGGGAGTTTTTTCAGAAGCCCCTACATAACGAGAAATTAAATAAGCCTGATCAGAAGGTACATAAAGTCTTGCACGATCCGCATATTCAATCACAAGATAGTCTGTTTCAATATTTAAATGGTTAGGTTTTTTTCTATCCCGATGAACTTCCCAATACCATTGTGAAGATGCACAACAGTTTCCCCCGGGACTGGGACAAAGACTTCTTCAGTAGCCACAGAAGAATAATTTCGTTGTTTTTGTCTTCGTAAGATTTTTGTCGATGCAAATTCGGATAGCGAGATAGCAACAAAATGCTCTTCTACAAGAGCAAAGCTTGATGACAGGTTATTACGTTTTTCGTAAATCTTCCAATTGTGATGTTGGAGGGTTTCTATAAGTACACGAGCTTCTTTTAGAGATTTTGTATTGGTATTATAGATCGCTATGTGGAACGGAAATTCTGAATTAGGAGTATACTCATGTAGTTTCTGTAAGAAGTCTAAAAGAGGATTTCCTTCACCAGCAAAAATTTCATTAGGATAGATAAAGGGAGCTGCAACACGTGATGTTGCAATATGGCAATGGAAAACTTCTACGTGAACTTCTTGATTTTTTTTAATTTGAGCATTGGGGAAGGTTTTTTCCTCAAAGAAAATTGTAGGAGATAGAAAAGCACGTTCACAAAATTCCTTAATTGGTAAAAAACGTTTAGGCAGTGAGGAGAGCGTCCCCGAAATTTCAGCAAAATCATCTTCTAGATTTGTTAAACTGTCGAAAACAAATGCAGGAGGAGAGGGAAAATAATCCAAAAGGCTGTACTCCAAGGACTCCCCAGAATTTTGTATCGCTGGAGATATGGAGAGTTTAGAAGTTTTCCCTGTAGATAGTTGATCTGAAGGGTTAAAGGGACGTATGGAAATAATTTTTTCTCCCCAGAATTCTATTCGAAAAGGTTCGGGAGAGGATAAGGGAAAAATATCAACAATTCCACCACGATAAGCAAACTCTCCTTTATCACTAGTAAGAGTCGTATGGCGATAGCCTAAATTTTTACATAAGTCTATCATCATATCTGGGTCTAGGAGATCTCCTACTTGAATATCTAGGCATTGGTTCATCAGATCTTTAGGAGAACGTGTTTTTTCTAGTAATGCTTTTAATGTAGTAACACAAAATACAGGCTTATTTTGTTTACAAAGTTCATAAAGTATTTTATCACGCTTGCCTACAGCATCAATATTAACTAGTTCAGGAGACAGATCGATTTCTGATGATGGGAACTCTAAGGGAGGGATTTCTAAAAACGCAGAAAGATCTTCAAAAAGATCATCTAGTCGAGAACATGTTGTCACCATGACAACAGAAGTATTTTTTTTATAAAAAAATTGAGCCGCTAAAAATGCACGTGCCCCTGAGTGGATATTTTCTATTAATAGTGGAGTAGAGGCATGAGCTAGTTTAGAAAAAAGAGGTGAGGCTAAGTTAGCTGTGTTGAAATCCATTGCCATAAAACTGTGTTTACTGTGTCTGTTTGTGGGAGAATATCTGTGCTACCCTGAGCAAATGTGTCTCGTCCTCCCCAGCGCCCCCCACAAGGTGCGAGTAATTGTTCTAAAAGATTTTTTGCTTGTAATCCTTGTTGGACAAGGTCATTAGAGAGCCTAGAAAAAAGAATATGCTTGCCCTGTTTTCGAGTAATCCATAAAGAAATACAGCGATTAGGGATTCTTTGGTGAAAACAATTTGCATATTGTTGTAGGCGATGACTTTCTGATTCATCTAGGTGGTGTACTATATAAGAAATGTCATCAATATGTTGACGTTTCTCAATGATTTTATCTAATTGTACATTGACTAACTGAGTTTCTAATTCAGTGATCTGTTTGCTTTGGAGTTTTTTCTCTTCTAATACATTTTGTAACTTGTGCACAATTTGATCACGAGGAGACTGTAAAACCAAAGAGATTTCATTGAGGTCTTCATGATCTCGATGTGCTAAGAGCTCAGCTTCTTTCCCCGTGACAGCTTCTATACGACGAATTCCTGTAGCAACAGCGTGTTCTTTAATAATACGAAAGTATCCAAGGTCTCCTGTATGCTCAGCATGGGTCCCTCCACATAACTCATGGGAAAATCCAGCAGAAACTACTCGTACAATATCACCATATTTGTCTCCAAAGAATTGTTTGATCTCTTTAGAACTCATAACATCAGAGTACAGAGCTTCGCGGATTTCAACGCGATGATTTTCTCGAATTTTTTCATTTACTAGCAGCTCTATCGCTGTTAAATCATCGGGAGATATGGCCTTGGGATGAGTAAAATCTAGACGTATTTTTGTATCATCAACGTAAGATCCAGCTTGGCGAATATGATCGCCTAAAGTCATCTCTAAAGCCTTGTGCAAAAGGTGGCATCCTGTATGGTTATTGCTAATATTTGTTCTTCGGATACAGTGTACTTGTGCTGTTATAGCTGAACCTTGAGAGAGGTACCCCTGTGTTACCTCTCCGTGATGTAAGATAATCCCTGGCTTTGGAGATGTGGTATGAGTTACTAAGAATGTCCCTTCTGAACAGAAAATCTCTCCAGAATCCCCAACTTGCCCACCTTTCTCTGCATAGAAAGGAGTTGATTTTAAGACTATGACACCTTTTTGTTTTTCTTTCAGAGTGGGGACTTGTTGACTATCATGCAGGAGTGCTTCAATAAATGTATCGCAAGATAGCGTAGTGTATCCTAAGAACTCAGAGTTTTCTTTTAGAGATAACGTATCATAAAAAGCTTCGTCTTTATCTGTTAAGTTGCGAGTTTTCGCTGCGTTTTTCTTAGAACGTTCTTTAGCTTCTTTTTCTAATTGATCGAAAGTCTCCAGATCTACAGAGAGATTATGGTCTTTTGCTAATAAAGCTATTTCATCAATGGGAAGACCATAAGTATCTTTTAATTTAAAAGCATCTTGCCCAGAGATTACAGAAGAGGATGTTTTTATCACCTGATGGAGTAAACTTCCTCCGCGATTAAGCGATCTTAGGTAATTTTCTTCTTCTGCAGTCACGACTTCTTGAATTTGAGATAAAGAAAGTCGAAGTTCAGGATAGGCATCTCCCATTGCATCAACTAAAGAAGGAACAATATCTGCTAAAAATGGTTGGGTAAGTCCTAGACGTTTCCCATAGTTGACTGCTCTACGTAGAATTTTTCTTAATACATAACCGCGTTCTGTGTTTCCAGGAAGCAAACCATCAGCAATAGCAAAAGATAGGGAGCGCGTATGATCAGCAATTACTCTGAAAGCAGCACCTAAAGGATGGTGTGGTTGATATGTTTTCCTTGATAATTGTTCTGTCTGTTTGATAAGTAGGTGTAAAACATCTGCCTCGAAAATAGTATCCGTACCTGAAATAATCGCAACTAAACGTTCTAAACCTGCTCCTGTATCTACATGTTTATTGGGGAGCGAGAGAAGAGAACCGTCTGCAGCACGGTTAAACTCCATAAAAACAAGATTCCAGTACTCTAAAAAGCGTTCACCCTCGACATCTTCTAGAGGTGAAGATGCTTTGCTAAATTTCTCTCCTCTATCAAATAAGAGTTCAGAACAATATCCACAGGGGCCGACATCTGCCATGCTCCAGAAATTATCTTTGTCTGTTAAGCGAAAAATGCGATTAGAAGGCAAGAACTCTTCCCAAAGAGCAAAAGCCTCATCATCTTTTTCATGCACAGTGGCATAAATTTGTTGAGGGTTAAAGTTGAAAACAGAAAGAGATACTTCCCAGGCAAAAGCAATAGCTTGAGATTTAAAGTAATCACCGAAAGAAAAGTTCCCTAGCATTTCAAAGAACGTGAGATGACGTGAAGTATGACCTACATTATTTAGGTCATTGTGCTTTCCCCCCGCACGGATGCATTTTTGTGAGGTTGTCGCTCGAGAGTAGCTTGTTTTTTCTTTGTTTAAAAAGACATTCTTAAATTGATTCATTCCTGCATTAGTAAAGAGGATTGATGGGTCATTATGAGGAAAGACAGGAGATGAAGGAACAATAGTATGATTCCGATTAGCATAGAACTTTAAGAAGTTAGATCGCAAAGTATTACTTAACATAGGATGGAACTTTAGTGTCAAAAGTATTAGGTTGATTGCAATTATATGGGAGTTGTTCATTTTAGTCTCTAGTCTGTCTTTTTAATGCTATTTTTTAACTATGTGTTGAGAAATAGTCTTTAGTGTGTTGGCTACTGAGTTCGGGTATTCATATAAATTGCGTAACTTGCTTTTTTGGTATTAGATGCTATAATCTTGACTTTGTTTCTTTACATAGCGCATTTAGGTCTGGAAAATGATGAATAAGGGAGTAGATATAGATATCTTAGAAAAGATATCTGGGACTCTAAAACAATTAAGTATAGAGATGATTCAAAAAGCCGGATCTGGACATCCTGGCTTGCCTTTGGGGTGTGCAGAACTTGCTGCCTACCTCTATGGCTATGTTTTAAGACATAATCCCAAAGATCCTTTATGGATAAATAGAGACCGTTTTGTTTTGTCTGCAGGACACGGATCTGCTTTATTGTATGCGTGCTTACATCTTGCGGGATATAATGTATCTTTAGAAGATCTCCAACAATTTCGTCAATTACACTCGCATACCCCAGGCCATCCTGAGTTTGGAGAAACTAGCGGTGTTGAAGCAACCACGGGGCCTTTAGGGCAAGGGGTTGGGAATGCTGTCGGTATGGCTTTATCTATGAAGATGCTTGCTGTACGCTTTAATCGGCCGGAACATGAAATCTTCAATGGTAAAGTGTATTGTTTAGCCGGTGACGGCTGCATGATGGAGGGCGTGAGCCACGAAGCTTGTAGTTTTGCTGGAACCTTAAGTTTAGATAATCTTGTCCTCATTTATGACTATAATAATATAGTTTTAGATGGATTTTTAGGAGAAGTTAGTTGTGAGGACGTAAAGAAAAGATTCGAATCTTACGGTTGGGAAGTTTTTGAAATCGATGGCTATGACTTCTTGGGGATGCATGAAACATTTACTAAGATTAAACAATCTCAACAACGTCCTACACTAGTCATTGCACATACGATCATAGGCCATGGTTCTCCTAAAGAGGGTAGTCATAAGGCTCATGGCTCTCCTCTAGGAGAAAGTGGCGTCGAGCAAACAAAGCGTTTTTGGCACCTTCCTGATGAGAAGTTTTTTGTGTCTCCAGCAGTAAAGACATTTTTTACGCAAAAACTACAGAAAGATCGTAAAATGCAGGAAGCGTGGCAAGATAACTTTTGTGTATGGTCGCGACAATTCCCTGATTTACATCAAGAATTTCTTTCACTTAAGGTCCCCGTAGTTTCAGATGAACTAGAAACTATTCTTGAAAATATAGATATGCCAGAAACAATAGCAGGTCGTGCAGCATCTAATAAGGTAATTCAGAGCTTAGCTCGGTATATCCCTGCTTTGATTGGAGGATCAGCGGATCTATCTAGTTCAGATGGTACATGGATAACGGATGCTAAAGAAATTAATCGTCAGGATTTTTCTGGAAGGAATATTAAATATGGCGTTCGTGAATTCGGTATGGGAGCGATTGCTAACGGTATTGCTTATTCTCAAGTATTCCGCCCTTTTTGTGGGACATTCTTAGTTTTCTCTGATTATTTAAGAAATGCCATTCGCCTAGCTGCATTGGCAAAGTTACCCGTAATTTATCACTTTACTCATGATTCAATTGTCGTTGGAGAAGACGGCCCTACACATCAGCCTATAGAACAAATTATGTCGTTAAGGATGATCCCCGGTTTGCAAGTGATCCGCCCAGGAGATGCTAATGAAGTTAAGGGTGCTTGGCTTGCAGCATTGAAATATATGGGCCCTACAGCTTTGATTCTTTCTCGGCAGAATCTCCCCACACTATCCCAGACAAAAGTGTCATTTGAAGAAGGTATAGGACGTGGAGCCTATATTGTATTGCATGAAGCCCATGGAGTACCCATTGATTACACTTTGTTTGCTACAGGGTCAGAATTGCATTTAGCTTTAGCTGTGGCTAAGGAACTCATGTATTTAGATAAGAATGTTCGAGTAGTTTCCTTCCCTTGTTGGGAGCTATTTGAAAAGCAAGATGCTGAATATCGTTCTCATGTTATTGGAGGGGATTTGGGCATGCGTGTGTCCATAGAAGCAGGATCTGCATTAGGATGGCATAAGTACATTGGTGCTAATGGCTTGGCTATTGCTATGGATAGATTTGGATATTCTGGAGCTCCTGCAGATGTCACAGAAGCTTGTGGATTTACTACAGACTGTATAGTACAAAGGATACTCTCTCAATAGTCATTGTCTGAAATTCCTGATCCTGGGGGCATGATATCATCAGATTCCCCAGGTTCCATATGAGGAAAACCTTTTGATTTTACGCGGTTCTTTAGTACAAAATCGAGTTTTGAGACGACTTTTACTCCTACATCGATATGATCATGCGTGAATGTATCCAGTACGAATTTTCCACTCTTTTTGGTTTTTATGCCTTCTTTTCTTAAAGGTAAATCTGAGATAATGAGCAAAGCTCCTATAGGTAAGTTTCTTCTATAGCCTGCAGAAAATAGTGTTGCGCATTCCATTTCTATAGTTTGCGCTTTATTTTCGTATAATTTTTTTCGAAATTCTGTGTTAAATTCCCAAAAACGAATGTTTGTTGTTTGCGTGATGCCAATGTGATAGCTAGCCTTTCTTTCTTCTAATACTTCGGAAATGGTTTTTTGCACGATGAAATTTGCTAATGCTGGAACTTCAGGAGGAAAGTAAATATCAGAAGTTCCTTCTCCTCGAATGCTAGCTATAGGAACAAAATAATCCCCAACTTGATAATGCGAACGTAGTCCCCCACACATGCCTAACATAACCGCAGCTTTTGCATTAGGAAGAAAAGAACATAAATCCATTGTTAAAGCAGCTCCTGGAGACCCTAATTTAAAATCTAAAATAGAGACGTTAATTTGAGGAGCATGGGAGGCAGAAAACATCGAACCTTTGGAAATAGGAACTTGGTATGTTTCTGCAAATACATGAGTGTAGTGTGTGAAATTAGTTAAGAGTAAATAGGGGCAAAATTCTTCAATCGTAGATCCAGAATATCTCTCCAACATGTCTTGAGCAATTTTTCTTTCATTAATTTGTTTATTTGTATCCGACATGTTGCAGCCTTATGTAATTGATTTTGCTCAGTTCCATAATTACTTGAAATATTCGTGTCTAGAAAATTTTATACATTTGTTTATCATGTTATTCTTAATTATAACTGCTGTAGTAAGACATTCTTCTGGACAAAGGAAAGAACACGGTTATAATATGAAGGAGAGAATTTTAAAGATTAATAGCCATGGTTCGTGTAAGTACAAGCGATTTCCGTGTAGGATTAAGAATAGAAATTGATGGACAGCCCTATTTAATTTTACAAAATGATTTTGTAAAACCTGGGAAAGGGCAGGCTTTTAATAGGATTAAAGTAAAAAACTTCTTAACAGGAAGAGTTATTGAAAAAACGTTTAAATCCGGGGAGTCTGTAGAAACTGCTGATGTCCGTGAACAACAAATGCGTTTTCTTTATTCCGATCAAGAAGGTGCTACATTCATGGATGATGAAACTTTCGATCAGGAAGTCATCTTTTGGGATAAAATTGAGAATATCCGACCATGGTTATTAGAAGATACTATTTACACACTAGTTTTATACAATGGTAATGTTATCGCTGTAGAACCTCCTATTTTCATGGAGTTAACAATTACGGAAACAGTACCTGGCGTACGTGGAGACACTGCATCAGGAAGAGTCTTAAAACCAGCTGTAACAAACACCGGTGCCAAAGTTATGGTCCCTATTTTTATTGAAGAAGGTGAAGTAGTCAGAATTGATACACGCACAGGAAGTTATGATTCTCGTGTTTCTAAGTAATGTAGTATGTATCCCAAGCCCTATTGTATAAAAAGAAGAGTTCCCTTAATTTCTACAATATGGAAACAACAAAGAAAAAAGAGCTATCTTCAGAGATAGAGCTATTAAAGAAAATGCGTGATCGAGCTGTTTCTATTGAGGAACAGAAAAAACGTAAGGTTTGGGTAGAAAAATTAATTTCTCTTCCTGAATCTACTCGGGATGTCTCTCATAATGTAGTTTTTGATACTCCCGAAATATTTAAAGCCATTGCAGAGAAAATTTGTGAAGAGGGTGTGTAGGTTTTCACACTCTCTATTTATCCTGTCTCCCAGCATGTTCTCCTATCCTAAGTGTGTTGCAACTACAGAAATTTCTAAAGGTTTTCCAGAAGTAAGATTTGTAATTGTTGCTGTATGAATACGGTATCCTTGCGGATATAGATCAATGATATGGAAGCTAGCATTCGAAGGTAGAGAAATAGAACCGCTGTTTAAAATTAGGTGGGGAGCATAATTTTTATTGTGGTACATAGCAGATTGATGATCATGCCCATGCAGATATAAATGTACATTGGAGTACTTCTTTAATGCGTTTTGTAAACTTGTGTTATTGATTAAATCATGAGAAGGCTCTGATGTCGATAACAGAGGGTAGTGATTGGCAATAATGATATTCTCTTGAACGGAGTGGTTAAGAATAAAGTTTTCTAAAATAGAAATCTGAGATGATTTGATCATACCATTAGCTGAAAACCATCCGTTTAAACACGAGCAATCCAATAAGACTAACCACCAGTTATCTAAAAGTTTATGGAAAGCAATACCTTCATTTTGTAATTGAATATTTGGGAAATATTGATAAAAGGTTTGTTGAATCAAAGAACGTTGAGTATATACATCATGATTCCCAGGAAGGACGTAAACAGATGCCTGTGTCTCTAATGTATGAACAAATTGTTTAGCTAGTGCAAATTCTTGGTTTAGAGCAGTTAGAGAAAAGTCTCCCGTAATACAAATACTATTTGCTTGTAATTGTTTAGCTAAAGTAGGGAAACCCTCTGCAATTGCCTTCGACTGGAAATTCACACGACCAAAAACTTGACGCAGCATACCCTTAAATCTTTTATTCATAAGAGTTAAAGGATTCGTAGGGAAAATAGCAAAATGCACATCAGAGATATGGAGAAGACGATGTGCTCCAGGCGGTTTATTATCCATATTTTCTTCTCCTTAAACAGGGAACTTTTATGGAGTTCTCTTCATCGGTAATAAGACAATATAAAGCTGAGTATTAAATAATTAAAAATAAACTTTTGTAGACATAATTGTAATACTTATTGACTTCAGATTGTAGTCACTAACTACAATGGCGCATGAATGACTCCCTTGGTTGATAGTATAGTTATTGCTGTTTCTAATGCAAATGAGAAGATGTCCTCTGTTTTCCCTAGAGGATCCAAAACCCCAGAAGCAATGAGATCTTCTATCTGTTTTGATAGAACATTAATCCCTAAACTAGGTGTTGCTAAAGTAATAAGTTTATCTATGATTGCTGCACCATCCAATTGAGCTGTATTTGCTAATTGTTCTATAAGTATGAGTGCACTCGTTTGTAAAATAGTTTTCGCCGCTTTTTCTTCCTCAGAAAGTTCTTTTTCATTGTTCAATTGTAAAGCTGCGTAGAATATTCCTGCTCCTCCACCAGGAATATATCCTGATTCTATAGCAGAAGTTAATGTAGACAGTGCTATGGAGTAAGAAAAAGAGAGTGTTTCTTTAATAGGAAGAATAGCAACGGAACTTTGGAGTCGGCGCTTTCTTTGTATAAGTTTAACCTTTTTATTCTGACAGCTATTCGTGCGAATTTCCTCGTCTAATTGATGAATTTTAAGCTTTAAGCATTCTGATACACCATTATCATGCATAAACATAGTGTGTTTCTCAGAAATCTCTACAAAATCACACGAACCTAGAGATGAACGTTCCGGTATCGGACCCATGGGAGAAGTTGAATGAGAAAATACATTCGTCCCTGTAAATAAACTAATATCTTCAAAGAAAGAATTTTCTTCCGAAGAAGTTGAGGGGATACATACAACTACGATATGTAGGAGTTTTTCTAATTTATTTAGAGTAAGAGTCGAAAGAACATCCGGATCTATATCTTTGCATACAAGAAGTAAGTGTTCCTGATGTTCTTGTAGTTCTTGAAACAAAGGAAGAAAATGCAAAATAGTAGAGATATCTTTATCAGTAACAAAAACTCGAGGTTGTGAAAGCGTAAAAGAACATGGTAAAGATTGTACAAGAAAATGAGGGGAGACGTAGCCATAAGGAACGTAGAGTCCTTGTGTAATATACATAGATGTAGATTCTCTATGAGATACGGAGATAAATCCTTCAGATCCCACTTGTGAAAATGCCTCTGATATCTCTGTAGCAATCTCTAGGTCAGGGAGAGCAGAAAAAACAATGTTTTTGGCCTTTGTCTTATCTTTTAAAGGCAAAGACTGGTTTCTTAGAGCAGATAATAGAATATCCCCCATTTTCTTTAAGGCAATACTAAGCCGATAAGGAGATATTTCCTGATCACACAAGCAATAGCTGTTTTTCAAGAAAGAGTGAAGTAAAAGAACAGCAGTAGTAATGCCGTCGTTGTATTTTTTATAGATTTTGTTCGATAAGCTTTTTACAAAATCTACACCAATGTTTTCATAAGGATCTGATAATACAGTTTTACTTAGAAGAGAGTAACTTGAATTTTCTAGGGAGTGACTTGAATTTGGACCATAATGATCTTTAAGTAAGTGAAAGACTTTATCCACCCCAAGGAAAAGTTTTTTATCTGAATTATACAGGAATTTTTCCTTGTCGAACATTGATAGCCTCCAGAAATTCTTGGGAAATTTCCACACTACCAAGTCATTTTTTAGTGTACAATATCTTAAGATAAAAAGGTGGCACCCGGAATCGAACCGGGGATAGAGGCTTTGCAGGCCTCGGCCTTACCGCTTGGCTATGCCACCAAGAGTTACAAAACAGCTTTAGTTTAAGCGAAAGATGATTTTCTAGTCAGTAGTAAATCTCGGTATTCAGACGACCCCACTTGCATTGATGTGGGATATTTATTTATATTTGTGAATAGAATATTTGAAGAGTTCTTCAGGTTTGTTTGGGGAAATGCATTACACCCACGTGTCTACTGGCATATTGTTAAGCAAATAATTAAGGCAATGCTATGCGATCTATTTTACTAGAAGATTGGGTGTCGTCAATGTTATCCGATGCTAAATTTCCTAGATCAGGGAAAAAAATCTCCGGAGTGGCTATTGATAGTCGTCAAGTTCGCCCAGGGGATGTATTTTTTGCACTAAATGGAAATTGTACGGATGGTCATCGATTCCTACGTGATGCTGCAGACGCAGGCGCTGTAGCTGCTGTAGTTTCTAGAGATTATCAAGGCGATGCTTTTGGTTTGGACTTGATTGTCGTTCAAGATACCACAATGGCTTTAAGAGAAGCTGGAGAAAATCAAGCTCATTTATTCCCCGGCACTATCATAGGGATCACAGGCTCCGTAGGGAAAACAACAACAAAAGCCTTTTCAAAAACATTTCTCTCTTCAACTTACAAAGTCTATGCTAGCCCTAAAAGTTATAATTCGCAGTTAACAGTACCTTTAAGTTTGCTTTTATCCGATGGTGATGAGGATTTTCTTATTTTAGAAATGGGTGTTTCTGAACCTAACAATATGCGTAATCTTCTTTCTGTTGTAGAACCTGAAATCGCAATTATCACTCATATAGCAGATCAACATACTATCAATTTTTCTGACAAAGGAATACAAGGTATTGTTGAAGAAAAAAGTCTCATATTACAAAAAAGTCGTATTCAGCTTTTCCCTAAGGATTCCCCGTGGTACCCCTATTTCGTCAAACAATCTTCTTTCTCAGAAAAATTCTCGTTTGCTTTTTATGATGAAACTGCAGATTTTTATTATAAGTTTCTTGGGCAAGATCATGTAGTCGTACATACTCCAGAAGAGGATATTGAATTTGCTATTTCTCTTCCCTACAAGCCTGCTTATAGTAATTTATTAATAGCTTTTTCTTTAGCG